>NZ_VNIB01000001.1:0-300000 GCF_008124615.1 Geothermobacter ehrlichii
CTGAACAACAGGCCGAGAAAGTGCCTCGGCTACCGGACGCCCCAGGAAGTGTTCGATGAAGCCAGGGGTGGTGCACTTGCAAATTGAATCCACCCATCGCAATTTGGTTTTGCTTTTCGGAAAGCACACAGTCATTTTCCGTCCGCTTGATTTGGTGGTTATGCGTTTGTCAGGTCGCCAAAGGTAATATCTAAAGCTAGTTTGTACCGTGCTAAAGAAATGCCATATATTGAATTTTTTTCTACTTCACCATGGCAAACCAAGGCTACGACATTTCCTTTTGTGTCAAGTATGGGGGCTCCACTACAGCCTCTAAAGTGTTCATGCCCAGGATGAGAAAAAGGCAACTTAAACTGATGATACCCATTTTCAGTTCTCTCATACTTCAAGTCTGGGTAAACCCTGTGTTCTGTTGCAAGAGTATGGTTGCCATGCATTTCTGCCATTACTTGGCCTGAAAATCCGTAGGTTTCTTCTTTTGATGGTAATATGTCGAATTTTGGGGAGAAAATTTCCCTTGTGGTCTCCGATAAGATTTTTCCTTTTGGAGTTATTTCCTGAAAAAATGAGCATAAATCCGATGCGACTTCTGTATAGGAAAAATCTATTTCTTTTATTTCGCTACTTCCAAGCTTCATCTCACCAAGGTAATTGAAACCACCTGGTCTATAAATTTGTGTCCCTTTTTGTTCTTCATACTTGATCTCAATGACCCAATTTGCATCCCTTTTTGTTGCGTGAAAAACAGACAAGATGATCCTTTTCCCGAGATAGTCAATGAGACACCCCGATGCTATGCCAATCGGCATCAGTTCCTCGTTGAGCTTGCGGAGGGGTATGCTCGAAAGTTGTAATTTGTGAAGCCATTTATCTTTATCAAATGTCACTGTATGTTTTCCTTTTTGACGCATAACGCTTGGGCTCAGGGGCGCGCAGCGAAGCTGAGCGTCCCTTGGAGCCCATTATTATACCTTTGCGATTGCCTTTATGTCTTTCTGTCCATTGATAAGTACTTTCCATTCGTTTCCTTCAGATTCAAAACGAAAATCGTACAGTCCCGAGATTTCTTCATGACTTCCTGCTGGTAGGATTTCCTCATACTTTAGAAACACTGCATCGTCGTTTTTTACGAGCGAAAGAAGGGCTTCGGAGGCTGCAATGAAAATTAATTCAATTGGCTGCGCTACAATTGACTCCTTACCGCCAATCCAGTCAATTAATTTTTTTATATTCGCGCTGATCAACTGCCACTCCTCAAGTGCTTCGCGTACACGTTTATGTGCTTCAGGGACGGCAAAAAAACCTACACCAGCTATCGTTGCCACATCCAAAGCAATCGTCGGCCAATCAGCGCCCACGCCGAAATTGGTCTCTTGTATGGAATAATCAACCGATTCACTGAATTCCTCCATGATTCCGACTATTCGCCTTTCTATAATCGGAGTCTGTTCATTCCAATCCATCCCCTTATCAGGGTCATGATAGGAGTTGAGGATTATCTTCATATTCCACGCCCTCTAGTTCTTAAAAGGGTATAACGGTCGTGATAAGCGGTGGCGACGCGAACTTGCGGTACCTACCGCAGTTTTAGAATCTGTTTTTCGGGAAGCACCCAGCCATTTTTCATCCGCTTGATTGCATGGTTAGATGCTTTTGTAATTACAGGCACTTATTAAACCAAAAAACTTAAAATGAACGACAGCAGGGCTGGGATTATTATGAAATTGTATTTTGTCTTTTTGAAGTTAATTGTTTCTGCATAGTCCTCAAGGCCAATTTGTGGATTTAAGAAAAGCCACGACATTACTCCACAAGTTCCTAATGCACGAAAACTCATTACATAGTCAGAAAGTATCAACGAAAAAACAAGCAAGGCCGCGCCCACAGAAATAAATAATGCCGTTATTGCTTTTATGAATTTTTCCGATATCATTATTTTCATTCCTGGCATCTAACGGTTTGAGATAAGCGGGCGCGACGGGTAGGTGCAATTTGGTAGCGGCCTATTCGTGAAGCACACATGTATTTTCGCTCCGCTTCATTTTCTTGTTAGATGATTTTTTCAATTCCTTACCAATGTGGAAAGAAGACTGCTTGAGACGATAGTATAACAATGAATGTTGTAGATGTTGCTACACAGTATTGTTTTTTGTTCAGTAATGGTGAAATTTTCCATTGGATTAACCCTGCCAAAATTCCAGTTGTTATTGTGATTGGAAGGCAGAAATACACTGAGTAAACAGTGACGCTAAGCATATTCACTACTGACAAATATTTGTAAATTGGCAGAAGAACCGCAAAGTTTGTCAAGAGAGAGATAGACCCGAAAATAATTGGTATTAAAATTATATATAAGGATCGTGGCATAGTGATTATTTTCAATTTATTCATCTAACAGGTATTAGGCGGAATCCCGCATATCAGATAAAACGGATTCCGCGTTATTCGGATAAAACGGAACAAGCTATAACAACGGCTGCAACTGCTGGAAAATAAAGGAAAGGAGATGCCGGCTGGTGGTTTGGTCTGGATGGCTGTGACTGCGTGGATATCCCCCCCCTGGATTCCCCAGCGTGCTGTGGAACGCTGTTTGACAGCCTAAAAAATTTCTCAGGATCTGTCAATTGCCCATTGGCTTGGTATTACGATGTTTTTAACGTCAAGACTGGCGAAGGGTGGGAAGTAATCTTGTACAGCTGTCTGGACGACCGGTCTGCGGATGGGGCATTATGTTTGCCCATATCAAGGAGGGTTGCCGCAAAGGCGATTTGCCGCCGTCCCTCCTGGAGGTTTCGGACACATTGGCTCAGAGGAGGGGGACCGATGCCTGGACTGATCCCGCAACATGGTGGATACCGCAAACTGAAAAGCTTCCAGGTGGCACAACTGGTCTACGACGTGACAGTCCGGTTTTGCGACAAGTACATCGACCGCTTCAGCCGGACGAAAGATCAGATGGTGCAGGCGGCACGCAGTGGGGTACAGAACATTGCGGAGGGCTCGCAGGTTTCGGCCACGTCGAAGAAGACCGAACTCAAGCTGACGCAGGTGGCGCGGGCGAGCCTGGAAGAGCTGAAGCTCGACTATGAGGATTTTTTGCGGCAGCGGGAATTGCCCATGCTGGAGCCGAATCACCCGGCGCTGATGCGCTTCAAAGCCCTGAAACCGCAAACTCTGCAAGAGGTGCAGGCCTGGGTTGCCGCGGAGCGGAAGAGATCTCTGGACGAACAGGGACTGACACGGAAGAGGAACAGAGACCCACAGACTGTCACGGACCGGTCGGGCGGCTCAGGGGCCGTGGATGTCGGTGCGCGTCCGTGTGTGTCCCTCTCTTCTGCCTGTCTGGCCGCGAACGCCGCTCTTTCGTTGCTGAATCTGGCCTGTTACTTTCTCGATCGCCAGGTGAAACGCCTGGCCCTGGACTTTGAGAACGAAGGTGGCTTTTCCGAGCGCCTCTATCGTGTGCGCAGCGAAAAACGCAGACAAAAGTCATAACGCCTGTTTTGCCAGCCGTTCGGGCTGGCGTGGCTGAACTCCGCAGACAGAAATATCTTTGTCCCGGCTCCCCCCGCCTGTGCTAAAATCCGCCCCTTCGCAGAAGCATTTCATGGAGGACACATGGCTATTGAACTGACGGACGAACAGTACCGGACGCTGCTTTCCTGGCTGGTGGAAGAGACCGGATTGCCGGCGGCCGGCGTGGAACGGACGGTGGCGCTGCTGGAAGAGGGGGCGACCATCCCCTTCATCGCCCGCTACCGCAAGGAAGCGACGGGCGAACTGGACGAGGTGCAGATCCGCGCCATCGACGAGCAGTGGCGCTATCTGCTCGAACTGGAGGACCGGCGGCAGACGGTGCTCGACAGCATCCGCGAGCAGCAGAAGCTGACGCCGGAGCTGGAGGCGAAAATCCTGGCCTGCCGACGCAAGACCGAACTGGAGGATCTCTATCTTCCCTACCGGCCCAAGCGGCGCACCCGGGCGACCATCGCCCGCGAACGGGGACTGGAGCCGCTGGCCGATATCATGCAGGCCGGGCGGCCGAGCGAAGGCGATCCGCTTCAGGTGGCGGCGGATTTCGTCGACCCGGAAAAGGGGGTGGAGGATGCGACGGCCGCCCTGGCCGGCGCCCGGGACATTCTGGCCGAACGTTTCGCCGAGGATGCCGAGGTGCGCGCCGCCGTCCGGCGTCTGGTCTGGGAGCAGGGGGAGATCGTCTCCCGCGTCGCCCGTGACCGGGAAGGGCAGGTGAGCAAGTACGAAATGTACTACGATCACCGCGAGCCTTTGAAGACGGTGCCTTCGCACCGCTTTCTGGCCATGCGGCGCGGCGAAAAGGAAGAATGGCTGCGTCTGGCCATTACGGCGCCGGAAGAGGAGATTCTGGCCCTGATGGAGAAACGCTTTCTGGTCGAGGGGCTCTTCGCCGACGAGCTGCGAAAGGCCATTCGCGACGCCTGGCAGCGGCTGCTGGAGCCGTCGATCGAAGTCGATCTCAGGGTCGAGGCCAAGCAGAGGGCCGATGCCGACGCCATCGCCGTTTTTGCCGCCAATCTGAAGAATCTGCTGCTGGCGCCGCCGGCCGGGCCCCGCCGTACCCTGGGGATCGACCCGGGGCTGCGCACCGGCTCCAAGCTGGCGGTGGTCGACGAAACCGGCCGCTTTCTCGCCCATGCCACCATCTATCCCCATGCTGGCGGCAGGCAGAAGGCGGAGCAGGCGGAAAAAGAGCTGTTGCGGCTGATTACGGAGTACCGGATCGAACTGGTGGCCGTCGGCAACGGCACCGCCGGCCGCGAGATGGAGCGGTTCAGTCGCGATTGCCTGCGGCGAGCCGGGCTGGAGCTGCCGGTGGTGCTGGTCAACGAGGCCGGCGCCAGCGTCTACTCGGCGAGTGACATCGCCCGTGACGAGTTTCCCGATCTCGATCTTACCGTGCGCGGCGCCATCTCCATCGCCCGGCGGCTGCAGGACCCGCTGGCCGAGCTGGTGAAGATCGATCCGAAAAGCATCGGCGTCGGCCAGTACCAGCACGACGTCAACCAGCATGAACTGCAGCGGGCGCTCGATGCCACCGTCGAGTCGGCGGTCAACTGGGTCGGCGTCAACCTCAACACCGCCTCCTGGCGTCTGCTCAGCTACGTGGCCGGCATCGGCGAGAGCCTGGCCCGCAACATCGTCGCCCACCGCGATGCGCACGGGCCCTTCCGCAACCGGCGGGCGTTGCTCGAGGTGCCCCGCTTTGGGCCCAGGGCCTTCGAACAGGCGGCCGGTTTTCTGCGCCTGCCCGAAAGCGATCATCCGCTCGACAACACCGCCGTTCACCCTGAACGCTACGCGCTGGTGGAGCGGATGGCGGCAGATCTCGGCTGTTCGCTGGCCGAACTGTGCGCCGATATGGAGAAGACGGACGGCATCGAGCTGGAGCGCTACGTCGGGGACGGAGTCGGCCTGCCGACGCTGCGGGACATTCTGACCGAGCTGAAAAAGCCGGGCCGCGATCCGCGCGAGGCGTTCGAACCGCCGCGGTTTCGGGAGGATATCCGCGAGATCGGCGATCTCGAAGAAGGGATGGTTCTCGAAGGGACGGTGACCAACGTCGCCGCCTTCGGCGCCTTTGTCGACATCGGCGTGCAC
This sequence comes from Geothermobacter ehrlichii, assembly GCF_008124615.1. Taxonomy (NCBI): domain Bacteria; kingdom Pseudomonadati; phylum Thermodesulfobacteriota; class Desulfuromonadia; order Desulfuromonadales; family Geothermobacteraceae; genus Geothermobacter; species Geothermobacter ehrlichii. Next base: position 5,638 of record NZ_VNIB01000001.1, read on the forward strand.
CAGGACGGTCTGGTGCATGTTTCGGAGCTGGCGCACCGCTTCGTGCGCGATCCTGCCGACGTGGTGCGGGTCGGCCAGCAGGTGAAGGTGAAGGTGCTCAACGTCGATGCCGAACGGAAGCGCATCGCCCTGTCGATCAAACAGACGCAGCCGGCGCCGGCGGCGAAGCCGGGTCGGAAACGGCAGGGAAGCGGCAAGAGGAGCGGGCCGGAGGATCTGAAGGCCCGGCTGGAAAAGGCCGGTTTCCGGGTACGCTGAGGCGCGGGCCGTGTCGGGGTGATGAAAGGATGAGTAAAATGACCAGGCCGGACAAGACCATCGATCTGCACCTGCACTCTACCTGCTCCGACGGCCTGCTGGCGCCGCGGCAGGTCGTCGAGCTGGCGGCCCGGCGGGGCGTGGCCGCCATCGCCCTGGCCGACCACGACAATGTCGACGGCGTCGATGTCGCCATGGCCGCCGGTGCCGAACTGGGGGTGGAGGTGATTGCCGGCGTCGAGCTGTCGGTGATCTGGGGCGAGGTGCAGGACGTGCATCTGCTCGGTTACGGCTTCGACCATCACCATTCGGAGCTGACCGCCAGCCTGGCCGAATTCCGCGCCTTTCGGGCCGGGCGCAACGAACGGATCGTCGAACGGGTGAACGAGAAGCTGGCCGCGCAGGGCCGGACGCCGATTCGCTTCGAGCGGGTGCGGCAGCTTGCCGGCGGCACCTTCGGCCGGCCGCACATCGCCCGCGCCCTGATCGAGGCGGGGCATGTCGTCGACATGGAGCAGGCCTTCCGGGACTATCTGGTCCCCTGCAACGTGCCGAAGCGTTTCTTCCCCGCCGAGGAGGCGATCGCCCTGATTCATGCCGCCGCCGGTGTCGCCGTGCTCGCCCATCCTCCCTATCTTCCGGGCGGCCGCGATACCTTTTTGCGGCTGCTGGATGATCTGGTGCCGCGGGGACTGGACGGGGTGGAAGTCTACAACGGCGGCGCCGGTGTCGAGGAGACCTTCTGGTATCTGACCGAAACCCGCAGGCGAGGGCTGCTGGTGACCGGCGGCTCGGACGATCACGGCCGGGGCGAGGAAGGGGAGGAGTCACCCGGCTGCAGCCTTGGTTCGCTGAATGTGCCCTACGCCCTGTACGAAGAGTTGCTGCAGGCGCTGGCGCGGCGACGCGGCGGCGCCTGCGGGCAGGGGTGAAGTCCTGTCGATCTCTTTTCGCCCTCCTGTCGGCCGGATCAGGCGGAAATGGTTCTGTCGGCCGTCAGCGCCTGGTCGAGAACCTCGCGTACCGCCATCGCCAGGTCGGTTGTATTGCAGGGTTTGGTCAGGTAGCGGTCGAAACCGAGTAGCAGGGCGTCTTCCGGCGTGCAGCTTTCGCTGTAGCCGGTGCAGATGATAACCGGCAGCCGCGGGATCGACTGCCGCATTTTCATCGCCAATTCCGCTCCGCTCATCCCGGGCATGTTCTGGTCGGTGATCAGCAGATCGAAGTGTTCATCCCCGTCGGCGACCATCGCCATCGCCCGCTCGGGGTCGTTTGCTGTGACCACCTGATAGCCCAGTTCCTCGAACAGTGTCTGCCAGACGGCCAGGATCGCCCTTTCGTCGTCGACCACCAGCAGTCTTTCCGTGCCGTGTGGCAGTTCCCGGTTTCCTCTGACCTCCTTGACCAGACGCAGACTGCAAAGAGGCAGGATGATCTCGAAACAGGCCCCCTCGCCGGGGGTGCTGTCGACGCGGATGCTCCCCTGGTGATGGGTGACGATGCCGTGCACTACCGACAGGCCCATGCCGGTGCCGCGTCCGGTGGCCTTGGTGGTAAAGAAGGGTTCGAAGATGTGTTCCCGCACCTCTTCGCTCATGCCGGGGCCGTCGTCCCTGACCGTCAACCGTGCCTGCTGCTCGCCGATCTTTTCGAGCCTGACCTCCAGCTGGCCCTTTTCGCCCATGGCCTGGACGGCGTTGGTGCAGAGGTTGAGCAGCATCTGCTGCATCTGGGTGCCGTTGGCGTCGACCCAGATGTCGGCGGCGGAGATTTCGAAGCGGATGTCGATGCCGGCGCTGGTCGAGGCGCGGACCAGCTTTATGGTTTCGGTGACCGTTTCCGCCAGGTTGATCGGCTGTTTTTTCTGCTTGTCCGGACGGCTGAAGGAGAGAATCTGGCTGATCAGGTCCCTGGCCCGGTGTGCCGCCTTGAGTACCTCGTCCAGCATCTCCCGCGTCTGGTCCTCTTCCGGCAGCCGTTTGCGCGCCAAGTCGGTCAGGCAGAGAATCGGCATCAGAATGTTGTTGAAGTCGTGGGCGATGCCGCCGGCCAGCGTGCCCAGGGCTTCCATCTTCTGGGTCTGCCGCAGTTGTTCTTCCAGGCGACTCTTCTCCATTTCCGCCTTCTGGCGGGCGAGGATATCCTGGCGCAGGGCCTTGTTGGCCTTTTCCAGTTCGGCGGTGCGCTGGGCGACCTCCTGCTCAAGCCGTTGCGCATAGTTCTGCTGGGTGATCGCCATGCGGGCGAAGGAGCGGTTGAGCAGGCCGAATTCGTCCTCCCTTTCCAGGTCGAGATCCACGGTGTCGAAATTGCCGCTCTCTACTTTTCTGGCCGCCAGGGACAGTTGCCGGATTGGAGCGGCCAGTCCCCGGACCAGCCGGTGGAGGAAGAAGAGGGAGAGACAGTAGATCAGCAGGGCAACGGTAGTGATGCGCTGCGTGGTGTGGGAGAAGGCGACGTGCAGGGAACCGAGCGGCAACAGGGCATGGCCGCAGACCGTCTGTCCATTCTCTTCGTTGCAGCGGGAGGTGTAGCGGTAGGTTTTGCTGCCGAACTGCAGGGTGCCGTTGGTTGTTGGAGCAATGGCGCGAAACAGATTGTTTTGCCGGCTGTCGCCCAGCCGGTTGCTCAGGACTATGCGGCCGTCGATAGTGATGAGGAAAGGGTCGAGAGGCGTGACATTTTCGATGTGGGTTGCCATCTCGATATTCAACGGGCAGCCGCCGGCGATGTAGCCGATCAGTTTGTCGTCACGCCGGATCGGTTTTCGGGCACAGAGCACGGCGCCGGTCGGAGTCCGCTGCAGCCGGGGCCGTTCCGTCTGGTAACAGCCCTCGGGCAGGGGATCGGTGCCGGCCAGCAGGTTGCCGTCGGCCGACAGAACCTGCAGGTAGGGCAGGTCGAGCAGGGTGCTCTTCTGTCGCAGGTAGTTGGTCAGTTGCGGAATGAAGTTGAGCTGGCTGGTTACCTGCAGAGTGTTGTCGTTGGCCAGGCCGGTCAGGTTCTGGTCGAGCTGGCCGCTGAGATGCTCGCGGAACATGCTCAGTGTGTTGAGATTGGCTTCGAGCCGTTGCCGGATGTTCTCTTCCATCTGCCGGGTGTAGAGCCGGCCGAAGAGAAGGCAGGCCGCCAGCAGGGGGACAAGCAGGGCGACCGACACGATGAGGGTTAGTTTCTGGCGGTAATGCAGGCGGGCGAAGAAGTTCATTCCGTCTGGTGTTTCCTCCTTTGCCGGTAGACATGATCGGCAGCGGTCAGAAGGGTCATGGGCAGCTCCAGGTGCAGCTGTTGCGCCCGGGTCAGGTTGAAAACCAGGGCGAAGTCCGGAGCGTCGACGATGCTCAGGTCACCGGCCTTGCGCCCGTCCAGGATCCAGGCGATCTGTCGGCCGGCCATGGCTCCCATCTTGTGAAAATCGACGGCGGCGCCGCCGAACAGTCCCAGCTTCGAGAAGAAATAGTTGACGGCCAGTTCCGGTTTGCCGTTGTGTTCGACAGTCCAGGCGATGATTTCCTGAGCGGTGAGGATGCGGCCGTCGGCGGTGGGCAGGCGTGCCGCCACCGGGTAGATGGCCCCTACCGTCGGGTCGGCGTTGAGCTGCCTGATGAGCTGCCGGTATTCCTCGAAGCTGGAAACCTGCCGGCTCTCCCAGTAGAGGCCGGCGACGCTGTTGTGCCCCGCCATCTCGATCTCGAACTGGCGGTTGATCCCCTTGCCGGTGGGAGAATCGTCGACGATGCCGACGACTCTTTGTCCCCGCCGATCGGGAAAGGCGGTGGCCAGCAGCTCGATTGCCTTTTTCACGTAGAGTTTTTCGTAGACGCCGGTGATGTTGCCGCCCGGGTGCTCGCGGCTGTTCATGAAGTGATGGCGGCGGTTGTAGTCTTCCGGCTGGCCGTTCAGTCCGGAAAAGACGACCGGGATTTTCTGCCCGGCCAGAGCCAGTCCGACCTCGCGGAAGGCGTTGTCATCCAGGGTGAGGACGACATCGGGCGCGAAGGCGCGCAGGCGTTTCAGGGCCTGCTGTCCCCGCTGCCGCATGGCCTCCGGCGAAACGTAGCGGCGCTTGGTGTCCATGTAGAAGCGTTCGACCAGCAGGGTTTTCCCTTCGATCCAGCCCTGGTTGCGCAGTTCTTCGAGGGCGCCTTCTTCCTGCGGCATGCCGCAGACGTTGTCTGGGTCGTAGCTGGCGACCAGAAAGAGCCGTTTTTGCTCGTGGTCGGCCCGGACCGGTGCGGCGAGGACGAGGAGCAGCAGGCAGGAAAGAAGGATCCCGAAACGTCTTTTCATTTTTCTATCTAAATGAAGTACCCTTGCAAAACAGCAGGTTACAATCATTCATATCGAAAAATGTAGCAGAATAGTTAAGGACAAAACAGTCGGAGCAAAATTATTTTTCTCTGATGTTTTTCGGAAGAAGCTCAAAGGTGAGAGACCAGAATCTTCAGGCCGATGACGATCAGGATCAGGCCGCCGAGAACTTCGACCCGGCTGCCCCAGCGGTCGCCGACCCGGCGGCCGAGAAGCATGCCGCCGACGGTCAGAATGCCGGCCACCAGCCCGATGATCAGGGCGGGAAACCAGATGGAGATGCCGAGCATGGCCAGAGTCAGGCCGACGGCCAGGGCATCGATGCTGGTGGCGACGGATAGCATGACCAGGGACCAGCCGCGGGTGGGATCGTCTCGGATCTCCTCCCCGTCGTGGCGCAGGGCCTCGGTGATCATCCGGCCGCCGACGAAGACGAGCAGTCCGAAGGCGATCCAGTGGTCGATGGCGACGATCCAGCGCTGAATGGTCAACCCGGCCAGCCAGCCGACAATCGGCATCAGGGCCTGGAACAGCCCGAAATGCCAGCCCAGGCGAAAGAGATGGCGGCCGGTCAGCGACGGCAGGGCGAGGGCGGTGCCGAGGGCGACGGCGAAGGCGTCCATGGCCAGCGCCAGGGCCAGGCCGAAGATGGTGATCAGATCCATGGCAGACTCCGGTTCGAGGATCCGTATTTAAACATTCTCCCGCGCAAGGATCAATCAAGGCTTCTTGTGGCTGAAACATGCCCCTGATTTCTGGATTCCACCCAGGGGCAGTTGAGCTCGGGTGCTGGAGAGCGACTGTGGGTCTGAATTTTACTGCTGTCTGTTCTCGACAGTTTTCCATGGGGGCAGGCAATCCCTGGAGAGAGTGCTTTTGTCACGGAAACTGTTGAGGTTGTCTCCCGGGAGAAGGAACTGATGTTTGTCGACCTTGGACTTGTCACGGCCGACGGCCCCGGTTTAGAATACCCTTTTCCGATCAGTCATCGATTTGCCTCAAGAGAGGGGTTCGACCATGAGATGGATTTTGCCTGTTCTGATGCTGGTTCTGTACGCCGCGCCTGTCATGGCTTTCATGTCCGAAGGCTGTGGCGCCGGCTCCTGCAAGGATTGCCACAGCCTGAAGGCCGATGAAGCCGCCGGGTTGCTTGGTGCGGGGATCGACAGGGTCGTCAGCGTCCGGTTTTCGGAGATGCCGGGCGTCTGGCGGGTCGAGGTCGAAAAGGACGGCACCCGCTTTCCCCTCTACATCGATTTTTCCAAGAAGTATGTCGTTGCCGGTAACATCATCCGGCTCAAGGACCGGGCCAATATCACCCTTGGGGAGGGACGGCCGCAGCCGGAGAAGCCGCGCAAGGTCGACGTCGCCTCCATTCCCCTCGACGATGCCTTTCTGATCGGCGACCCGATGGCCCAGTACAAGGCCATCGTCTTCACCGACCCACGCTGTCCCTACTGCGCCCAGCTGCATGGCGAAATGCGGCGGGCGGTGAAGATGGACCCCAATGTCGCCTTCTACATCAAGCTCTATCCGCTGAAGATGCACCCGGACGCCTATCCCCTCTCCAGGACCCTCATCTGCCGGAATGATCCGGCACTTCTCGACCGGGTCTACGCCGGCGAAAGTCTCGAGCCGGTCGACTGCAAGGAGGCGGCCGCCATCGACGCCAATCTCGAGCTGGTGAAGAAGCTGGGGATCAACTCGACCCCGACCATGATTCTGCCCGACGGGACGGTCCGTCCCGGCGCCCGCCCGGCGGAGGATCTGCTCGAGATGGTGCGCAAGGCCGGCCAGGCCGAATAGGCGTTTGCTTTTCTGGCGGCAATCTGGTAAAAGGCGATGTTTCACCGGAATCCCTGAGCTCATCACTGGCGGGTGGCACACGTCATTGACCTGCCCGTTCAGGCCAGTCACGTGCGCTCTGCCATCAAGCATGGACTTGCGGATTCAGGTTTCAGCCTGCAAGGAGGAATGAAAGCATGGGTCTGATGCAAGGAAAACGCGGCGTCATCTTCGGTGTGGCCAATGACAAGAGCATCGCCTGGGGGGTGGCCCGCCAGCTGCATGCCGCCGGCGCCGAGATCGCCTTCACCTATCTGAACGAAGCCCTGGAAAAGAGGGTGCGTCCCTTGGCCGAGAGCCTGGGGGCCGACATCATCCTTCCCTGCGACGTTACCTCGGACGAACAGATCGAGGCGGTTTTCCGCGAGCTTGAACAGCGCTGGGGCAGCATCGATTTCGTGGTCCATTCGGTGGCCTTCGCCAACCGCGAGGATCTGAAGCAGCCCTTTTCGATGACCAGCCGCGACGGCTTTCATCTCGCCCTCGACATCAGCGCCTATTCGCTGATTCCCATGGTGCGCTTTGCCGCCCCGCTGATGAAGAACGGCGGCAGTGTCGTCACCATGACCTATCTCGGCGCCGTCCGCGCCGTGCCCGAGTACAACGTGATGGGCGTGGCCAAGGCCGCCCTCGAATCGTCGGTACGCTACCTGGCGGCCGAATTCGGTGAAAAGAACATCCGTATCAACGCCGTCTCCGCCGGGCCGATCAAGACCCTGGCGGCTTCCGGCATCGGCAATTTCAAGAAGAAGCTGCACGTGATGGAGGAGCGTTCTCCCCTCAAGCGCACGGTGACGCAGGACGAGGTCGGCAATGCGGCCCTCTATCTGCTGTCCGACCTCTCCACGGGGGTGACCGGCGAGGTTCACTATGTTGATGGTGGTTTCAGCATTTCGGCGCAGTGATGCGTTTGTTGCCGACAAGCTTGCAAAAGGGCCTCGCAACGGGCCCTTTTTTTGTTTGCGTCCGGAGGTGAGCGCCCCATGGCGGTAATTCACGGTTCAACCGCCGGTCTGAAGGCGAGCCAGGTCCGGGCCCTGGAGCGCATCTACCGCCGCCGGCTGCCGCCCGACAGGGTTATCAGCGGCGAGCTGGCCCGTTACCTGACCGAGCTTTCCCGCGATCTTCGCCGGCAGATCGGCATCATCGCTGACCGCCAGGGGGGGATCGTCCACGTCATTCTCGGCGACGACCGGGAGATCGTCATTCCCGACCTGTCCGATTACGGTCTGGGCCGCAGCGGCCTGCGCGGTCTGCGCTGCCTGCACACCCACCTGCGCCAGGAACCGCTGTCGCAGGACGACATCAACGACCTCTCCCTGCTGCGGCTCGACCTGATGGTCGCCATCGGCGTCGACGACCAGGGGCTTCCCGGCGTCACCGAAATGGCCTATCTGCTGCCACCCAATCCGGAGGGGCGGACGGTTGAGCTGCAGCGTTTCGCCAGCTTCTATCAGCTTGAGGTCGATTTTGCACGCTTCATCCGTTCCCTCGACGACGAGCTCGAGCGGCGGGCCGAGGAGACGGTCGATCTGGACGCCGGCCGCGAGAGGGCGATTCTCATTTCCGTCAGCCGGGAGAGCCGGGCGGTGGTGGAGGACTCTCTCGCCGAACTGGAGGAGCTGGCGCGGACAGCCGAGGTCCAGGTGCTCGACCGGGTGGTGCAGCGGGCGCACAGGATCCATCCCCGCTACCTGATGGGGGAGGGGAAGATCCGTGAGGTGATCGTGCGCGCCCTGCAGCAGCGGGCGACCCTGCTGGTCTTCGACCAGGATCTGGCCCCGGCGCAGGTGGCGGCCATCGCCGCCCTGACCGAGCTGAAGGTCATCGACCGGACCCAGCTCATTCTCGACATCTTCGCCCGACGCGCCCACACCCGGGACGGCAAGGTGCAGGTGGAGCTGGCGCAGCTCAAGTACATCCTGCCGCGCCTGACCGGACGGGGTACCGCCTTCTCCCGGCTGATGGGAGGGATCGGCGGCCGTGGACCGGGGGAGACCAAGCTCGAAATCGACCGCCGGCGGATTCGCGACCGCATCCGCCGGCTGGAGAAGCAGTTGCAGGAGCTGACCCGGGGGCGGGTCCAGCGCCGGCAGCGGCGCATCCGGTCGGGGGTGCCGGTGATCTCCATCGTCGGCTACACCAATGCCGGCAAGTCGACCCTGCTCAATGCCCTGACCCAGAGTGCCACCTTTACCGAAAACCTGCTTTTCGCCACTCTCGATACCGCCAGCCGACGGCTGAGGTTTCCGAGCGAGCGGGAAGTGATCATCACCGACACCGTCGGCTTCATCCGCAAGCTGCCGAAAAGCCTGCTCGGCGCCTTTCGCGCCACCCTGGAAGAGCTGGAAGACGCCGATCTTCTGCTGCACCTGGTCGACCTGTCCGCGCCCGGTTTCGAGCAACGCATCACCGCCGTGGAGACGATTTTGCAGGAGCTGAACCTGCAGCAGACACCGCGGCTGCTGGTCTTCAACAAGGTCGACCTGTTGCCGGCCGAGGAGGTCGGGCACCTCTGCCGCCGCTACCAGGCGCTGCCGATCAGTGCTCTCGACCGGGGCACCTTTGCGCCGCTGCTGCGTGAAATGGAACGCCGCTTCTGGCCCGACGAAAACGGAACTGCTTGACAGATAAGGGTTTTATTGTCTAGGGTTGGACGGCCTTTGACGGGACTGCCATGCGAATTTTTCTGCTCAGCATAGCCCTGCTGCTCGGGGCCTGTTCCCTGCCGCCGGCCGTGACGCCGCCGGCAGGCAGCGCGTCCGCGCCGGCGTCCGCGACCCGTCAGGCGCGGCAGCCTTGCGACATCTCGTCGCTCGAACGGGCCGCCGAAAAGATGACACTTCTGCCGGCGTCCTTCCGCGAAGAGGATGCTCTCGACGCCGGATTCGAAGCCGGCCTTTCCCTCGACAGCGAATCGCTGGCCGACACCCTGCTGCTGACCGGTTTCGACCAGCATCCGCCCGACAACGAGGGCGCCAGCGTTCCCGCCGGGGGGGCGCAGTTCGACATCCCGGTGGTGAACAACGCCAAGGTCCAGTATTTCATCGACTACTATACCGGCCCCGGTCGCCGGGTCTTCACCCGCTGGCTCAGGCGCTCCGGACGCTATCTGCCGATGATGCGCGAGGTCTTCGCCAGTTACGGCCTGCCCCGTGACCTGGCCTATCTGGCGATGGTCGAATCGGGTTTCAACGAACGGGCCTACAGCTGGGCGCACGCCGTCGGCCCCTGGCAGTTCATCGAATCGACCGCCCGCATGTACGGCCTGAAGATGGACTGGTGGCGGGACGAGCGGCGCGATTTCGTCAAGTCGACCCATGCCGCGGCCCGTTTTCTGGCCGATCTGAGCCGGCAGTTCGACGGCAACTGGTACCTTGCCGTCGCCAGCTACAATGCCGGTGCCGGCAAGATTCGCCGGGCGATCCGCAAGTATGGCACGACCGATTTCTGGGCCCTGTCGCGCGGCAGCGTCCTGCAGCCGGAAACCCGCAACTATGTGCCGAAACTGCTGGCGGTGCTGCTGATCGCCAGGCAGCCGGAAAAATACGGCTTCGACAGGATCGACTATCTCGAGCCCCTGGCCTACGACGAGGTGGCGCTGCCTTCGGCGACCGATATCGAGGTGATCGCCCGGCTGGCCGGCTGCGACTACGACGAGATCAAGCGGCTCAATCCCGAGCTGTTGCGCTGGTCGACGCCGCCCGGTGAGAAGGGTTACGTGATCCGCCTGCCACAGGGGCGCTACCAGCGGTTCGTCGAGGGCTACGCCGCGCTCGACCCCGCCGATCGCATCCGCTACCTGCGGCACCGCGTCCGTCCCGGCGACACCCTGCTCAAGCTCGCCAAAAAACACCGTATCCGGGTCGACGACATCATCGCCCTGAACAAGATTCGCAATCCGCGGGCGTTGCGGGTCGGCACCGACCTGGTGCTGCCGCTGAAAAAAGGCTACACCCGCCGGCCGCTGGAGGAGATGCGGGACGATTACATCCGTACCCGGCGCCGGACCTATACCGTGCGGCCGGGCGACAGCCTGTGGAAGATCGCCACCCGCTTCGGGGTCAGCGAAAAGGAGTTGCGCGTCTGGAACCGGCTCGGCTGGAGCAACATCATCCGTCCCGGCCAGAAGCTGATCGTTTCGGCCCGGGGACAGCGGCCGGCGGCGAAACGCAAGGTCAGCCGCGGTCCGGTGCGCAAGATCGTCTACAAGGTGCGTTCGGGCGACACGCTGTGGGACATCGGTCGCCGCTTCAGCGTCGACACCCGGCAGATTATGGCCTGGAACAATCTCAGCGAAGACCATGTCCTGCGACCGGGCGACACCCTGACCCTGATGGTTCCCCTCGATCGCCGGGGGTGACATGGAACAGGCCTGGCTGACACATCTGCTGCCGGAGGAGCTTCCTTCACCCATCGACCGTCTCTATTTCGGCGCCGAATTCTGCTGCTGGCGCATGCCCGGCATCGACAGCATCCGGAGGGCGGCCGACCTGTGCCGCCGGCTCGGTATTGGCCTGACCCTGGTCACGCCCGTCTTCTACGAGTCCTGGCTGCCGCAGGCGGCCGCGCTGCTCGAGGAGCTGCCCGACATCCTGGCCGAAAACGACGAACTGCTCTTTTCCGATCTGGGCATGGCCGAGCTGGCGCGGCAGCGTTGCCCCGGCCTGACCCTGGTCTGCGGGCGGGCCCTTTCCGGCCAGAAGCGGGGCCCGCGGGTTCTCGGCCTCGATCTGACCCCGGTGCAGATCGATTATTTTCGTCGGGGAACCTGGTACAGCGGCCCGTCGCGCGAGCTGCTGCGCGAGCTCGGGGTTGGCCGGGTCGAACTCGACAACCTGCTGCAGGGGATCGCTCCGCTGCCTGCCGGACTGGCCGGAACCCTGCACCTGCCCTACGCCATGGTGACCAGCAGCCGCAACTGCCCCTTCCGCGAACCGCGTCACGGCAAGCCCTGCCGGCCGGTCTGCGGCGAGGTCTTCACCCTGAAAAGCGCAGAGACGCCCGTTCTTCTCTACCAGGGGGGCAATACCCAGTTTCTGCATAACGACCGGCTGCCGCCGGAGGTGGAACGGCTCGGCATCGACCGGATCGTCCGCCACCTGCATCTTCCCGCCTGAGCACCGGAACCGGGGCGACGCCTGCGGCGAATCCGGGGCCGCCCCGGACGGCGCAAAAGCCCATGCCGGGCGGACGGTTGCGTCCTCGAGCCGGCCCCGGAGCCCGGCCGGAAGGTTTTGACTTTTCACCCCACCGTTGCTAAACTCGCTTGCCCCTGCCCGGAGGCGTTCCAGACGTTTTCCGCCGGCGGGAGAGTCCGTATTCGAAAGGTAAGAGAGCCTGTCATGCTGAGTCTGTTGATTTCCGCCGTGGCCAGTTTCGCCACCACGCTGCTGCTGCAGCATTTCGCCGGCTTCGACATCTGGGTCGCCATCTTCGGCGGCGTCATCGTTTTTGCCGGCGTCTATTTTCTGTTGCTCCGTTTCATCATGAAGAAGGTGCAGGTGATCATGGATACCGCCCAGCGCGACATCCAGGCCAACCGTACCGAAAAGGCGATCAAGGTCCTGCAGCAGGGCTACCGTTACGCCGCCTGGCAGTTCTACCTGCGGGAGCAGATCAATTCGCAGATCGGCGCCATCTACTACCTCAAGCGCGATTTCAGCAAGGCGTTCGAGTTTTTGCAGAAGGGCTTCTTCCGCAACTGGAGCAGCATGGCGATGCTGGCCATCTGCTACATGCACAAGAAGCAGAACTCGAAGATGATCAGCACCTTCGACAAGGCCCTGGCCGGCAACAAGAAGGAAGACATGCTCTACAATCTCTACGCCTTCTGTCTCGACCGGATCGGAGAGCGGGAAAAGGCGATCAAGATCCTGGAGAAGGGTCTGGGCAAGGTGGCCGACAAGGAGGCGATTCAGGTCAATCTCGACGCCCTGAAAGAAGGCAAGAAGATGAAGATGAAACAGTACGGCGATCTGTGGTACCAGTTTCATCTCGAAAAGCCCGGCGCACTCATCAAGAAGCAGACCCGGGCCATCCAGGGACGGCGCAAGATCGTCCGCCGCTGAGCATGGCAAGGCGCAAGAAGGCCCGCCGGACAGAAAGCGGAAACCCTTCCTTTCGCACCAGCCCCTTCAGCTCACTGAAGGGGCTGGCCGTTTCCGACGACAGCCCCTCCGCCGGGGCGAAAGCGCCGGCGTCACACCCAAGCCCTCCGGCCGAAGAGGATTTCCTGCAGGCGATGGCCGGTCTGGGCGTCAAGCCGCTGGACGGCACATCGGCCGTGCCGCCGGAGCCGGTTATGAAACCGGAGGCGGCGCAAGAGCCGGATGCCGAGCCCCCCGAAGATGAGCGCGACTTATTTCTGCAGGCACTGGGGCGGCTCGACGTTCGTTTCGAGGACGAGATTCCTGAAACTCCCACTCCGCCGGCGCCCCGCCGGATGAAACAGCTTGTGCGGGGAAAACTGCGCATCGAGGCCGAAATCGACCTGCACGGACTGACCCGCGACCAGGCGCTGGAAAAGCTGGAGCATTTTCTGGGCAACGCCGCCTATCACGGCTGGCGAACCGTGCGAGTGATTACGGGCAAGGGGCAACATTCGGCCGACGGTCCCGTTCTCAGGGAGGCGGTCGAACATCTGTTGCGCACCCGCCGGCTCGAGGCGGTGATCGAATGGGGGCGGGCGCCGCGTCAGTTCGGCGGTGGTGGGGCGCTGATCCTTTTTCTGCGCAGCTGAGTTTTGCAACCCGTTCGCGCCGCGAACCGGGTCCATCTTTCCTTCCTCATTCTCTTCCCTGTTCTTTTTTCCTGCCGTTTTTTTCATGGGGTTTACTCTCCGTCTGCCGATAAGAAAGGGGATTGATCCCTGAGCATTCTTCAAGCGCGGAGAAAACGGATGAACCGGGACGAGGTACTGCAGCAGATCATGGATTCGGGGGCGCTTCCGACCCTCTCCAACGTCGCCTCCAAGCTTATCGAAATTACCGGCCGGGAAGACACCACCATCTACGAGATCACCCAGCTGATCGCCCAGGATGTCTCCCTGTCGGCCAAGGTGCTCAAGGTCGTCAATTCGGCCTTCTACAACTTTCCCAACGAAGTGCGCTCCATTCAGCAGGCGGTGGCCATCCTCGGCACCAACGCGGTGCGCAGCCTGGTGCTTTCCTTTTCCTTCCTCAGCATGGAGAAGAAGCGGCGGGAAAAGGGCTTCAACTATCAGCGGTTCTGGGAGCAGTCGCTGGCGACGGCGGTGGCGGCCAAGCTGCTGGTCGGCGAGGTCGAAACCTCCATTGATCCGGAGGAGGTCTTTACCGTCAGCCTGCTGGTCAATATCGGCGTGCTGATACTCGCCCAGGCCTTTCCGGGGCGCTATGATGTCCTTTTGCAGCAGGCCGATTGCGGCAGTGACCGGCTGATTGCGCTGGAGGAGAAGGAACTCGGCATCGACCATGCCTATGTCGGTTCCCGTGCCGCCCGCCGCTGGCAGTTTCCGGAGACCCTGGTGCTGCCGATTCTCTACCACCACAACCCTGAGGACTATGCCGGCGACGACGCCGAACTGGCCAGGGAGATCCGCATCGTCTATCTGGCCGATCTGATCGCCAACATCCTCTATTCCGCCAGGCCGATCGATTTCGCCGATCGCTTCTGCAAGGAGGCGAAACGGCTGCTGAAGCTTTCCGGGTCGGCGGTCGACGGCATTCTGGAAAATGTCAGCGCCGAGGTGGCGAGCGCCGCCGACTATTTCGGGATGAAGATCGAGGGGACGCCGTCGATTCCCGAGATTCTGCAGAAGGCGAACATCGAGCTGAGTCTGCTCAACATGTCGTACGAGCAGATGAATCGCGAGCTTGTCGCCGCCAAGCTGGAGCTGGAGCGGCTCAACGCCGAGTTGCAGGAAAAGAATGCCTACCTGGAGGGGATCGCCAACCTGGACGGTCTGACCGGGGTCTACAATCACCGCTATTTCCAGGAACATCTCGACCGGGAGCTCAACCGCACCATTCGTGGCGGACATCCGTTGAGCCTGGTGATGATCGACCTGGACAATTTCAAGAAGATCAACGACTTTTACGGGCACCAGGCCGGTGATTTCGTGCTGCGCGAAGCCTGCGCCCTGTGGCGGGAGCAGGTGCGGGACTATGATCTGCTGGCCCGTTACGGCGGGGAGGAATTCGTGCTGGTGCTGCCGGAAACCGACGCCGAACAGGCCCTGGCGGTGGCGGAGAAGCTGCGGGCGGCCACGGCGGCGCATTTCTTCGGCAACCGCGGGGAACGGTACGAGGTCACCGCCAGTTTCGGGGTGAGCGTTTTCGATCCGGCCGACCGGGAGATGGACAAGAACCGGCTGATCGAACAGGCGGATGGCGCCCTTTACGAGGCCAAGAAGAAGGGGCGCAACCGGGTCGAGCTCTATACCCCGAAAAAGGGTGGCTGGCTGAAGCGGCTGAAGGCCTGAGGCTTATTGACAAGGCAGGCCGCGCAAAAAGGTCCGCATGCAAGGCATCCGAAATGTCGAGGCATGAGGCGTGCCCGGGATTGTACGTCGAATGCCGAGAGATGAGGATAACGCCGTAGACGGGCCTTTTTCAGCAGGCTCAGGATGTCGTCTCCGGGGTGTCTGTCGTTTTGCGGCGCGTGCTGCGGCGGCGCTTCGGCTTGTCTTCCGAGGCTTTTTCGTCGTCGCTGTCGGCGGACTGCCCGGTCGCGGTCGCGGTTTCGGTCGTCGCTTCCTGCTGCGTCTCATTGCTCTTTTTGCGCGCGGTGCGGCGACGCTTCGGCTTCTCCTCCGGCGCCTGTTCGCCGCTGTCGGCGGCCTGTTCGGTCGCGGTCGCGGTGTCGGTCGTCGCTTCCTGCTGCGTTTCGCCACTCTTTTTGCGCGCGGTGCGGCGACGCTTCGGCTTCTCCTCCGGCGCCTGTTCGCCGCTGTCGGCGGCCTGTTCGGTCGCGGTCGCGGCGTCTGTCGTCGCTTCCTGCTGCGTCTCATTGCTCTTTTTGCGTGCGGTGCGGCGACGCTTCGGCTTCTCCTCCGGCGCCTGTTCGCCGCTGTCGGCGGCCTGTTCGGTCGCGGCCGCGGCGTCCGTCGTCTTTTCCTGCTGCGTTTCGCCACTCTTTTTGCGCGCGGTGCGTCGACGCCTCGGCTTGTTCTCCGACGCCTGTTCGCCGCCGCTGTCGGCGGGCTGCTCGACTGCGGCCGCGGTTTCGGTCACCTTCTGCTGCGTCTCGTCCTTGCCGGCCGCCTCCGTGTCGGCGGGGAGGTCGCCGGTGGCTGCCTTGTCGGCCGACTTTCTCCTCCGGCGCCGGCTTCTTCGCTTCTCCTGCTGCCGTTCGCCGCTTGCGGTGTCTTCGTCCGCCGGCGCGCCGTTGTCGGTCCGTCTGGACGGGCTCTGCTGGTGCGGCTTCGCCTCATCCCCGGTTT
The DNA here is from genome assembly GCF_008124615.1 of Geothermobacter ehrlichii. NCBI lineage: Bacteria > Pseudomonadati > Thermodesulfobacteriota > Desulfuromonadia > Desulfuromonadales > Geothermobacteraceae > Geothermobacter > Geothermobacter ehrlichii. The sequence goes on from NZ_VNIB01000001.1 coordinate 21,476, forward strand.
CGGGAGTGTGTTTTCGTTCCGGCGCCAGACTTTTGGCCAGGGCGGTGGCGGCAGTGACCGGTTCGGCGCCCTCTCTCTTCTCGCCGCTCTGTTTCTCCCGTTTCTGCAGATCGAGAATGACCTCTTCCGCCTTCAGGTCGACCGTGGAGTGGATGACAATGCTCGTCTGGTAACGCCGCTCCATGTCGAGCAGCTCTTCCCGGCGGCTGTTGTGCAGGTAGTCGGCGACTTCGAGCGGCGCCCTGACTTCGACCCGGGCTATCTGCTTCTTGGCGATGGCGGCGTGGATCTTGCGCATGACGGCCACCGCCTGGGCCTCGGTGCTCTTGACCTTGCCCCGGCCGTTGCAGTGGGGGCAGGTGTTCCAGGCGCCGGCGGCGAGGGCGGCCTTGATGCGTTGCCGGCTCATCTCGAGCAGGCCGAACTGGCTGATCCGGCCGACGGTGACCCGGGCCTTGTCGCTGGCCAGGGCCGCCTTCAGGGTCTTTTCCACCTCGCGGACATGTTTGCGGTCGCGCATGTCGATGAAGTCGATGACGATCAGACCGCCGAGGTCGCGCAGCCGCAGCTGCCGGGCCACCTCGGTGGCCGCCTCCAGGTTGGTCTTGTAGGCCGTGGCCTCGATTCCCTGTTCACCGGCCATCTTGCCCGAGTTGACGTCGATGGCGACCAGGGCTTCGGTCGGGTCGATGACGATGGAGCCGCCGGAAGGGAGGTTGACCTGGTTCTGGGTGATGGTTTCGATCTGCTCTTCGATCTGGTACTTGGCGAAGATGGGGCGCTGTTCCTGGTGCAGTTTGACCAGGTGCACGAACTCGGGCATCACCTGGGAGAAGAACTCCCGCGCCTGCTGGTAGACCTGGGGATCGTCGATCAGCACCTCGTCCATGTCGGGCATGAAGTAGTCCCGGATGGAGCGGATGACGAGATTCGATTCCTGGTAGACGAGGGCCGGTGCCTGGCTGCCGTCAGCGTGGCTGCGAATGTTGCGGTAGAGCCGGACCAGGTAGTCGAGATCGCGCTGCAGTTCCTCGGCGCTGCGGCCTATGGCGGCGGTGCGGACGATGATGCCCATGTCCTCCGGCACCTGCAGGGCCTCGACCGCCTTGCGCAGGGCCTTGCGCTCTTCGCCGTCCGGAATCTTGCGGGAAATGCCCCGGGCCTTGTCGCCGGGCATCAGCACCATGTAGCGGCCCGGCAGGGAAAGATAGGTGGTCAGGGCGGCGCCCTTGTTTCCCCGCTCTTCCTTGACGATCTGCACCAGCAGTTCCTGGCCGCGACGCAGGATGTCATTGATGCGCGGCCGGGGCCGGTCGTCCTCTTCCTGTCCGGCATAGAGCGCAGGGTGAATCTCGCCGAGCTGCAGAAAGCCGAGGCGCTCGGCGCCGTAGTCGACAAAGGCGGCCTGCAGTCCGGATTCGACCCGCACCACGGTCGCCTTGTAGATGTTGCCCTTGGTCTGTTCCTGGCCGGCGATTTCGATGTCCAGTTCGGACAGGATGCCGTCTTCGATAATCGCCACCCGGTTCTCTTCGGGATGGGTGGCATTCACCAGCATTTTTCTGATCATGTGAAATCCTTTCGGCCGCCCCGCAGGACAGCCGCAAACTCGTTTTCGGGGTATTGACGCCCCCCGACGGCGACGGCCCGGCAGGCCGTGGACACCCTGTGTGTCACGGGCGCGCGGCCCCGCAGGGCGCGCATTCGCCTAACTATACCAGAGAATTGGATTTTTTTTGAAAAAAAAGGAGCGCTTTTCCCGTCCGTCGCGGTTCCCCGCGGCCGGCGGCTGTGTTATATAAGGTGGCCATGCTGCATCTGAACGACCTGCGCAAGGAGTTTGCCGACCGGGTGCTCTTTTCCGGGGTGAACCTGCACATCCGTCCAGGCGACCGGATCGGTCTCTGTGGAGACAACGGCAGCGGCAAGACGACGCTGCTGAAGATTCTCGCCGGCAGAATCGAGCCCGACGGCGGCCGCATCAGTTGCGCCCGGGGGACCACCTTCGGCTATTTGCCGCAGGACGGCCTGACCCATGCCGGCCGCACCCTGTTCGAGGAGGTCCGTTCCGGACTCGACGAGCTGGTCGCCATCGAAAAGGAGCTGTCCGAGCTGCAGCGGCGGCTCGAAACGGAGCCGGACGAGGAGCTGCTGCAACGCTACGCAGAGCTGGAAGAGTTCTTCGCCCGGCGCGGCGGCTACGCCATGGAGGCCGAGGTCGGGCGGGTGCTGCGCGGGCTCGGCTTTGCCGAAGCCGACTGGCAGCGCCCCTGCGAAACCTTTTCCGGCGGCTGGCAGATGCGTATCGCCCTGGCGAGACTGCTGCTGCGCCGTCCCAACCTGCTGCTGCTCGACGAGCCGACCAACCATCTCGATCTGCCGGCCCGCGACTGGCTGGAGAGCTACCTGCAGGGCTATCCGCACGCGGTGGTGCTGGTGTCGCACGACCGTTTCTTTCTCGACCAGGTGGTCGGCCGCATCGTCGAGCTGTGGAACGGCGGGTTGAGCGAGTATCCCGGCAACTACTCGGCCTATCTGCGTCTGCGCGAGGAGCGGATCGAGGCCCTGCGCGAGGCCAAGCGCCGGCAGGACGAGGAGATCGCCCGCATCGAGGCGTTCATCAACCGCTTCCGCTACCAGGCCAACAAGGCTTCCCTGGTGCAGAGCCGCATCCGGCAGCTGGAGAAGATGGAACGGATCGTTCTGCCGCCGCAGCGCAAGCGGATCGCCTTCCGTTTTCCCGAGCCGCCGAAGAGCGGCCGGGAGGTACTGGTACTGGAGGGCGCAAGCCAGGTCTATGGCGACTTGCGGGTTCTCGACGGCATCGATCTGCGGGTGGAGCGGGGGGAGCGCATCGCCCTGGTCGGTCCCAACGGGGCCGGCAAGTCGACCCTGATGCGGCTGCTGGCCGGGGTCGAGGCACCCGCCGCCGGCCGGCGCGTCGAGGGACACAATCTGGTGATGGCCTATTTCGCCCAGGATCAGGCGAAGGTGCTCGACCCGCAGAAGACGGTGCTGCAGCAGATGACCGAGGCTGCGCCCTTTTCCATGGTGCCGCGGGTGCGCGACATTCTCGGCAGCTTTCTGTTCAGCGGCGACGATGTCGACAAGCCGGTGCGGGTGCTTTCCGGCGGCGAGCGCAACCGCCTGGCGCTGGCCATCCTGCTGTTGCGTCCGGCCAACCTGCTGTTGCTCGACGAGCCGACCAACCACCTCGACCTGGCCTCCAAAGAGGTGCTGCTCGAGGCTCTCCGGGGGTACCGGGGGACCATGGTTTTCGTCAGTCACGACCGCTATTTCGTCGATGCCCTGGCCACCCGGGTGGTGGCGGTGGGCGGTGGGGGCATCGAGTCCTGGCCCGGCAACTACTCCGATTTTCTCGCCGCCAAGGCGGCCAGGGGCGAGACCGGGCACAGCGAGCTGCGGGTGGAGCAGAAGACGGCTGTCTCCGCCGACCGCAAGGACCGGGAGGCGATCCGCCGGGAGCACGCCCGGCGCAAGGCGGCCCAGCGGGCCGAGCAACGCCGGCAGCGGGAACTCGGGCAGGTCGAGGCCGAGATCGAAAGTCGGGAGACGGAGCTGGCCGCCCTGGAAGAGGAGATGGCGCGGCCGGAAAGCTATCAGGATCCGCAGCGCTGGAAGGAGCTGAGCGGGCGGCACGAAGAGCTCAAGGACGCCATCGACCGGCTCTATCGGCGGTGGGAGGAGCTTCAGCTCGAGGTTCCGGCCTGAACCGCCTGGCAAGGAGGGACAGATGACCGACAGCCCCCTGTACGTCGTTGCCGTCGCCAGTGAAAAGGGCGGGGTGGGCAAGACCACCATCGCCACCAACCTGGCGGTCTACCTCAAGGCGCTGGCGGAAGAACTGCCGGTGACCATCGCCTCCTTCGACAATCATTTCTCGGTCGACAACATGTTCGCCATCGGCGGCGGCAGCGCGGCGACCGTCGCCGGGCTCTTTCAGGACCGGCCGGCGGCCGGGCTGGTGCGTCTCGGCGAGTACGGCGTGCAGTTCATCGGTTCGGAGCGGCGGCTCGAACCGCCCGCCGACCCCACGCCCGATCTGCTGCGCCGGCGGCTGGCGGCCTCCGGCCTGTCCGGGGTGCTGATTCTCGACACCCGGCCGATTCTCGATTTTTTCACCCGCGCCGCCCTGGGAGCCGCCGACCTGGTGCTGGTGCCGGTCAAGGATCGCGCCTCGGTGGTCAACGCCGCCTCGATTCTGGCGGCGGCGGAAGGTGAGGAGCAGGGTCAGGAGCGGGTCTGGCTGGTGCCGAGTCTGATCGACGGTCGCCTGCGCCTGGGCAACGGAGTCGGCATGCGGGAATATCTGGCCTTTATCGGCCAGGAGCGCGGTTTCCGCCTGGCCCCGGCCGCCATTTCGAAAAGCCCCAAGGTGGAGAGCCTGGCTTCCGGGTTCGACAGCCGGATTCACCCGGTTCTGACCCGGGCCCGCGGTACGGCCGTTCACCGGCAGATGCGCGAGCTGGCCTCCTTCGTGCTGGAGCGGCGGCGGCAGGCGATGACCGAAGGCGGCCTGCGCTGCGCCGCGGTTCTTCAGGCTGACGTGCCGCCCGGGCGACGGCGCCGGCTGCTGCGGAAGTGTCCGGTCTGCGACCGTCCGGCCGACGGCTCGTCCGGTCGGCTCTTTCAGGACCGGCGCAGCCGCCGCCGGGGCGTGGTGCACGCGCCCTGTTTCGGGCGCCTGCTGGCCCGGACCGATATCGGAAGCATGATCGACGGATTCTCCGGCATCCTGGCTCTGGTCCTCTCCGGCTCCGGCCTGACCGGCGCCGAGCCGCAGGCCTGGCTCTGTCTCTACGACGGAGAGTGTCGGCTGGAACTGGAGGAGCGTGTTTCGGAGCGGGGGCTGCAGGAAATGCTGCCGTTCTTCGAGCGGGTCTGCGACCAGCCGGTCGAGTCGCTGCTGCGGGAGGTGATCCTTTTCCCCCTGCTGGATGAAAGCCCCGGGCAACTGCTGACCGCCTCCGGCGTTGGCGGCTGGCGGCAGCTGGCCCTGCGCGTGCTGCGGGAGGTGGCCGCCCGCAATCTGTAAAAGGAGCGCAGGCCGGACGCCTGCCTGCAGCCGGCATCAAGATGCGGCTTCGGGCGCAGTTTTCAGGCTTGAACCTTGCATTTCCAGCAGCCGCTGGAGGGCGTTCCGTGTCGCTGTCGGCGCCGGCCTGTTTCGGTCGCCGGTCCGGCCGGTCGGAACGAACGGTGGCCGTTTTGCTTGATTTTTTTAAAAAACGGCGTATTTTCAGTGCAATAGCAATTTCAATGACAGAGGTTGACCATGATTCTTTTGCCCAAGGGCAATCCCGTCAAGGAAAACATCGATCCTGGCAAGGTCAATCTGCCGGATGCCCTGGCCAAGCTGCAAAAAGGCAATTTCACCGGATACCTGCGATTTGACACGACCAAGGGGGTCGGGATTCTGATTTTCGACAAGGGCCGGCTGATCAGCGCCCTGTTCGAAGGTGGCACCCAGAGGGAGATCGCCTATGACGCCATCGCAGTCATCTTCGAGCGGTCGCTGGCCGGCGGTGCCGCCCTGAACATCTATCGGCTTTCCTCCGAGCTGGCGATGAGCGTTCATGCCCTGCTGCACGGCGAAGTTCTCTACAAGGGGCAGGAAGTAAAGCTGCTCGATATCCGGGCGTTGCTGGGCAAGCTCAAGGAAGACCGGATCACCGGCTGCCTTCGCATCTACACCACCGACCGGGTGGCCCTGATCTTCTATCGCGAAGGACAGCCGCTGGGCTTCTTCCACGACGGCTCGACGGAACTGGAGAAGACGGCGGAAAATTCCATGTCGGTCGCAAAGCTGCCCGGCGCCAAGATCGACGTGCTGACCTCCCGGGTTTCCGAAGAGGCGACCATGGCCGACCTGCTTGCCTCGGCCGATTTGACGGCGATCTGGCACAGAGCGCAGGACGCCGTCGCCCGGGAGCGGCGGGCCAGGGAGGAAGAGGCGGCCCGGACCCTCGAAGAGCGGGAGAAGGAGCGCCGGCTGAAGATCGCCGGTCTGCTCAGGGGCGTGGCGGAGAAGCATCTCGGCAAGATCGGCGCCCAGCTGGCCGACAAGGAGTTCGACAAGGCACTGGCCAATCAGGGTATCGTTTCGGAATCGGTGATGGAGGACTTTTACCGGCGTATCGGTCGGGCGGCCAAGCTGGTCGCCGGCCCTTCGACGGTGAAGCAGATGCTCGACGACATGCAGCGGGGCATCAGGGCCCTGCTCAAGACGGCCTGACCGATAGGTCGGGTTGTCTTCTTTACCTTACCGTGAATTCAGGACGCTGGTTGCAGGAGGCATTTTCATGGATTGGCATATCGCCCAACTGGTTCTCTGGCTCATTGCCGGTATCGTTTCTTTCTATTTCAGCATCGGCAACGCCCGGGTCTGGACCTCGATCGCCGTCGGGTTCGGGCTGATCGTCATCGGGGAACTGCTGCCCCAGGCTGTCCCCTATCTGCCCGGAGTCGGGGTGCCGCGGATCGAGGCGATGAGCTACATCGTCGGCACCATCTCGATCCTGGTGATGAGCCACGGTTTTCAGGAGTATTACGTCTTTTCCCGCACTCTCGAGTTCGAGGGGAACAAGGCCGTGGTCTACCTGGCGACGCTGGGAGTCGTCATCGCCTCGGTGATCTTCGTCTTCATCAACCCCCTGCCCGACGAAAGGACCCTGGAGATCATCCGGGTGGTGGAGAACTCCAACTGGGTCTTTTTGTCGCTGATCAACATCGACCTGATCCGGAAGATCTACGCCAACATCAAGGACAGCCCCATCAGCAAGGGCTTCATCGCCTTCATCGTGGTCTTCTTCTTCATCTTCCTCTGGCGGGGCTCCGAACTCTATATCCAGGTCTACCACTTTACCGATCCGGCGGTCGGCGAACTGTATCCCTTCCGCTTCCAGCTTTCGCAGATCTGTTCGGATGTGGGCAATTTTCTCGCCGGCATCTCGGTCGGCGGAACCTTCTTCTATCTGGCGCGGCTGTTGCGGTAGGCCGGGCGACGGGAGGCTGCCGGCGGCAGGTCGTCGACAGGCTGAAAGGCGAGGACAGGGCCGTTGGCGTACCCTGTTCAGTGGAGCGAGGCCCTCCGGAATACCCCGGAGGGCCTCGATGTATCCGGGTCAGTTGACGGCGGGATGTCCCTGGGGTGCCACCAGCACGATCTGGATGCGGCGGTTCTCCTCGCGTCCTTCCGGCGTGTCGTTGTCGGCGATGGGGCGATGTTCGCCGTAGCCGACGATGGCCAGGCGGCTGCCCGGAATGCCCACCCGGTCCTGGAGGAAATGGACCACGTTGGCGGCGCGGGCGGTGGAAAGCTCCCAGTTGCTGGGGAAACGGTCGCGCAGCCGGGCGCTGATGGGAACGTTGTCGGTGTGGCCTTCCACCAGGATGTCCTTGTCCTGGACGTTCTTCAGGATATCGCCGACGCGGGCCAGGATTTTCAGCCCTTCCGGCTTGATGTCGGCACTGCCGGAGTCGAACAGGATGCGCTCGACCATGTTAACGGTCAGCCGCCCCTGCAGTTCCGAAATGGTGATCTCGCCGCGCTTGATTTCCTCCTCCAGCTTGCCGACCAGGGCATCGTAGGTGGTTTTCATTTTTGCGATGCGGGCCTCGCGGGCGAGACGCTCACGTTCGACCTGTTTTTCCAGCTCGCGTTTCGCCGTTTCCAGCTCGTCGATCCGGCGGCGCATTTCGGCCATTGCCTTGCCGGCCTCGGCGCTGCGGGTCGACAGGACATCCTCCAGTCGCAGGATATCCTTCTGGGCCCTGTCCAGGTCGGCCTCGCAGGCGGCCAGGAGCTGGTCGGTCTCGTCCTTCTTCTTCTGCAGCGCCTCGTGTTTGGCGCGCAGGGCGTCAAAATCGTCGCTCAGATTCCGGTAGCGGCTCTGCAGGTCGCTGAACTCGGCCTGCAGGCCGTTGAATGCGGCCACCTGCTGCTCGTAGGTCGACTTGCTGACACAACCTGCCGCCATCAGGAGCAGGCAGGTGACGATGACGATTCTCGAAGTCACGTTCGCCTCCTTGCTTTCGCTGGTTTCGTTTGCGCCATTCTGGCCGCAACCGCCCACCCTGTAAAGGGAAAACAGCGTTCCGTTTTCCCTTGTCGGGGTCGAGGGGCTGTGATATAAAAAAGTGTTTTCAATAGCTTAGCGGCTGTTGATAAACAAACGCGGCCGAGGATGCGCTGTGGGCCGGCTTCGGTGTGCCGTCGGTCGGTTTCGCCGCCATTCACCTACTTTTTCAAAATTCAGGGGGCAGGGATGCATGAGATTCAACGCCTCGTCCGCGAGGCGCTGCGCGAGGATATCGGCCTGGGCGACCTGACCACCATGGCCACCATCGAACCGGGAACCATGGCCAGGGCCGAGCTGGTTGCCAAGGAGGATTTCGTTCTGGCCGGCATCGACGTCGCCCGGGAGGTGTTCCGGCAGCTCGATGCCGATACCGCCTTCGAGGCACTGAAGGCCGACGGACAGAAGATCGAGCGCGGTGACGTTCTGGCCTGGATCAAGGGCGAGGCGGCCGTTCTGCTGCAGGGGGAGCGGGTCGCCCTGAACCTGCTGCAGCGCATGAGCGGGGTCGCCACCCTGACCCGCAGGTACGTCGATGCCGTCGCCGGCACCGGAGCGGTCATCGTCGATACCCGCAAGACCACGCCCGGCCTGCGCGCCGTCGAGAAATACGCTGTGCGCATGGGGGGCGGCCGCAATCACCGCACGGCACTGTACGACGGCATCCTGATCAAGGAAAACCATATCGCCGCCGCGGGCGGCATCGGTGCGGCGGTCGAGCGGGCCCGCGACCGGGTGCCGCACCTGATGAAGATCGAGGTCGAGACCCGCGACCTGGACGAGGTCCGGCAGGCGCTGGAGGCCGGCGCCGATGCCATTCTGCTCGACAACATGAGTCTCGACCAGCTGCGCGAGGCGGTGGCGCTGGTCGACGGGCGGGCGCTGACCGAGGCCAGCGGCGGGGTCAACCTGGAGACGGTCGCCGATATCGCCGCCACCGGCGTCGATCTGATTTCGGTCGGCGCGCTGACCCATTCGTACCGTGCCGTCGATATTTCCATGCTGTTTCAGTAGTCGCTCCCCGATCCCGGGAGGAGGACCCGACGCTCCATTTTCGAGGGACGGAGACCTGTTTGCCAGCAACTGACGTGCGACAACAACTTCTTCGCCTGTTTCGCGAGGCGGGCGGTCAGCATGTTTCCGGAGCGCGGCTGAGTCGTGAGCTGGGGATCAGCCGGGCGGCCGTCTGGAAGCAGATCGAGTTGTTGCGCGCCAGAGGCTACCGGATCGAGGCCGAGCGCAGCCGGGGCTACCGCCTGCTCGGCGGTCCCGACCGGGTGACGCCGGAAGAGATCCGCTCCCGGCTCGGCGAAAGTCTCGTCGGACGACGGGTCGTCTGCTTCGAGCGTACCGATTCCACCAACCTGCAGGCCCTGCGTCTGGCCGAGCAGGGCGCCGAGGAGGGGACGGTTCTCATCGCCGAAGCCCAGGATGCCGGCAAGGGCCGGCTTGGTCGCAGCTGGCTCTCTCCCCCCGGGGTCAACCTCTACACGTCGATCATCCTCCGTCCCGAGATTCCTCCCTGGGACGCGCCGCAGATGACCTTTCTCGCTGCGATGGCGGTGGTACGCGCCGTCGAGGAGGTCTGCGCCCTGTCGCCCCGCGTCAAGTGGCCCAACGACCTGCTGCTGGGAGGGCGCAAGGTCGCGGGGCTGCTCAGCGAACTGAGCGCCGACATGGACCGGGTGCGCGCCGTCGTTCTCGGCATCGGCCTGAACGTCAACATGAGCCCCGAACAGATCCCGTCGACTCTCCGCTATCCGGCGACCTCCCTGGCCATCGAGGGGGGACGGAACTATTCCCGGATCGATCTCGCCTGCGCCATCTGCCGGCATCTCGATGCTCTCTACCGCCTCTATCGGGAGCGGGGTTTCGAACCGGTACGTCTGGCCTGGGAAGCGAACTGCGACCTGATTGGCCGGCGGGTCGAAGTCTCCTGTGGCGAGGGAACGCTGCGCGGCCGGGTCAGGGGCATCGACGGCGACGGCGCCCTGCTGCTCGATGGGCCCGGCGGCGGGGTCGAAAGGATACTGGCCGGGGATGTCAGACCGCTCGGGACGGACCCGGGTGAACAGGCAACGAAGGAACATTGACATGCTTCTGGTTATCGACATCGGCAACAGCAACACCGTTTTCGGCATCTACCGCTCTCAAGAGCTGCTGCACCACTGGCGGCTGACCACCGACAAGGCGCGGACCTCCGACGAATACGCCATGCTGATTCATGAGCTGTTCAGCATGGCGGGGCTGCATTTCCGGGACGTCGAGGACGTCATCATCTCGAGTGTCGTTCCCCCCATGCTGCAGGTTCTCGAACAGCTCTGCCGCACCTATTTCGACCTGCAGCCCTGCGTCGTCGGTCCCGGCATCAGGACGGGGATGCCCATTCTCTACGACAATCCGCGCGAGGTCGGTGCCGACCGCATCGTCAACGCGGTGGCCGCCTACGAGCTGAAGAAACGCAGCCTCATCGTTGTCGATTTCGGCACGGCGACCACCTTCGACTACATTTCGGCGCGAGGGGAATACCTCGGCGGCGCTATCGCTCCCGGCCTGGTCATTTCGACCGAGGCGCTGTTCGAAAAGGCGAGCAAGCTGCCGCGGGTCGAGGTCGCCAGGCCGCCGGCGGTCATCGCCAAGAACACGGTCAACAGCATCCAGGCGGGCCTGTTCTACGGCTATTGCGGCCTGGTCGACGGCATCGTGCGGAAGATGCAGCAGGAGGCCGGCGACAGTCCCGCCGTTCTGGCCACCGGCGGGCTGGCTTCGTTGCTGGCCGAAGTTTCGGAAACCATCGAGGAGGTTCATCCCAACCTGACCCTGGAGGGGCTGCGCATCATCCATCAGCGCAACCGGAGCGGTCTTTGACACCCCCGGGGGCGGGTGATACGATCAAAATCTTAACATCCGCCAAGAGTCAACCTGCGAGAGGATCCGATCGATCCTGTCACAATTTCAGCTCCCGCCGGCAGGCGGGGTGAAAGGAGCGGCCATGGGAAAGTACGACACCTCGAAGATCAGAAATCTTGGAATTGTGGGCCAGGGGGATGCCGGCAAGACATCCCTGACCGAAGCGATGCTGTTCAATACCGGGATGACCGATCGTCTCGGCAAGGTTGATGACGGAACCTCCAACATGGATTTCGAGCCGGAGGAGGTCAAGCGGCGGATCACCATCAGCTCCAGCCTGCATCATTGCGAATGGGACGGCCACGGGTTGCACCTGGTGGACACTCCCGGCTACACCAACTTTCTGCACGATACCCGCAACTGCCTGCGCATCCTCGGCGGAGCGGTTCTGGTCATCTCGGCGGTCGACGGGGTCAAGGCCCAGACCAACCGGATCTGGAAGTGGATGGATGAGTTCGAGGTGCCCCGCATCGCCTTCGTCAACAAGCTCGACCGCGAGCGGGCCGACTATCTCAAGGCGCTCGACGATCTGGAAAAGGCGCTGGGGACCCGGCCGGTGCCGGTGAACATGCCGATCGGCAGCGAGGCCGACTTCAAGGGGATCATCGACCTGGTGCACATGAAGGCCCGGATCTTCCAGTTCGACGAAAAGGGAACCTATTCCGAGGAAGAGATTCCAGAAGAGTACCGCGAGGAGGCCGAGCGCCTGCGGTTCATGCTGGTCGAGGCGGCGGCCGAAGCCGACGACGACCTGATGGAGAAATACCTCGAAACCGAAGAGCTGACCGATGAGGAGATCTACGCCGGGCTGCGCGAAGGGACGCTGACCGGCGTTTTCACGCCGGTGCTCTGCGGCAGCGCCACCGCCAACATCGGCGTCCGCCAACTGCTCGACTACATCGTCGCCTGCCTGCCGTCGCCGCTGGACAAGGGGACGCAGATCGGCACCGATCCCAAGACCGGCGACGAGGTCAAGCGCAATCCCGACCCGGCCGAGCCCTTCTCCGCCATGGTCTTCAAGACCATCAGCGATCCCTATGCCGGCAAGCTGACCCTCTTCAGGATCTATTCGGGTTCGATCCGGCCCGACACCAGTGTCTACAACCCGAACCGCGACTGCAACGAACGCCTGTCGACCCTCTACGAGATGGAGGGGAAGAAGCAGAAACCGATGACCGAGGCCGAGGCCGGCGATATCGTCGCCGTGGCCAAGCTCAAGGAGACCATGACCGGCGACACCCTCTGTGATCCCGCCAAGCCGGTCATCTACGAAAGCCCTCTGGCTCTGAAACCGGTCATTTCCTTCGCCCTGGAGGCCAAGAGCAAGGGGGACGAGGACAAGATCATGTCCGCCCTGCACCGGCTGATGGAAGAGGATCCCACCCTGCAGGTGCAGCGCGACGACGAAACCAAGGAGATGATCCTCTCCGGTATGGGGCAGGTCCACATCGAGGTTGCCTGCGAGAAACTGAAGCGCAAGTTCGGGGTCGACGTGGTGCTGAAGGAGCCGAAGGTTCCCTACCGCGAAACGATCAAGAAGGCGGTGGACATGTCCTACCGGCACAAGAAGCAGTCGGGCGGCCGCGGCCAGTTCGCCGATGTCACCATCAAGGTCGAGCCGCTGCCGCGCGGCGAGGGGTACGAGTTCGTCGACAAGATCGTCGGCGGTGTCATCCCGCGTCAGTTCATTCCGGCCGTCGACAAGGGAATCCAGGAGGCCTACCGCAAGGGGCCCCTGGCCGGCTACCCGGTTCAGGACATTCGCGTCACCTTGTTCGACGGTGGCCATCACAGCGTCGACTCATCGGAGATGGCCTTCAAGATCGCCGGCTCCCAGGCCTTCAAGAAGGCGGTCGAGGCGGCTGGTCCGGTTCTGCTCGAGCCGATCATGGAGATGGAGGTCACTGTACCCGACGAATGTGTCGGCGACGTGATCGGCGACATGAACTCGCGCCGCGGCAAGGTGCTCGGCGTCGATCCCCTGGGGAGCAACCAGGTGGTCAAGGTGCATGTTCCCATGGCCGAGGTGCTCAAGTACGCTCCCGAGTTGCGGTCGATGACCTCGGACCGGGGGCTGTTCACCATGGAATTTTCCCACTACGAGGAGGTGCCGTCGCACCTGACCGCCAAGATCGTCGAGGCGGCGAAGCAGGCCGAGTGATATCGTTCCTGCACCCGGTTCCGGCCGGGTGCAGGACTTTTCGCCGGCATGGAGATACTGTTGGCGGAGAGCTGCTTTTTAATCAGGAAGGGGTGACAGGAGATGGACAAGCGTGACGATGAACTCTTCGGTTTCGACGCCGAAGGGGAAGACGAGGCGCCGGAGATCGAGGAGGAGCTGACCATCGACAGCCTGGATGACGAGGAAGGGGAGGCAAAAGCTGCTTCCGGTCGAGGCGATGACTTTGGCTTCGATTTCGCCGAAGCGGAGCCGAACACCGCGTCGGTCGGGGACGAGGAGCCGCTCGATGTCACCTTCTCGGGCGACCAGCCCGAGGCGCCGCCGTCGGCGTCGTCCGCAACGCCGGTACTCACGGCGCTACAGGGCGACGAAGAAGGGGAGCCGCTCGAAGCCCTGCTGCAGGAGCAGGAGGAGCACGAAGCGAAGCGGTCGCCCTCCCGGTTGCTGCTGCTTCTGCTGCTGGCGGTCGCTGCCGCTGCCGTCTTCTTCCTGGTTGATCGAGGCGGAGAACAGGCTCCCGCTCCAGCGTCAGTCGCCAGCAAGAAGCTGCCGATCAAGCCGCCGCCGGCGGCGAAGGAGAAGCCGGTCACCGAGGTGGTCGAGCGGCGGCCGGTCGCTGTTGCCGGAGAGGAAAGGCTGACCGCCAACGCGTCCGCAGCGAAGACGGTGGCACCGACAGCCGCTGATGCTGGCAAGGCCGGCAGCGAAAGAGAGGCCGCGGTGGCGTCCCTGCCCGAAAAGTCTGCTGCTGCGGCGCAGCCAGAAGCGGCAGAGTCCCCGGCGAAGCCGGCGACCGAGGTCAAAACGGTGGCAGAGCAGGCGGCGACAGCAGCGGCCGAACAGAAGCCGGTCGCGCCTCCGGCCGCCGGGACATCCTCTGGCCAGCAAGAACAGCCGGCTGGCGGGGCGTTGTCCGCGGGCTACCGGGTGCGCGTAGGTGCTTTCATTTTGCCCGCGAATCTGCGCGACGCCCTCGCGACGGTAAAGAAGCTTGGCTATGAACCCCGGGTCGAGGCGGGGAAAATCACCCGCTCCATGGTTCGCCTGCGCTACGGCGTCTATCCCCGCCAGGAGGCCCGGCGGCATCTCGATGAGCTGAAGAAGATCGCGCCGGGGGCCTTTGTCGTTTATGAGCAGGAGAAGGGGGCCGTCTATGCCGGTTCTTTTGTCAATGTCGACAAGGCGCGGCGCTATGCTGACGTCCTTTGGGAAAAGAAAGGGATTCGCCTCGACGAGGTCAAGGTCGATGTCCAGGTGCCGCTGAAAAAGGTGAGTATCGGACCCTTTTCCGATCGCGCCGCCGCCCGAAAGGCGGCCGCGGCGATGCGCCAGGCAGGGCTCGAAGGCGAGATTGTCGCTCCTTGAGCGTCCGAGGGTCGTTCGTGTCGGAACAGGTCAGAAAGGTCAAGCTGAAGGTTTCGCCGGCGGTGGCCCGGGTGGTTGCCGCCGGCGCCCCACGTGATGTCAAGCTGGCGGCGGCCAAAGCGGCGCTGCCGTTGGACGGCCGTGACCTGGTGACCGTCCTCTTCCTGTTCGCCTACGGCAAGGATGAGGAGCTGAAAGAGCTGGCGCGCGGGACCGTCCGGGAGCTTCCCGCCGGCATTTTGCAGGCACTGATCGCCGACGATGGTACCCATCCGCAGCTGCTCGACTTTCTGGCGCGGTTCCGGATGCGGGATCTGGCTCTGATGGAGCAGCTTCTCATCCATCCGAACCTGCCCGATGCCACGTTGCTGCACGTCGCCCGCCAGGCCGACGGTACGGTGGTGTCGCTGATCGCCAACAACGCCGAGCGGCTGATCGGCTGCCCGGATCTGGTCGACGCCATCTTCGCCAATCCGAAGGTGGACAAGGCGGTGAAGTACCGTCTCGGCTGGGTCGATCCGGAGAAGAAGCAGGAGCCGGCGGCGCAGCAGAAGGTGGCCCCTGCCGGTGCTGAAGATGAGGACGAAGACGAGGATTTCGGCGAGATCGAGGAGCTGGACGACGATGACTTGCCGAAGTCGAAATACCAGTTGCTGCTCACCTTCGGCGTGTCGGACAAGATCAAGATGGCCCTGACCGGCGACAAGGAGTGGCGCAGCCTGCTGGTCAAGGATCCCAACAAGCTGGTCTGCTCGGCGGTGCTGAAAAACCCGCGCATCACCGAGGGCGAGGTACTGGCCATCGCCCGCAACAGAAGCTCCAACGACGAGCTGATCCGACTGATCACCCTCAACCGGGAGTGGGTGAAGAACTACGAAATCCGCAAGGCCCTGGTCATGCATCCCCGCACACCCCTGCCCAAGGCGCTGCGCTACATGGCGACGCTGTCGGAAAAGGAACTGAAGGAGCTGGCCAAGAGTCGCAACGTCTCCCAGGTGATTGTCAACAATGCCCGGCGGATGTTGATGGCCAAGGAGAAGCGCCGATGAGGGAGTGGAACGAAACATGACGGACAAACAGAATTTCACCATCGGAATCCTCACCCTTTCGGACAAGGGGGCCCGCG
Organism: Geothermobacter ehrlichii; assembly: GCF_008124615.1. Taxonomy (NCBI): domain Bacteria; kingdom Pseudomonadati; phylum Thermodesulfobacteriota; class Desulfuromonadia; order Desulfuromonadales; family Geothermobacteraceae; genus Geothermobacter; species Geothermobacter ehrlichii. Next base: position 37,158 of record NZ_VNIB01000001.1, read on the forward strand.
GCGAGCGGGTCGACGAAAGCGGCCCGTTGCTGGCCGAAATGTGCACCGGGCTGGGCGAGGTGATTCGGACGGCGATCATTCCGGACGAGCAGGAGCGCATCGTCGAGGTTCTGATCGACTGGGCCGACAACCTTCGGCTCGATCTGGTGCTGACCACCGGCGGCACAGGCCTGTCTCCGCGCGATGTCACTCCGGAAGCGACCCTGCAGGTGGTCGACCGGCTGGTACCGGGCATGGCCGAGGCGATGCGGCTGGAGAGCCTGAAGAAGACGCCGCATGCCATGCTGTCGCGGGGCGTGGTCGGCATGCGCGGAGAAACCCTCATCGTCAATCTCCCTGGCAGCCCGAAAGCGGCCCGGGAAAATTTCGCGGTGCTGCTGCCGGCGCTGTCGCACGCCCTGGGCAAGCTCAAGGGCGATCCCACCGATTGCGGCCGCTGAGCCGTTTTCGGGCCGGCAAGAGGGAGAAAAAGCATGGAACGAAAAAAGGTTCTGCTGGTCGATGATGTCGAGCTCTTTGTCGAGCTGGAAAAGACTTTTTTTCATCGCGCCAACGTGACCCTGCTGGTGGCGCGCAACGGGGCGCAGGCGGTCGAGATCGCCCGCCGGGAACGCCCAGACCTGATCTTCATGGACCTGTTCATGCCGGTCATGGATGGCGATCAGGCCTGCATGCGCATCAAGGCCGACCCGGAACTTGCCCATATCCCGATTGTCATGGTTACCCATGGCGGGCGGGAAGACTATTTGCAGCGCTGCCGGAAAGCCGGTTGCGACGATGTGCTGCTCAAACCGGTCAACCGCCACAAGTTCACCGCCGTCGCCAGCCGCTATCTCGGGTTGCAGGAAAGGCGCGCCCCCCGCGTACCGGTCCGCCTGCAGGTTCGTTATGGCAACGGCCCGGAGAAAGAACTGACCGACTTCAGCATCAACCTGAGTACCGGCGGCCTCTTTCTGGTCACCGATCACCCGCTGCCGGTCGACACCGAGCTGCGCCTTTCTTTCGTGTTTCCGGACCGCAACAGGCCGGTCGTCGCCCGGGCCCGGGTCGCCTGGATCAATGACGACGACGAAAGAGTCAAGCCGGAATTGCCCACCGGCATGGGCGTGCAGTTCGTCGATCTCTCCCTCGACGATCTGCGGGCGATCCGCGCCTTTGTTCGCCGGCAGTTGATGGAAGAGATGGATAACTGAAACCGTCTGTCGGCTTGCTTGGTGCAAGCCTTGTCCTTTTTGCTCCCGTCCCTGTTGCGGGATTTTTCTTTTTTTGACCTGAGTCAATTGCATCTCCCTGAAAGGTGGCTAATCTTTATCGGAAACGATGGAGCTGACGGCTCCACAGCGACTCAAGGTAAGCAACGAAAGGGAGGTTTGACATGAAGAGAGTAGGACGGTTGACGCTGATGGCGTTGCTTCTGGCTGCTGCCGGGCTGTGTTTTGCCGGCAACGCTTCGGCCAAGGAACCGAGGATTTCGAAAGAGACGGCCCAGTGTCTCGATTGCCACGAGGGGATGCCCGGGATCGTCAGCCAGTGGGAAGACAGCGCCCACTGGAACGCCGGTGTCGGCTGCTACGAGTGCCACAAGGCCGACAAGTCCGATCCGGACGCCATGGAGCATTATGGCTTCCAGGTAGCGGTGATCGTTTCGCCGCGTGACTGCGGCGCCTGCCATCCGAGGGAAGCCGCCGAGCAGGAAGCCAGCCACCACGCCAAGGCCGGCGACATACTGAACACCAAGGACGGTCTGCTCGGCCAGACCATCGGCGGCGAGCCGGCCGTCGCTGTCGGTTGCCGGCAGTGCCACGGCTCCATCGTCAAGGTCAGGGAGGACGGTTCCCTCGATCCGGCCACCTGGCCCAACACCGGAATCGGCCGGATCAATCCGGACGGGTCCAAGGGAACCTGTTCGGCCTGCCACACCCGGCATCGCTTCAGCAAGGAGCAGGCCCGTCAGCCCGAAAGCTGCGGCAAGTGCCATCTCGGCCCCGACCATCCGCAGAAGGAAGTCTACGAAGAATCGAAGCACGGCATTCTCTATCGCGCCTTCAAGGACGATCTCAATATGGATCATCCCAAGTGGATTGCAGGCGAGGACTACTACGATGCGCCCACCTGCGCCACCTGTCACATGAGCGCCACACCGAACCAGGGTGTGACCCATGACGTCGGAACGCGACTTTCCTGGAACCTGCGGGCACCTGTTTCCAAGCGTACCGACAACTGGCAGCAGAAGCTCGACAGCATGAAGGATGTCTGCTCGGCCTGTCACAGCAGCCCCTTCGTCGAGGGCTTCTACCAGCAGCTCGATGCGTTCATCGGTCTCTACAACGACAAGTTCGCCGTTCCGGCCAAGGAGATCCGCGACCTGCTGATGGAAGAGGGCGTGATCAGCAAGGGCAACTTCGACGACGAAATCGACTGGATCTACTGGGAGCTCTGGCACCACGAAGGCAGGCGTGCCCGTCACGGGGCGGCCATGAGCGGTCCCGACTACGCCTGGTGGCACGGCATCTACGACATGGCCAAGGCCTTCTACAACCACCTGCTGCCCAAGGCAAAGGAGGCCTGTGAGAAGGCCGGCAAGCCCGAGGTGTACGAGAAGATCCTGGCCAAGTACATCGACGGTCGGCCGGAACACCAGTGGTTCACCAAGGGATTCGATCCGAAACGGATCGAGCAGATCAAGAAATACTACAAGGAGCGCTACAACCAGGACGTGAAGTAATGTCCGTCTGCTTTGCCACAAGGGAGCGCAAAGGGGCCGGTCGGGTTTATCCCGGCCGGCCCCTCTCTTTAGGGACTGGTGAACACGGAGATCGTGAGATCGTGGAAAAGTAAAATTGACCCACCTTGTCAACTCATGTTGCGGATTCAGATATAATGTCATTCATGCAGAATGCGTAAAGGAGTTTTGCCATGGCCGAAAAACGTTGCCACAACTGCCGTATGCTCTTTCCCGAAGAAGAACTGCTGATCCGCGAAGACAACGGCGAGCCGGTCTGCGAGGATTGCTCCGAACTGATCCAGGGAGAAGACTTGAGCTGCCGTTACGACGAAGGCTGAAAGGGATAATTGCGCCGGAAGGGTCCGTATCTATTCAGTCGTCAACAGCCGGCTGTGGATAGCCCTGTGGAAAATCGTCGGCCGACCGGACAAGTCGTTCAATCGACCTTGGAAAATAGCAATTTGCCTATAATTTAGGCAATAACCGATCTGTGATAGCCGCTAACTATTTCAAAATTCACATATTTTGGAACCTATTAAAGACATTTCAGGTCTTCATTGACAACTCCCTTCGTGCCTGCCAGAATACCTTTTCCAGGCGAAATTGATTCCCCCGTGAGGTCTGAAGCGATGCGACTTACTCCGACGACAGAACTGAACGACCGCTGCCGGCGGCTGCAGTGCCTGATGGCCGAGGCCGGGCTGGACGCGGTGCTCATGGTCCAGAACGCCGACCTGTTCTACTTTACCGGTTCAATCCAGCAGGGACTGCTCTACGTCCCGGCCGCCGGCGAACCTCTCTACATGGTGCGTCGGGACCATGGACGGGCCCGCATGGAGTCGGGTCTGAAAGAGGTGATTCCCCTGCACAGTCCGCGCGAGCTTCCCGGCATCGTGCGGGATTACGGTTACGTCCTGCCGCAGCGGCTGGGGCTCGAGCTCGACGTGCTGCCGGTGCAGTTCTGCCGCCGGCTGGAAAAGGTGCTGCCGGGGGCGGCGATCGACGATGCCACCCCCCTGATCCGGACCGTACGGGCGATCAAGTCGGATTACGAAATCGGCATCATGAAGGACGCCGCCCTGATCGCCGACAAGGTGGCCCGACGGGCCGCCGAAGTCATTCGCGAGGGAATGACCGACCTGGACCTGGCTGCCGAACTGGAGTACGAGGCGCGCAAGGCCGGGCACCAGGGGATGATCCGGATGCGCAGCTTCAATAGCGAGATCTTCTACGGACATGCCTTTTCCGGTGCGGACAGCGCCGTTCCGAGCGGTTTCGACACGCCTCTCGGCGGTGTCGGCCTGACCCCTTCTTTTCCGCAGGGTGCGAGCTACAAGACCATCCGGGCCGGCGAGCCGATCACGGTCGATTTCGTCGCCTGTTTCGACGGTTACCTGGTCGACCAGACCCGGATCTTCTGCATCGGCGGCCTCGATGACAGGCTGGAACGGGGCTACGCCGACATGCTGGAGCTGCAACAGGCCTTCGCAGAGAAGGCCCGCCCCGGAGCGAGCTGGGAAGAGCTGTACGATTTCTGTGTCGACATGGCCGCCGACATGGGGTACGCCGATCATTTCATGGGAGCTCCCGGGGCCCGGGTCGCTTTCGTCGGGCACGGTGTCGGCGTCGAACTCGACGAATATCCCTTCATTGCCCGTGGTTTCGCCGATATGCACCTGCAGCCGAAGATGACCTTTGCCTTCGAACCGAAGATCGTCTTTCCCGGTCTCGGCGCCGTCGGCGTGGAAAACACCTTCTGGGTCGAAGAGGGCGGTCTGAAAAGCCTTACCTTTTCCGGTCAGAAGCTGCAGGTGCTCTGACAGGAGGGGGAAACGATTGCGGTTGGCGTGAAAAAACAGCCCTGAAATGCTCATTTGCCGGCATGTCAACGGCGCTTTTTCGGCTGTTCCCGCCTTGTGTTCTCATAACGTTTTTCAACTCCCTGCCAAACCGGCTTGCAAACCATCGGCGACCGATTAGCCTTGTAGGGGAGAACCAGCAACCGGGGAGGCAATCATGAAAGCCCTTGTCAAGGTGGTCGTGGTCCTGGTGATCATTCTGGCGGCGGTGGTCGCCGGCAGCCTTTTCTATGTCGACAGCATCGCCCGCAGGGCGATCGAGTACGGCGGTAGCGAGGCGCTGGGGGTGCCGACCACCCTGGAGCGGATCGACATCTCGCTTCTGGGCGGCAAGATCGAACTGAGCAACCTGAAAATCGCCAATCCGCCCGGGTTCCAAAGCGACCGCTTCCTGTCACTAGGCTCCGGTCAGGTCGCCGTTTCCCTCGGCTCGCTGATGAAGGATACGGTGATCGTGCCGGCGGTGCGGCTGGCGGGCATTCGCATCGATCTCGAACAGAGCGGCAAGAAGAACAATGTGCAACCGTTGCTGGCCAGGACCAGGGGGGCCGCCGGGCGGGGAGGAGCGGCGGCTGAGACCGGCGATGGCGGTACCGGCAGAAAGTTCGTCATCGAACACTTCGCCATCGAGGATGTGGTGGTTTCGGCCCGGCTCGGCCTGCTCGGGGGATCCTCCCGGGTCCGGCTGGTGCTGCCGAAAATCGAGCTGCGTGACCTGGGGCGTAAACAGGGAGGCATGACGCTTCCCGAGCTGATCCGGACCGTCGTTCAGACCCTGCTCGATGCCGCCGCCAGCAGCAGCGCCGATCTTTCGCCGCAACTGGCGGCTCTGCTCAGGGGCGAATTGAAGGGGCTCGACACCGTCAGGGGCGAGCTGGTCGGCAAGGCGAGTGCCGAGGTCGAGAAGGCGGCCTCGAAGGTAAAGAAGGAGCTGCAGAAAATGCCGCTGCCGCCGGAGGTCGACAAGGCCGTCGAAGAGCAGGCGGGCAAGGCGCTGGAGGGGCTGCGCGGTTTGTTCGGTGACAAGAAGTAGCTTTCAACACCCCGTCAGGTCTGCATTTGGCGGCGCAGGTCCTCCCGCAGCTCGTGCAGCGCCGGGCTGATCGACACCTTGTAGCGGTGCGGATTGACTGAGCGCAGGGTTCCCTGCGGCAGGTGGTCGAGCTCCTGATGGCAGAAAGCCGCCAACGTGTCCAGGGAGGGGGCCGGGCGGGTTCGGCGACCGTCGCGCATGACGGTGTCGAGCAGCGGCCGGCATTCGAAGTTCTCTTCCAGCCTCCGGTAACGGGTCGGATTGACCGGATCGTAGACCGTCATCCCCCTTGCCGGCTGTTCGCCCGGCGTGGCGATGACATCCTGGATGATTTCGCCGTTCTCGTCGCAGAGACGCCAGACGTCTTTTCTCCCCGGCAGGGTCGCCTTGGCGATGTCCGCCGTCAGCTTCATTTTCGGCTGGTTGCGAATGGCGACCAGCTTGTAGACGCCCCCCAGGGCGCCTCCTCCCCGCCCGGCGCAGGTCGCCAGCCGGGTGCCGACACCGTAGATGTCGATGCGGCCCCCTTCTTCCCGGATGGTGCGGATGACCTCTTCGTCCAGTTCATTGGAGGCGACGATGCGGACGCCGGGGAAGCCGGCCTCGTCGAGCATCCGCCGTGCCTGGCGGCTCAGCCAGGCCAGGTCGCCGGAATCGAGGCGGATGCCTAAAAGTTCGTGTCCCTGCTGTCGCAGCTCCCTGGCGACAGTGATGGCGTTGGGCAGACCGCTTTTCAGGGTGTCGACCGTGTCGACCAGCAGAATGCAGCTGTCGGGAAAGCTTCGCGCGTAGGCGCGAAAGGCGCTCAGCTCGTCATCGAAGGCCATTACCCAGCTGTGGGCGTGGGTTCCCTTGACCGGCAGGCCGTATTTCATGCCGGCCAGCACGTTGCTGGTACTGCCGACGCCGCCGATGCAGGTGGCCCGGGCGACGCTCATGGCGCCGTCGGGGCCCTGGGACCGGCGCAGGCCGAATTCGAGAACCTGTGCCTCGCCGGCGGCGCGCACGATGCGGGCGGCCTTGGTCGCCACCAGGGTCTGGAAATTGATGATGTTCAGCAGCAGGGTTTCGACCAGCTGCGCTTCGGCCAGCGGCGCCTCGACCGAGAGGATCGGCTCGTTGGCGAAGACCGGCGTCCCTTCCTTCGGTGCCCTGACGCTGCCGGTAAAACGGAAGCGCGCCAGTTCGTCCAGAAAGTCGGCTGAAAAGAGATTCAGGCTCTCCAGGTAGGCGATCTCCTCGCTGTTGAAGCGGAGGTTTTCCAGGGCGTCGAGTGCCGGCTCCAGGCCGGCGAAGACGGCGTAGCCGCCGTGAAAGGGGGTCTCGCGGAAAAAGAGGTCGAAGATGGCCGGTTCGCGGTGCATGCCATGATGGTGGTAACCCGCCAGCATGGTCAGCTCGTAGAGATCGGTCAGCAGGGGGCTGGTTCTTGTGGTGGTCATTGACCTTTTCCTTTCCTGCTTCCATTCTAGCAGAGTGTTGAAAAACTGTTGCGGTTGGCGTGACCCTGAGTCCGCAAGCCCACAACCGGCAGATGGCACACGTTATTGACCTGCCTGAGCATCGCAGAAATCACCGATGAACCAGCGGGTGCATCTATAGATTTTTTGCAACGCTCATTCAGGTCAAGCACGTCCACTCTCTTGTTCGGTTTGGGCTCACGAACTCAGGGATGCGTTGAAAACAGCCTCGAAATGCTCATTTACTGATAGCGTAAACTGCCTTTATCGACTGTTTTCGCCTTGTTTCGCCTGCCCGCATGACGTTTTTCAACGCCCTGATCGCTTCGGTGCTTTAGCCCACTACCGCCAGGAGTCGGTCGATGGCCTGCAGCCCCTCCAGCGCGCCGCAGGCCAGGGAGATGTGCGGCGGCCTGATCTGTGCTTCCCGCGGGTTGATGCGGATGACGGTGGCTTCAGGCCAGGCGCCGATCCGCTCGCTCAGGTGGCGGATGGTAGGGATGGCGGTGCCGGCGCCCATCTCGATCACAGCCAGCGGCCTGCCTCGGTGCTGGTCGCAGAAGAGATCGAAGCGCATCTGCTGGCCGTGGCTGCGCCCCGGCAGCCAGGAATAGTCGCCGAACATCAGGATATTGGGCCGGGCGGTGCCGCCGCAGAACCGGCAGGTCGGGACGGTCGCCGAACGCATGGTGGCAAAGTCGATCTCGAACTGTTCGTCGTTCTCCCAGATAGCCTGCCGGCAGGGGATGAGACATTGCAGGTGGTGGATGGAGCCGTGCACCTCGAGAATCTGCTCCTCGGCGAAGCCCGCTTTCTGAAACTGGCCGTCGACGTTGGAGGTGACGACGAAGCCGTCTCGGCCGGCCCCGTCGAGCCAGCGCTTCAGGATGGCGAACCCGGCGTGCGGTTCGGTCTGCCGGTAGAGGTTGGTGCGATGCCCATAGAAGCCCCAGCCGAAGGCGGGGTCACGCTCGAAGTGTTCCGGGTTGGCGGCGGCGACGAAGTTGATGCCCAGCTTTTCGTACATCGGGTAGGCCTTCCAGAACCCCCGGTCGCCGCGAAAGTCGGGAAGTCCGGAGTCGACTCCCATGCCGGCGCCGGCGGTGATGACCAGCGCTTCGGCGCCGGCGATGGCGTCCGCTGCTTTTTTCAAGGCTTCCTGCATGGCGATATCCTGAATCATTGCGCCACGTCGACCAGGACGGGCTGCAGAATTCTCTGCACGTCAGCGGGGGCCAGGGCCACCAGGAATCCCCGCTTTCCGCCGTTGATGTAGATGGTGGGCAGGTCGAGAATCGAGCGTTCCATGAAGACCGGCATCGCCTTGCGGGTGCCGAACGGCGAGGTGCCGCCGACCAGGTAGCCGGAATGGCGGCTGGCGGTCTTCGGATCGCAGGGCCGGACCGATTTGCAGCCGATGGTTCGCGCCAGGTTGCGGGTTGAAACCTGGCGGTCGCCGTGCATCAGCACGACCAGCGGTTCGCCGCTGTCCCGCTCCATGATCAGGGTCTTGATCACGACGTGCTCGTCGACTCCCAGCTCCCGCGCCGAGACGGCCGTGCCGCCATGTTCCTCGTAGCTGTAGAAGCAGGGGACAAAATCGACCTTGTGCCGGCGCAACAGGCGGACGGCCGGTGTTGATGGAATCTTCTCCCTGCTCATGCCGCCCCCCTGTCAATGAACCAGGAGGCGGCGGTCAGCAGCAGGCTGCCGGCCAGCAGCAGCAGGCTCAGGCCGCCGAGCAGGCGAAAGACCTTGTCGGTGGCCTTGCGCAGCTGCCAGCTCTTGGGCAGGAGCAACCCGAACAGGACGCCGCCGGCTGCGCCGCCGAGATGACCGGCGTTGTCGGCGCCGACCAGCAGGCCGAAGACGAAGGCGAAGACGGCCCACTGCAGCATGAAATTGCGCCGCTGCAGCGAAAGGTTGTCGCCCAGCCGATGATAATGGATGACGGCGAAGCCGATCAGGCCGAAGAGTGCCGACGAAGAGCCGACCACCGGCGCCATGGGATGCCAGAAATAGTCGGCCAGCGAGCCGGTGAGGGCGGCGAGGGTGTAGAGGGTCAGAAAGCGCATCGGCCCGATTTCGCTTTCGACCAGCGGCCCCACCTGGTACAGGACCACCATGTTGAAGGCCAGGTGCAGAACGCCGCCGTGAACAAAGGCGTAGCTCAGGCAGCGCCACCATTCGTTTTCGGCCAGCACCAGCGGCCAGTACTGGGCGCCCATGTGGATCAGCAGGTAGCCGTCCGGCGAAAAGAGGGGCCGCAGGCCCAGGCCCGCCAGCAGTCCCTGCAACAGCATCAGGACAAAGAAGACGATATTGGCCCCGATCAACGCCCGGCTCACCCGGATGCCGCTGGCGGGCAGTTCGCCGCGCAGGAAGCGGTGCATCGCTCTTTCCCAGCGCGTGGCGCGCCATTGCCAGCGCGGTGTGTTCAGGCCGAGACGGCGGAAAAGTTCGGTCAAATTCATGGTCGTCTTTCGGTTGGTTGCCCGTTCGGGGACAAGGGGGTGGAAAGGCCGGACGCGGCAGGATCGGTCAGCCCCGGTTTCGTCAAACTATGACAAAAATTTCCCCTCTCTTCAAGCCGGTCGGCCCGGAAGTGATGACGGTCTGATATGCTGAAAAACATGAGAAGGGTTGTCGTGCTTCTTTTCCTGCTCGCCCTGGCGCCGGCGTTTCTTCTCCGGCCGGCGCCGGCAGCCTCCCTGCCGGGAGAGGTCGCGGGCATCCTGCGGATCGTTCTGGACGATGACACCGGCGCGGCGGCGCTGTTGCCGGCGGTGCCTGGACTGGCCTGGGGCGACCTGGTCCGCCGCTTCTATCGGCAGCGGCAGTTCCGGCCGGCGTGGGTCACCGACCTTGGCCTCGACGGCCGGGCTCGCGAACTGATCGAGTTTTTGCGGGGGGCGGGGGATTTCGGGCTCTGCGGCAACCATTACCACCTGCAGGAGCTGGAGCCGTTGCTGCTGATGGAGGCCGACTCCCTGCGTCACGGCGTGCTGTTCGATGCCACCTATTTCGCGCTGATGGAGCTGCTGCTGACCGACGCCTTTCTGCGGCTGGCCGACGACCTGTCCGGCTGGCGGCCGCCCCGGGTGCAGGCCCGGGGGCGGATCGACCGGGACCGGGCGCTGGTGCTCTTTCTCGAACAGAGCCTGCGAAACGGCCTGCTGACCGAGGCTTTGCGCGGGCTCGATCCCGACCAGCAGCCGTTCGTCAGTCTGCTGGAGGAGCTGCAGCGGTTGCGTAAGCTCTCCGCTCTTGGCGGCTGGCCGCCGATACCGCCCGGACCGGTTCTGCGACCCGGCATGCGTGATTCGCGACTTGCCGTGCTGCGGCAGCGCCTCTACTACGGCGGCGACCTCGAGCCCTATGCCGCCTGGGGGGAAGAGAATTTCGGACCGCTGACGGTGCGCGCCCTGAAGCAGTTTCAGCGTCGGCATGGCCTGCGCGACGACGGCGTGCTCGGCCCCTTGACCCTGGCCGAGCTGAACCGGCCGGTGGAGGAGCGCATCAGGCAGATCGAAATCAATCTCTGGCGCTGGCGCCGTGAATCGCGGAACTATGGTGAACGCTACCTGCGGGTGAACATCGCCGCTTTTCGGCTCGATATCATCGAGCTGGGAGAGATCGTCATGAGCATGCCGGTGGTCGTCGGCACGCCCTACCGCAAGACGCCGAGTTTCGCCGCCACCATGCGCTATCTCGAATTCGCCCCCTACTGGTACGTTCCTGCGACCATTCTCCGTGAAGACAAACTGCCCAGAATCCGCCGGGATCCCGGCTGGCTGACGCGCCACCACTTCGAAATCGTTTCCTGGCGCGGGGACGGCGAGCGCCTGATCGATCCCCGCGCCATCGACTGGCGGCGGGTTCGGCCCGGCAACTTCCCCGGAATCCTGCGGCAGCGGCCCGGCCCCTGGAATCCCCTGGGGCGGGTCAAGTTCATGTTCCCCAACAGATACGCGGTCTATCTGCACGATACCGATTCGCCGCACCTGTTCGCCCGGATCGACCGCCTGTTCAGCTCCGGCTGCATCCGGGTCGAGCGGCCTCTCGACCTGGCCCTCTACCTGCTGGAAAAGAACGGCTGGAACTGCGAGCGGATCATCGAGGCCATGGACAGCCCCGAGCCGCTGCGGGTCGATCTGGACGAACCGGTTCCGGTGCATATCGTCTACTGGACGGCCTGGGTCGACGCCAACGGGCAGATAAATTACCGCAACGATGTCTACCAGCGTGATGCCGACCTGGAGCTGGCCTGGCGGCGGCGTCTGACCGGCGGCGGGCTGGCGGTGCAGTGGGCGGGGGCGGGGGCGAGATCGGCCGGCGAAGCCTCGGCTCAGAGCAGGTCCTTGAGCCAGTGAAAGGCGACCAGGGTGCCGATGGCCGAGCCGACGGACGAGAAGAAGAAAACCAGCAGCACGCGGGTGACCCGGTTGCTCCACCAGCCGCGCAGGGTCGCCAGGTCGTCGCCGACCCGCTCCAGGTCGCGCACCTTGGGCGGAGCGATGAAGGCCTGAACCAGGCCGGTCACCATGCCGGCGCCGATGGTCGGGTTGAGGGAGGTGATCGGCGCGGCGACGAAGGCCGAGACGACGGTCAGAGGATGCCCGAAGGCGATCAGCGCCCCGGCGGCGGAGAGCAGGCCGTTGGCCAGGATCCAGGCGACGGCGGCGTCGGCCATGTTATCGGTGTCTCCGTAGAAAAAGCCGAGGACAAAGAGCAGGATAACCACGGCTGGAATCAGCCACGGCAGAACCCTGGAGATGGCCGGCTTGGGCGGAATGTGGTCCAGTTCGTCGAGCAGCTGTGGTTGCGGTGGTGACTGCAGGCGGGAGACGATGCCCGGCTTGTGGGCGGCGCCGATGACGGCGAGAATCTTTTTGCCCGGCGCCCGGCGGATCTTTTCCGCCATGTAGATATCCCGCTCGTCGACCAGAATCTGCTTGACGTTGGGCAGCGCGTCGCCCATCTCCTCGAGCATGGCCGACAGGGTGTCGGTCTGCCGCAGTCGGGCGAGCTCTTCTTCGTCGATCTGCTGCTTTTCGAACAGGCTGGCGATCAGGGTCGACAGCAGCATCATCTTGCGCCAGAAGCCGGTTTTGCGCCAGGCGCGCAGCAGGGTGGTGCGGATGTTGCGGTCGATGAGGCGGACGTCGAGCCCGTGTTCTTCGGCGGCTTCCGCCGCTGCCGCCAGTTCGGCGCCGGGCTTGATGCCGGTCTGTAATCCCATGCGTTTCTGGAAGGAAGCGAGGGCGAGATTGGCCAGCAGAAAAGGCGCCTGCCCCTGGCGGATGACCTGGAAGAGATTGAGGGTCTCCCAGCGGTTGCTGTTGCGCAGGGCCTGGTAGCGCTGTTCGTCGAGTTCGATGCAGACCGTGTCCGGCTGTTCCCGCTCGATGGTCGTGCGGACCAGCTCGACCGATTCCCGGGAAATGTGGGCGGTTCCCAGCAGCAGAATCTCGCGGTCGTCCAGGTTGAGATGGGTCAGGTCGGAGTTGCTGTCGTTCATCGGTCGGGAGGTCGTTTCCATCGAAGAAGGCTGACGCGGCGCTACCGCATGAAAAAAGGCGCCTGTACAGCGCCCGTAAATCTGCTCTCCGCCTTTGCCGTGGGCCGCGGAGCCTCTGGCGACTCCCTAATAGGTGGAGCCGTTTGTCGATGCATCAGGCTTCCCGCTACGTGGCGGGCTTGCTCACAACACCGCTGAAACAGCCCCTTTCTCTAACCTATACCGCCGGGGTCTTGTGGCCTCACCTGCAAGGCAGAGAGCTGATCCAGCTTCAGTATAGAAAAGTGCGGGCCCCTATTCAAGAAAAAACCGATTCAATCCGGCAGCGGGGGCCGACGACCAGCAGGGGATTGGGCAACTCCGCCTGGACATCCTCCATGGTGCTGCCAAACAGGGAGCGGACGGGTCCGTGTCCGTAGGCCCCCAGCAGGAGCAGGGCGTCGTGCGGTACCACGTCGAGTTCTTCCCGGATCGGCTTGCCGGGCCGCACCTGCCAGTCGCACTCTTCCAGGATGGAAAGAATCCCCTGTTCTTTCGCCTGACGGGCCAGGTCGTTCCGGTCGCCGAAACTGATGACCTGCAGCGGAGCCTGGCTGCGATCGGCCAGTTGCCGGCCCAGCCGGACGGCCTGGCCGGCCAGCTTCGAGCCGCCGTAGAGGACGGCCAGGTTGGTCCATGGTTTGTAGACCCCCGGTGGAATCAGCACCGGAAAGGGGGCGGCGAGAATGATGCGGCGGACTTTGGGGCCGATCAGGCCGAGTCCGACCGGCCCGCTTGCCTTGGTCATCGAACGGGGACAGGCCATGATGCCGAAATCGGTCGGCAGATCGGGCAGACCGGTGGCGGTGAAGGTTTCGGGTTCGACGAAGCCGGTTTCGAGCGGCGGACCGAGCCGCAGCAGCGCCTCGACGTTGTCGCGGGCCGTTTCCGGCCGGCGCAGGTAGCTCTGGTCGAGGTCGACCTGGACGATGTCCTGCTCGAAGTAGAAGAGGAAACGGGGCTGTTGCGGCAGGTAGATTCGCAGCGGAATCTGCAGCCGGCGGCAGGTGTAGGCCGAAAAGAGCAGGGTCTCCCGACCGTAGGGCGCATTGCGAAAGACGTGGAACAGGGGCCTGGTCATGCTGTGTGCCTCCCGAAAGAAAAAGAGGATATCTGCCGCCATGCTGGTTGCGCAGAGCTTTAATGGTAGAGCCGGTCAGGTTGCCTGGCAAGCGTTTTTGCGGTCTTTTCGCGAGCTGACGATCAGGGTGGGGGAGGCAGGCGGGAGACAAGCGCGTCGGTCAGTTCAGCAACGCAGAGCCAGACGGTTTCCGCTGTGTTGCCGCCAAGGATGCTGCAGCGGCCGGTGACCTGCCAGACCGGTTCGTGACGGCCGCGCGCGAAGATTTCGGCGACGGCGGTCATGTCGAGGCTGGTCCCCTGACGGCTGTTGTCGCACAGGGAGGCATCGAGATATTCGGTCACCCGCACCCGCATGACCATGTCGGCGCCGGATGGCGTCGCGGCGAGAAGCTGCTCCGCCGGCCAGGCGGCGACAGGGTCCGGGGCATAGCTGTTGTCGAGCCGGGGAACGGTCATGCGGACGACCCGGTAGCCACGCTGTGCGGCTTTGCGCCGCATTTGCCGGTGGATGGCGTCGCCGATGTCCGGTTCGCAGAAGACGTCCGGCCGGTTGCCCTTGTCCCAGGTGATGCGGGGCAGGGCCAGCCCGGAAACCCGGCCGATATCCGGCGGGAAAGGCAGGGGGGGAAGCGGTGCCGGAACCGCACAGCCGGTCAGCAGCACCAGCAGCAGTCCGATGATCGTTTGCCGGCGCATGGCTAGCCCGTTCTTTTTTCGGGCACGAACGTCAGCGCCAGCGAGTTGATGCAGTAGCGTTTGCCAGTCGGTTCCGGCCCGTCGTCGAACACGTGTCCCAGATGGGCGTCGCAGCGGGCGCAGACGATCTCGTTGCGAATCATGAAGAAGCTGGTGTCCCGGACCAGGGCGATGTTCTCCTTGGCGATCGGGCGGGAGAAGCTCGGCCAGCCGGTGCCCGAATCGTACTTGCTGGCGGAGTCGAACAGCTCGAGGTCGCAGCAGACACAACGGTAGATGCCCGTTTCGTGATGGTTCAAGTAGGTGCCGCTGAAGGCGGCCTCGGTCCCTTTTTCCCGGGTAACGTGATAGGCCTCGGGCGACAGCTGCCGTCGCCATTCCGCCTCGCTCTTGCTTACCTTCTCCGTCATGACGTACCCCCCCGTCGCCAGTGAAAATACCTTCAGTTTTTTTACCGCCGCCCGGGCCCGGCGCAGTATGATGCCGCCGCTTGCCGCCAGAACGGTGACGATGACCAGTCCTCTGAGCAGTTCTCTGCGTTTCATTGCAGACCTCCTCGGTTTTTTCAGTCTAGCACAAGTCGTTGTTTTCGTGCCGGACACCCCGCGCGGGGTGGCCGTAGACCGGAACGGCTGCCCGCTCAAGCTGACGCTGCACATCAACTTCGATTTCGACAAAGCCGACATCAAGCCCGAGTTCAGGCCCGAGCTGGACAAGGCCGCCGCCTTCATCCGCGAGTATCGGCAGATTCCCTTCATCCTCATCGCCGGCCATACCGACCATACCGGCACGACGGAATACAACCGGAAGCTTTCCGAGGCCAGGGCCAGGGCGGTGCGGGACGACCTGATCGCCAACTACGGCATCGACGGCAAGCGGCTGATCGCCAGGGGGTACGGCATGACCCGGCCGGTCGCCGGCAACAGGACCAGGGAAGGCCGCTACCGGAACCGTCGGGTCGAACTCGTCTGCTGTGTTCTGCCGCCGGAGTAACGGCGGATTGCGGCACCCTGCCAGGCTTGAAGCATTGAAGAGGGGCGGCCGTCGCAGGTGCCCGCCCCTCTTCAATTTGGTGGAAAAGGTTCGTCGGGGGGCCACATCCACACCACCCGATAGTTGGCTGGCTGGTGATTTTCAGGATTTGCTTGGGCGGAACAGCCAGGCGTGAAAGGTCTTTTCGGACATGCCGTGCACCAGCCTGGCCAGCAGCGCCATGACCAGCAGGGAGAAGAGAAAACGGCCGAAAAGCACGCCCGTGACATGAGCGCCCATCGCCATGACGAAGAGAGTGTCCTCGATCAGGCTGTGACAGATGGACATGAAGCATAGGGCGAGAAAGATGTCGGTTTCCGGCAGGTTTCCGGCGCGGGATTCCCTGATGATCAGGCCGCCGCCGTAGGAGAGTCCCAGCAGCAGGCCGGCCATGGTCATCGAGCCGCCCCTGTCGCTGATGCCCATAAGGCGCAGCAGGGGCGCCATGCAGCGGGCGATCAGCGGCGTGATCCGGCACAGGTCGAGCAGTTTCAGGGTCGTCAGCAGGGCGAGGATGATCCAGAAGATGGAGAGCAGGGAGCGAAGGCTCGCAAGCAGCCAGCTTCCCCAGTCCGTTACCGGAGCGTTCGCCGGGGCGAAAAGGATGGTCGCCGGTTCGGTCAGCAGATCGAAGGCGGCGTAGAGGCGGGTCAGCAGAAAACCGTAGGCGAGTGCGACCCCGAGCCGGAACAGGCAGATGAAAACAAGGCCCGCCCCCGATTTCTGGGCGATGCGCCCTTCCAGCGGGATGGCGTGGGCGACGAGCAGCATCGAGCCGAGCACCGTCGCCTGGGCGACGGTGAGGGGATGGTCCGGCAGCAGGGAGATGAGGGCGGCGGCTCCGCCGTAGATGTTGACGAAAATGCCGGTGACCCAGACAACTCCCATGGCTCCCGGCAGGCCGACCCAGCTCATGAGCGGATCGATCAGTCGGCCGCAGACTTCGATGACGCCGAGCAGGACGGCGACGCGGATCAGGAGCATGACCGGAACCATGATCCGCACCAGTTCCCAGTAGAGGGCGACGCTGTCTTTCAGCAGGGAGCTCACCTGTTGCCGGAAACCGCCCGCCGGGGCGGACACTCCGCTCATGGCGTCGCCGGACCGAGCAGACGCTCGATGATGCCCAGCGCCGCCCGACGGCCATCGAGGGCGGCGGTCACCGCCAGATCGGCACCCCGCTGGCAGTCGCCGCCGGCGAAGATCTTCGGATGGCTGGTGGCACCGTTTTCGTCCGTCCGGATGTTGCCCCAGCGTTCCAGCTCGATGGCGAAATCCCTCAGAAACGGTTGCGGTTCGTGGTCGAAACCGAGGGCCATGATCACCACGTCGGCGGCCACGCAGTGCTCCGAACCGGGGATCTCCTCCACCCGCCGGCGTCCGTCGGTGTCCGGCTCGCCCAGCCGGGTGCGGATGGCGTCGATGCCGACCAGTTCGCCATCTTCGCCGATGACGATGCGTTTGGGTGCTTCGGTGAACATGAACTGGACGCCTTCTTCGGCGGCGTTGTGAAACTCCTTGGAACTTCCCGGCATGTTGGCCGCGTCCCGGCGGTAGAGGCAGACAACGCTCTCGGCGCCTTCGCGCACGGCGGTGCGTACGCAGTCCATGGCGGTATCGCCGCCGCCGACCACCACCACCCGCTTGCCGAGGACGCCGAAGCGCTCCATCCAGGAGAGTCCGGCCAGCCGTCGCTGGACGTTGGTGAGAAACTCCATGGCCAGAAAGACCTGCGGATGGTCTTCGCCGGGAATGCCGGCCCGCTTGCCGCTGGTGCAGCCGAGGCCGAGAAAGACAGCGTCGAAGGAGTCGAGCAGCTTCTGCAGCGGTTTATCGCTGCCAATGGCCGTGTTCAGGTGCAGTTTCAGTCCCGCCTGGGTGAGAATGTCGAAGCGGCGGCGTATCAGCTCCTTGTCGAGCTTGAAGCCGGGGATGCCGTAGGTGAGCAGGCCGCCCGGCTGGTCGGAGCGTTCGAACATCTCGACGGCGATGCCGGCGCGCAGCAGAAAATGGGCGCAGCTCATGCCGGCCGGCCCCGAGCCGACCACCGCCACCCGCTTGCCCGTGGAGATGCCGGGAAAAGGGAGGGTGTAGCCGGCCGCGAAGCCGAGATCGGTGATCGAGGCCTCGATGGCGCCGATCGAAATGGCGCCGTAGCCGTCATCCAGGGTGCAGGCGCCTTCGCACAGGCGGTTGTGCGGGCAGATGCGGCCGAGGATTTCGGGAAAGGGCGAGGTTTCGTTCGACAGCAGAAAGGCCTTTTCCAGGTCCTTTTCGGCTATCGCTTCCAGCCATTGCGGAATGTGGTTGTTGAGCGGACAGCCCAGCGTGGTGCAGAAGGGATCGCCGCACTGCACGCAGCGTTCGGCCTGCCGGGCGACGGTCCGGTTGCTGAAAAAACGGTAGATCTCCTCGAAGCTGCGGATGCGCAGGTTGACGTCCTGCTTTTCCGGCTCTTCGCGGGTTGTGTCGATGAAACCTTGCATGGCTGCTCCGTGCTTCGTTGGCGGCGAACATCTTTAGGCCATTGGTGGTGTTTCATCGACAGCGGACACCGCCGCCGTCGATGACCCTGAAGCCTGGCAAATACTTCGTCACTTACAGCTGACAGCTAACAGCTTTTCAGTCCCCTTCCTTCGGATTCAGCGGCGCTTTCATGTCTCGCGGCCGCACCATCCAGAAATAGGCCAGCTCTTCGCGGTAGTTGTCGAGAATGTAGCGCGCCTTGGGGCTGCGGGTTCGGTTGTGGTAGCTGACCAGGATCTTCTTCAGGTACAGCTTGCCTTCGTTGTCCTCGTCGACGTCGATCCGTCGCGCCTCGACCAGTTCGGTGTTCAGCTTGTCGATGAAGTCCTTCTTGCGGTCGTAGATGAAAGCGACGCCGCCGGTCATGCCGGCGCCGAAGTTGATGCCGGTGTCGCCGAGGATGACCACGGTGCCGCCGGTCATGTATTCGCAGGCGTGATCCCCCGTTCCCTCGACCACGGCCAAAGCCCCCGAATTGCGCACGGCGAAGCGTTCGCCGACGGTGCCGGCGACGAACAGCTTGCCGCCGGTGGCGCCGTAGAGGCAGGTGTTGCCGGCGCCGGCGACGCCCTCGTAGTAGTTGCCGGGGGTGATGATGATGCGGCCGCCGGCCATGCCTTTGCCGACGTAGTCGTTGCCGACGCCGTCGAGAAAGATGCTGACGCCGTTGATGAGAAAGGCGCCGAGGGATTGGCCGGCCACACCCTTCAGGCGCAGGGTGATGGCGTCCTTGGGCAGCCCGGTGTCGCCGTAGTAGCGGGCGATTTCGCCGCTGATCAGGGCGCCGACCGAGCGGTTGGTATTGAGAATTTCCCGTTCGACGACGATCTCTTCCTGCGGGTTCTTGATGACCGGATCGACTTCGCGCAGCAGATCCTTCTCGAAGGCGTTGTCGTCGAAGGGCCGGTTCTCCCTGGTCTTGCGGTTGATCCCCTCGATATGGCTCAGCACGGCGGAAAAATCGAATTTCTTCGCCAGTTCGCTGTCGCTGGGCCGCAGCAGATCGACCCGGCCGATGATCTCGTCCAGCGAACGGTAGCCGAGGCCGGCGAGGATTTCCCGCACATCCTCGGCGACGTTGGTCAGATAGCTGACCACCTTCTGCACCGTGCCGACGAAGTGGCTGCGCAGCACCTCCTCCTGGGTGGCGACGCCGACGGTGCAGCGGTTGAGGTGGCAGATCCGGAGCAGCTTGCAGCCGAGCATCACCAGCAGGGGGGTGCCGAAGCCGTAGTATTCGGCGCCGAGCAGGGCCGCCTTGACGATGTCCCGGCCGATTTTCAGGCCGCCGTCGGTCTGCAGTTCGACCAGCTCGCGCAGGTCGTTGGCCTTCAGGCTCTGGTTCGCCTCCGCCAGTCCCAGTTCCCAGGGGTTGCCGGCGTGCTTGATCGAGGTCTGCGGCGCGGCGCCGGTGCCGCCGTCACTGCCGGAGATGATGATCCGGTCGGCGTAGCACTTGGCAACCCCGGCGGCGATGGTGCCGACCCCTTCGCTGGAAACCAGCTTGACGCTCACCCTGGCGCTCGGGTTGACCTGTTTCAGGTCGAAAATGAGCTGGGCCAGGTCCTCGATCGAATAGATGTCGTGGTGCGGCGGCGGCGAAATCAGGGTGACGCCTGGCATGGTATAGCGCAGCGAGGCGATCAGGGGGGTGACCTTTTCGCCCGGCAGCTGGCCGCCTTCGCCCGGTTTGGCTCCCTGGGCGACCTTGATCTGGATCTCTTCGGCGCTGCGCAGGTAGGCGGGGGTGACGCCGAAGCGTCCCGAGGCGATCTGCTTGATCCTGCTGTTGAGATTCGACCTGAGCCGCTCGGGGGCTTCGCCGCCCTCGCCGCTGTTGGAGCAGCCGCCGAGGATGCGCATCGCCTCGGCCAGGGCCTGGTGGGCCTCCGGCGAGATCGAGCCGAGGGACATGGCGGCCGAATCGAAGCGGCGGGTGATCGCCTCGACCGGCTCGACTTCCTCGACGGGAATCGGCGGCCGGTCGCTGGTGAGGTGCAGAAAGTCGCGCACGAACTTTTCGCCGCGGTTCTCGAGCATGCGGCGCACTTTCAGATAGTCCTCCCGCCGCCGGCTTTCGGCGAAGGCGTGCAGGCCGGTGATGATGCGCGAATGGAAGTCGTGGTATTCGCCGCCCGGATTGTCCCGATTGAGGCTGCCCACCTCCAGCGGATAGACCGGCAGCAGTCGGTTTTCGGCAAAGACCTTCCGGTGGACCCTGGCGATGCGCTCTTCCAGGTCGTCGAATCCCAGACCGGGCAGCAGGGCGGGGGAGGCGGGGAAACAGCTTGCCACCACCTCTTCGGAGAGGCCGATGATGTCGAACAGGGCGGCGTTGCGGTAGCTGGAGACGGTGCTGATGCCCATCTTCGACATCACCTTGAGAATCCCCTTGGTCAGGGCGTCGTAGATGTTCTTCAGCCCGATGCGGGTGGCCCGGTTGTCGGCGCCGTTGCGGCGCAGCATCTGAAGGCCGGTGGCGTAGACCAGCCAGGGATAGATGGCGGTGGCGCCGTAGCCGATCAGCACGCAGGCGTGGTGCGGATTGGTCACCTCGCCAGTGATGGCGACCAGCGATGCCAGGTGCCGCAGCTTTTCATCGAGCAGCCGCTGGTTGAGATAGCCGACGACCATCGGCATCGGAATCAGCCGGGTCTCAGTGTCGAGGCAGCGGTCGTCGAGCAGCACCACCCGCACGCCGTCGCGGACGGCTTCGGTCACCCGGTCGCCCAGGGTCGTCAGCGCCTGGCGCAGGTCTTTTCGGAAGCCGGTGCTGAAGGTCTGGTGCCGGTAAGCCGGATCGTAGCGCGGCCTGTCCGGGTCGCCGAAGGAGAGCAGCGCCTTGAAGATGTCGAGGGAGAGGATGGGCGAGATACTTTTCAGGCGCTTTCCCCGGTCGGGAGTCTCGATCAGCGGATTGCCGATTTCGCCGATGCCGATGGTGGTCGACATCACCACCTTCTCCCGGTAGGGGTCGATGGGGGGGTTGGTCACCTGGGCGAACTTCTGCCGGAAGAAGTCGGCGAAGTTGCGCTGCTGGTCGGAAAAGGCCGCCATCGGGGTGTCGTCCCCCATGGAGCCGGTCGGCTCCCTGCCGTCGCGCAGCATCGGCTTGATCATCTGCTCGACGGTCTCGTTGGTCACGTTGTGGTAGCGCTGCAGCCGCGGCAGATCCGGGTAGTCGTAGTCGGACAGGTCCTGGAACTGCAGTTCGATGAATTCCTGCAGGTAGTAGGTGTTGTCGGTCAGCCACTGGCTGTAGGGCTGGGAATTCATCAGGTAGCGGTCGATGTCGCGGGTGAAGAAGATTTCCCCCTGCTCGAGGTCGGCGGCGATCATTTCGCCGCTCTGCAGCCGGCCGCGCCGGCGGACCTTTTCCGGCGGCGTGCCGAGAACCCCGTATTCGCTGGTCAGCAGCAGCTTGTCCTCGGTGGTGATGACCCACTTGGCCGGTCGCAGCCCGTTGCGGTCGAGGACGCAGCCGACGTAGCGGCCGTTGGTCATGCAGACGGCGGCCGGGCCGTCCCAGGGCTCCCAGGCGGCGGAGGTGTACTCGTAGAAGGAGCGCAGCTTGGCCGGCATGTGGGCGACGTTGTGTCGTGCCGGCGGAATCAGCATGCGTACCGCCTTGAAGAAGTCGATGCCGTTGACCAGCAGAAACTCGAACATGTTGTCGAGGCTGGCGCTGTCGGAGCCTTCCGGCGCCAGGATCGGCAGCAGCCGCTCCAGCTCCTCTTCGGAGAAGACCGGGCTTTTCATGGCTGCCGACTTGGCCAGGGCGTTGAAGCGGTTGGCCCGAATCGAGTTGATTTCACCGTTGTGGGCCAGGTTGCGCAAGGGCTGGGCCAGCGGCCAGCGCGGCAGGGTGTTGGTGGAAAAGCGCTGATGAAAGAGGACGAAGCTGGAGGCGAAATCGGCCGCCTGCAGGTCGGGATAGAGTTCCTGCAGGTAGTCGGGCATCACCAGGCCCTTGTACGAGACCAGGTGGCGGGAAAAGTTGGCGATATAGAAATCATGCTGGCTGGCCAGCGCCTTTTCGGCTTCGCGCCGGCTGAGGTAGATCAGGGCATCGAAGCGGCGGGTGGCGATCAGCTCGTTGGGAACGACGAAGGCCTGGACGATTTCCGGCAGCCGCTGGCGGGCGTAGTCGCCCAGGGCGCTGGTGTTGACCGGAACCTCCCGGAACAGAAGGACGCGCAGATCGTTGCGGGCGCAGCTCTCGCTGAAGACGGTTTTTTCCTTTTCTGCATCCTGCAGAAAGAGAGTGGCCACGGCGAAGGTATCGGGCAGGGAGACACCCTCCTCTTCGGCGACCCGACGCATGAAGGCGACCGGCATCGAACAGAGCAGGCCGCAGCCGTCGCCGGTCTTGCCGTCGGCGGCGATGGCGCCGCGGTGAACCATCCTTCTCAGGGCGCGAATGCCGTCTTCGACCAGGTCGTGGCCGGGGCTATTCTTCAGATGGGCCACCAGGCCCATGCCGCAACTGTCCTTGAACTGTTCTCCCAGGTTCATCGATGCATCCTTTGCCGGCTGTCGCGATTCGACGTACTGTCGCTGGGCTGTGGTCGGGGGATGGCGCAGAGTCAGGGTACTCATACCCCGTAGACGGCATAAAGACAAATTTCGGCCTTTCGGCTGCCGAAAGTATACCGTGAACTGTTGCCGGCGGCAGGTGCGGTCAGGATTTTTCCAGCCAGCGGGCCAGTGCGGTGTCGACCTGCCGGATATGGCTGGTCAGCCAGTAGAGCAGGGCCTTGTTGGTCTGGATGATGACCGGCAGCGTCGGCCCGTCCCGGTCCAGTTCATCCCGCAGTTCGCGAACGCGGTCGATGAAGTGCCGGTGCTGGGAGAGGTGTTCGTCCGCCTCGGGATAGGCGGTTGCCTGCATCAGTTCCTCTTCGGCGCGAAAATGCTCGACGACGTAGGTGTCGAGAAAGCGGAAGAGCTCTTCCAGCCGGCTTTTGCCGTGCCGCTGGTTGCAGGCTTCGAGAAAGGCGTTGAAACGGGCGAAAAGCTCGCGGTGCTGCTCGTCGATCATCTCGTGTCCGACGGCCAGAGTGGTATCCCATTGCAGTCCCATGATTTCGTTTGCCCCTTTTTTCGAAGTTGCGCGTCGCGTCCGCGTGGTGGTCGTCAGCGGAGATATGTTTTTTGCTTCTGCCAGTAGTTCTGCCAGTTGGATCGTACCCGGTCGTAACCCAGGTGCGACGGCATCCGACAGTGTAACTCGCCGGTCATCAGGGTGTCCAGGTCCGGCTCCAGCCCCAGGCACTGGCAGGGACGGACGGCCGGGTCGAGCCGGCAGCCGCCGGGTTGCAGGAAGATGCACCCCGAGTCGGTGCTTTTCGGCGCCGGGACGGCGACGCCGCTGTAATCGCGCAGCTCGAGCTGCAGTCCTTCCAGTCTTGCCTCCAGTTCCTCGCGCCTGAAGGCGCGGCCGGCGAAGAAGAGGGTGGCGAATCGTTCGGGATCGCTCCAGACGCCGGGATGCCCCTGGCAGCAGAGGCCGCCGCATTGGCGGCAGAGAGTCGGGTCGAGATGAACGACGGGGTCCATGGACGGTTTACGTCACTCCCTTTTCTTTTGTCGCCGCCCGCCATTGCGTTTGGGCCGGCGCACCGCCGACCGGTCGCCGAGAAGTCGGGCGGCGGTCTTTTCCAGCCCGACCCGCCGCAGGACGGCACCGATCCGTTCTCTTTCTTCCGCCAGGTACCAGAAGAAGAGGCGATGCTGATCGCGTCGGCTGCGCTCGTCCCTGGCCACTTTCAGCTTCTGTTGGCTGAAAGGATCAAGGCCGCAGGCGAACATCTCGGTGGCCAGGGTCATGGGCGTGGGGGTGAAGAGCTGAACCTGCTCGAGACGGTAGCCGAGCCGCTTCAGAGTCAGGGCGAGCTCGGCCATTTCCTCGATGCCGCAGCCGGGATGTCCGGAGATCATGTAGGGGACCAGCTGCAGCTTCAGTCCCTTTTTCCGGCAGACGGCCTCGAAGCGTTCCTTCAGGTGCAGGAAGAGGTCGAATCCCGGCTTGCGCATCAGCTGCAGCACCGAATCCGCGGTGTGTTCCGGCGCCACCTTGAGCCGGCCCGAGACATGACGGCTGACCAGCTGCTCAAAGTAGGCCTGGTGGTCGGCGGCCAGTTCCGGGTCATCGGTCGGATGCAGGAAGAGGTCGTAGCGCAGGCCCGAACCGATCTGCAGGTGCCGGACCTTCGGCAGGGCGGTCACCGCCCGGTAGATTTCCAGCAGCGGCTGGTGGCGGGTGTCGAGATTGGCGCAGACTTCCGGGTGAAGACAGCTCGGCCGCCGGCAGCGGCGGCAGATCTCCGGCTTTTTGCCACCCATGCCGTACATGTTGGCGCTCGGCCCTCCTAGGTCGGTGATGGTGCCGGCGAAGCCCGGCATCTCCGTGACCCGTTCGACTTCGCGCAGGATCGAGGCCGGGCTGCGGCTGGCGATGAATTTGCCCTGGTGGGCGGAAATCGTGCAGAAACTGCAGCCGCCGAAACAGCCGCGATGCATGGTGACCGAATGTTTCACCGCCTCGAAGGCCGGTATCGCCCCCCTGTTCCGGTAACGGGGATGCGGAAAACGGGTGTAGGGCAAATCGTAGATGTGGTCGAGGGCTCTTTGCTCCGGCAGTGGTTCCGGCGGATTGAGCACCAGAACCTGTCCGTCGACCCGTTGCAGAAACCGGGTCCGGCTCTGCCAGAGGTTGCTCTCCTGCTCGATCCGGGCGAAATTTTCCGCCTGCAGCCTGGCGTCGCGCAGGCAGTCCTCGTGCGCGTGCAGAACGAAATCGTTCCAGGCCCGGCAGACCGGAACCCGTTCTTCCGGACGGAGGATGGCCGATTGCGGCAGGGTGTCTATGCGGGCGAAGGGGACGCCACGCTCGAGCAGGCGGACCAGGCGGGTCAGCGGCTCCTCGCCCATACCGTAGATCAGGAGATCGGCACCGCTTTCCGCCAGGACGGTCGGCCGCAGGCTGTCCGACCAGAAATCATAATGGGTGATGCGGCGCAGGCTCGCCTCGATGCCGCCGATGACCACCGGCGTCTGCGGGTAGAGCCGTTTGAGGATGCTGCTGTAGACGGTCACCGCCCGGTCGGGCCGCCGGCCGGCGCGGCCGCCGGGCGTGTAGGCGTCGTCTGAGCGCCGCCGCCGGTTGGCAGTATAGTGGTTGACCATCGAATCCATGCAGCCGGCGGTCACCGCGAAAAAGAGGCGGGGAGCGCCCAGCTTGCGGAAATCTCGCAGGTCGTCCTGCCAGTTCGGCTGTGGCAGGATGGCCACGCGCAGGCCCAGGGATTCGAGCAGCCGGCCGACGATGGCGGTGCCGAAGGCGGGATGATCGACGTAGGCGTCGCCGGTGACGACGATGACGTCGGCCTGGTCCCAGCCGCGCGCCGCCATTTCGGCGCGGCTGGCCGGAAGCCAGGCGCTCAGGGGAATGTCACGGGGAATGTCGGTCATCCTTGGTCCCTTCCGCCGGTTGCCGTTCTTGCCAGGGTGCCGAAAAAACTATTGCGGTTGGCGATACGGCGTTGAAAACAGCCTCCAAATGCTCGTTTACTGGTATGTAAACTGCGCTTTGTCGGCCGTTTTCGCCTTGTTTCGCCTGCCCTCATCACGTTATTCAACCCCCTGTTACACTCCGAACTTAACGGGGACGGGGGACGGCGGTCAAGTCACGGCTCAGTTGCGGGCCAGGCGCAGGCCGAAACCGAGCAGGGCGAAACCGAGCAGTCGGCGGATAGCGGGTTCGAAGCGGTTCAGCCGTGGCGCCAGGCGCGGTTCGCTCAGCAGCAGGGCGACCAGACCGTACCAGGCGAGGGAGATGGCGAACATGGCCAGGTTCAGGCCGATCTTGATAGCCAGTGGGATGTCCGGACGGCTTACGAGGGTGAACAGGCTGAGGTAGAAGGCCCAGGCCTTGGGATTGGTCAGGTTGGTCAGCAGGCCGAGACGCCAGGCGCGCCCGCAGGAGAGCCGCTCGCCGGTGCCGGCCCGTTTGGAGTCGGCCGTTTCCCGTTTGCCGAACAGCATGGCCAGGCCGAGCCAGGTCAGGTATCCGGCCCCCAGCCACTGCCAGATGTGGGCGATGGCCGGCAGGGAGCCGACCAGAACGAGCAGGCCGGTCAGCCCGGCCAGGGCGAACAGGCCGCTGCCGGTGGCGATGCCCAGGGCGACGCAGAGGCCGGCACGGCGGGAATCGCTCAGGGCGGTCTTGCTGACCAGGATGAAGTTGGGCCCCGGACTGACGATGGCCAGGACGAAGACCGACAGAAAGGTGAGGACGGGAAGCGTCGATGCGTTCATGGCCCATAACTTATAGAGGTAAACGGGGGTGTCTGGCAAGGGGGGGCTGCGGCATGGCTGTCGTTGACTCGTGTCGATCAAATCAGGTAGTTTCATGAAAGACAAACGTGAATTTGTCTTGCATGAAAAGGAGGGTTTTCTTGGGAATGAACCGACTGATCGTACTCGTCGACGACAGCAAGACCTTCTCCATGTACATTGGCTTGCTGCTCAAGCGCATGGGGTTCGATGTCGTGCCGGCGGAGACCGTCGAAATCGGTCTGAAGATGGTGCGGGTGCTCAAGCCCGACCTCGTCCTGGTCGACCGCTTCATGCCGGGGGTCGACGGCACCGAGCTGATCAGGCTGCTCAAGGGCGATCCGGCGCTGGCGGAGATTCCGGTCGTGCTGGTGTCCGCCTCCGAAGAGCGCGGACTGGAGGCCGAGGCCCGGAAATATCGGGCCGACGGCTACCTGCTCAAGCCGATCACCCCCTATGCGCTGCACCGGGTTCTTACCCGGATTTTCGGCCGGCGGGACGGTCCGACCCGGCAGCGGTTGCGCTGCTCCTACCGGGAGAAGGTCGGGCTGCTGCATGCCGGTTCCGGCATGTCGTTGCCGGCGGTCAGCCTGTCCGAAGGGGGGATCTACCTGCGCCATCCCGATCCCTTGCCGGTCGGCAGCGAGGTGGAGCTTCTGCTGCCGCTTCCCGAAGGAGAGCTGCGGCTTTCCGGGCGGGTGATCTACCAGAAGGACGTTTTTCGCGACAGTCTGCGTATCGAGCCGGGGATGGCGATTCTTTTCGAGAATGTCGATGACGGAACGCGCGAGCGGCTGCGCAGCGTGATTTCCGATCTGCTCGCCGGCGACCTGGTCGAGGAGCAGCAGGAGGGTATTCTTTCCCTCGATTGACGAAAGGAAGGGAGCGCACAGAAAAGCCCTGCTGCAGCAGGGCTTTTCTGTCAGGTCGCCGGCGCGGCTCACTGGGTTCGGGTGTGACACCTGGCGCAGGGAAAGGTGTCGATGTCCTGGTCGTTGTAGCGGCAGCTGTCACAGGTCATGTCCGGGTCGGACCAGACAGGTCTGAACGGGTTGGGTCGGGATGGCGGAGATTCCATGCCGTCGGTTGCGCGCTCGAAGCGTTCCTTTTCCATAGGCACCTCCTTCCCGGAAAAACCGCTTGTACCATCCACTCTATCGGTGTCCGGTCCGAATGCAAGCGGAAAAAGCCGCCGGCGAAAGAGCCGGCGGCGGGCGAAGGCGGATATTCGCGGGCTGTCGGTCAGAGGGGCTTGGGGACGCAGACGTTGGCGCTTTTGTTGACCTTGACGCCGCAGTTGACGCAGACGAACTGCGGATTTTCGAACAGTTTGTCCAGCTCGGGATGTCGCTCCTTGGCGGAGAGCTGACAGATGTGCAGATCGCAGTGTTCTTCCGGGTTTTGGCAACTGAATTCGGTCATCTTTCCGGCTCCTTTTCTTTTCCTGCATCAAGTGGGCTCGTCACCGGCGGATGGTGCAAGTCGATGACCTGCACTTTCCATCCGGCACAAACTTGCCGTTTCGGGTGTCCGATGTCGCCCGGCGGGGCGTCACCGGCGGCTTCTGTCATTCATTCTAGCAAAATTAGCCGGGCCGCGCCGCTTTCGGCCGTTAAGTCGTTGAACCGCAGGAACGATTTCTGTACACTCAGCCACGTCTTCTGAACCCGGATGCGTCTTCTCGCCGTCACCGGCCTGTCGGGAAGGAGGGCTCCGGGCATTGCCAATACTGTGTTTTTGCAAAGGGTATCTGATGATCATCGGTTTTGCCGGCAAGGCCGCTTCGGGCAAGACGACCGCCGCCCGCCACCTCGCCTCCCTGGCCAGGGGAGAAACCCGCATCATTCCAATGGCGCAGGCCCTGCGCGACGAGGTCGAGTCCTTTTTACGCCGGGCCGGCGCGAGCGAACATGTTCCTCTCGTTTACGGCGACCAGGACGACAAGGTCCGCGTCTTCTACATTGACACCGTCCGTGCCGGGGCCGCCTGCGACCGATGGCCCCACTTCGTGCAGACCCATGGCGACATCCAGGACCGGACAGGCATGACGGCGGTCACCGTCCGCCGCCTCCTGCAGTGGTGGGGAACCGAATACCGTCGCGCCCAGGATCCGGACTACTGGACCAAGGCCTGGGAGCGGCAGCTTGCCGGTTACGACCTCGACCGGGTCCACGTTCTGGTCGACGACGTGCGTTTCATGAATGAAATCGAGGTCATCGGCCGGCACGGCGGCCGTTTTGTCCGGATCATCCGCCCAGGGGTCGCCGCCGCCGGCAACCATGCCAGTGAAATCTCGCTCGACGGTTTTGCCGACTGGGACGAAGAGATCCTCAACGACGGCACGCTCGACGACTTCCTCGTCCAGGTCGCCCGGCTGCAGCAGCGCTACCGACTCTGAGCGGGGCGGCATTCCGTGCTAGAATGTCTGAAGGGTTTCGACCATGGCCGAACTTTTGCGTGACAATCCGCTGAGCCGTTTCGCCAGAGGCTTCTTCTACCCGTTCCGTGGCGGGCGTTTTCTGTTGAAAACCCCCCGGCTCTGGCAATATGTGCTGATCCCCTTTCTGATCAACACCCTGGTCTTTTCCCTGGCTGTTTGGCTCGGGCTCGACTTCTTCGATACCCGGATCGAGTCGATGATCCCCAGCGGGGAGGGGTGGTACTGGCTGCTCCTCTACTATCTGCTCTGGGTGGTCGCGGTGCTGCTGACGGCGATACTGGTCTTCTTCTCCTTCACCGTGGTCGGCAATCTCATCGCCTCGCCCTTCAACGAAATCCTTTCCGAGCGGACCGAAGCCCTGGTTACCGGTCGGGCGGTTTCCGTCCGCTTCTCCCTGCGCGAGGCCTGGCGGGTGCTGGTCGACGAAAGCAGGAAAATGCTGCTGTTCGTTATCGGCATGGGCCTGCTGCTGTTGCTGAACCTGATCCCGGGATTCGGAACCCTGGTCTATTCGATTCTTTCCTTTTTTCTGACTGTCTATTTTCTGGTCATCGAGTACACCGGTTACGTCTTCAGCCGCAAGGGGCAGGGATTTTCCGAGCAGCGGCGGTTCCTGCGCGGGCGGCGGTTTCTGGCTCTGGGCTTCGGCGTCGGCGTCCTTTGTCTGCTGGCCATTCCGTTCCTGCAGTTTTTCGCCATTCCGCTGGGAGTGGTCGGGGCGACCCTGCTTTGGTGCGATTGCCGGCAGGAGGCGGCCGACCGGGAGGAAATATCGTGAGAAATATCGCGCAACAGGCGGCAGAGGCCGGCGGCAAGGTGCTGCTCGAGCATTTCGGTTCCATTCTGCGTGTCGATTACAAGGGGGAGGTCGATCTGGTCACCGAGGCCGACCGGCGGGCCGAGGAGACCATCGTCGGCCTGCTGCGCAAGACCTTTCCCCGGCACGACGTTCTGGCCGAGGAAGGCGATTATGGCGAGCGCGATTCCGATTACTGCTGGATTGTCGACCCCCTGGACGGGACGACCAACTATGCGCACGGTCTTCCCTGGTGGGCGGTTTCCATCGCCCTGACTTGCCGGGGCGAGACCATCCTCGGCGTCATTTACGTACCTTGCATGGGAGAGATGTTCGTTGCCGAAAAGGGGAAGGGCTGCCGGCTCAATGATCACCCGATCAGGGTGTCGGAGACCGACCGGCTCGACAAAGCCCTGCTGGCGACGGGCTTTCCCTATGACCGGCGGACCAGCCGGGCCAACAACTTCGATCACTTCGTCAATTTTCAGACAAAGGCCCGTGCCTGCCGGCGGGCCGGTTCCGCCTGCCTCGACCTGGCCTATACCGCTTGCGGCCGTTTTGACGGCTTCTGGGAGATGAAGCTGAAGCCCTGGGATGTCGCCGCCGGTCTGCTGATGGTGGCCGAGGCCGGCGGCCGGGTCAGCGATTTCGCCGGCGGCCGGGTCGAGCTGCAGGGAAAGGAATTCCTCGCCAGCAACGGACGCATCCACCAGGACATGATCGATGTCCTGGCTCTGGGACAAAGGCCATGATCTTTTGCCGTCTTTTCATCCTCTGCCTGCTTCTTCTATTTGCTGCTCCGGCTTTTGCCGACCTGAACCCCGGTCAGCTCAACCTGCTGGGCAAGAAGGCTTTCGATGCCGGACGCTATCTCGAGGCGCTCGACTACCTGCGCCGGGCCAGTCAGGGCAATCCCTACGACGAGACCATCCGTCGCAATCTGGCCGAGGGGATGCTGGCGGCCAGTCGCCAGCTGGCGGAGGGCGGCCGCTGGGACGAGGCCGTGAAGCTGTTGCGGGAAGGGGAGGAGAGGTACGGGGACGATATCCGCTTTCCGCTCTTTCTGGCCGAAAACCTGCTGGCGCTGGACCGGACCGCCGAAGCCGAGGTCGAACTCGGGCAGGCATTGGGAATCGATCCCGACTCGGCGATGGCGAAGACCCTGCTCGGCCGGGTCTACTACCGGACAGGCAGGTTGCGCGACGCCATCGACATCTGGCGGCAAGCGGCGGCGGCCAGGCCCGACGACGCCAACCTGGCCGACATGCTGGCCAAGGCCGAGCGCGAATACCGGGTCGAGGCCGACATGGAACGGGATTATGCTCCGGGATTCGTGCTCTCCTACGATGGCGAAATCCACGCCGATATCGGCCGGCAGATCCTCGATGTGCTCAACGATGCCTATATCGACATCGGCGGCTATTTTTCCTACTTTCCCCAGAAAAAGGTCGAAGTGCTGCTCTACACCAGCAGGGATTTCTCCGAAACGACCAAGTCTCCCGACTGGGCCGGCGGACTCTACGACGGCAAGGTGCGCATCCCCCTCGGCGGTGTGCACGAGATCAGTCCGCATCTGCGGGCGCTGCTCTATCACGAATACGCTCATGTGGTGGTGCGCGGTCTGGCGCGGGGCCGCTGTCCTACCTGGCTGAACGAGGGGATCGCCGAGGTGATGGAACGCAGCCAATTCGATCCTCCCCTCAGGTACCTGCCCCGCGCCGAAAAGCTGATTCCCTTTGCACGGCTGGCCGGCAACTGGGGGAGCCTGCCGGCGCAGCAGGCAAGACTGGCCTATGAACAGAGCTACTCCTTCGTCCGTTACCTGGGGGAATACTACGGCTGGTACCTGGTGGGCGACCTGCTGGCCGGATACGCGCAGGGAGAAAGCACCGAGGAGGTTTTCGCCAGGGTCTTCGGTTCTTATGGTTTAGATTTCGCGGCGTTGCAGAACAATTGGCGGCAGAGCCTCGGCCGGTTCTGAAAATCCCGCAGCCGGCAACTGCTGCGCAGGGCGGCAGCTTCTTGCCTCCGGCCGGGTCGCGGGTATAATATGAAAATAACCCACCCGTACTTCATCCGGTTAACCACCTGGCCGGTTCTTCACTGGCCGGCCGCAACCGATGCAAAAAGGAGGCAGTATGACCGTGATGAACCGTGCAGGAAATCCTGGCAACCCCCGTCTTCAGGAACGTATCGAGGTGATCGACCAGACCATCGACATCATGGAGCGGCATGCTGCGAGCATGTCGGCGGCCGAGGACGAACTGATCGAGGAGATGCGTCGTTGGGACAGGGAATACAAGGATGAGCATCTGCACAGCGTCCCCCGGTCACGCAAGCACGTTCGCTGAAAAGTAACCTGTAAATTTCTTTAAAAGCAGAGAGGGCTCCCGGCAAAACCGGGAGCCCTCTCTGCTTCTCAGGCGGTGCCGGCGGGCGGTTCCGCCTGCTCCTTCTCTTCGGGCGTCTCCTGGGTGCGGATGGCGATGATCTCTTCCTCCAGTGTCGCCGCCTGATGCCGCAGATCGGTCAGGTGCGCCAGCAGGCCGGAAACTTCGGCGTTGTTCAGGATCTCTCTTTCGCCGCGCTGGTGCAGATCGTCGATCATCTTCCCCAGTTCGGTGTGTGCCGAGGAGATCTTCTTGTGCAGCGAGTTCAGGTCGATCTTCTTCTGCACCAGGCGGCTGTACTTGGCTGCCTTGAAAGTCGCTGTATGCCAGGTGTCGACGGTCGCGTCCCAGAATTTCTCCATGGTCCGGCGGGAATGCTCCTCCGCCGCTTCCTGTTGTTCCTGCTTTTCTTCCGGTCTTTCTTCCGGTCTTTCTTCCGGTCTTTCTTCCGGTCTTTCTTCCGGTCTTTCCTCAGTCATGGTGTCACCTCCATGAAACTTTGGTTCAGCTTCGAGCTTATCAGGGGATGTCCCGGCGTCAAGGGGGGGGCGAAAGCAAAAAACTTGCCCGATGTCTGAGGCTGGTCTAAACTTGTCGACGGTTTTTCAATTCCAATGACAAGGAGGCTTTCATGGTCGCACGCGAACCGGGGACGACGCCGTTTCAGATCGATCTGCGCCGTCATCTGCGCGAGAATGAAGAGGACCGGGACCTGACCCGGGTCATCTGCGAGATTGCCACAGCGTCCCGCTATGTCATCCATTCCATCCGGACCGGTGAGCTCGGTGTGGCCGGGACGTCCAACCTCTACGGCGAGGAACAGCTGGCTCTCGATGTCCTCTCCGACCGCATTTTGCGCAAGCGGCTGGTCCATTCCGGGGTCGTTTCCTCTATCGCCTCCGAGGAATCCTCGGAGATTCTCAGCGTCAACCTGACCGGCAAGTACGCCGTCGTCTACGACCCGCTCGACGGCTCCTCTCTGGTCGATGTCAACCTGGCCGTCGGCACCATCGTCGGCATCTACCGCGGCGAGGACATCCTGCAGCGGGGCCGCAATCTGGTCGCCGCCCTGTACATTCTCTACGGACCGCGCTGTACCCTGGTCTATTCGACGGGGAACGGGGTGCACGAGTTCGCCATGAACGCCCTGATGGAATACACCCTGGTGCAGGAGAACATCCGCATGAAACCTTCCGGTACCATCTATTCGCCGGGCGGCCAGCGCAACAAGTACACGCCGGGAGTCGAGAAGCTGGTGCAGGCCCTCGAAGCGAAGGGCTCCAAGCTGCGCTACAGCGGCGGTTTCGTGCCCGATATCAACCAGATTCTGATCAAGGGGCAGGGGCTGTTCCTCTATCCGCATCTGCAGGACAAGCCGGAAGGCAAGCTGAGGCTGCTCTACGAGCTGAATCCGATGGCGTTTCTCATCGAGCAGGCCGGCGGTGCCGCCTCCAACGGCCGGGAGCGGATTCTCGACATCGATCCGAAGGCGATCGACCACCGCGAGCCGGTCTTCATTGGCAGCAAGGAGGATGTTGCCATGGCGGAGAAGTTCGTGCAGGAGTTCGGCTGAGCCGGCCTTGCTCTTGTCCCGAGGGTGCAACAAAAAAGCCCGGAAGCTGTCGCTTCCGGGCTTTTTTTCGGACGTTGCCGTAGCCAGCCGTCAGGAGGCCATGGCCGCCTTGACGGTTTCGAAGCCGAGGTTGTAGGCCTTTTCGTTCAGCTCCTTGAAGGCGGCCGGCACGCGGGACAGAACCGCCTTCAGGCCCGATTCGCGCTTGACGACATCGGTCAGGGCGATCATGGCGCCCAGGGCGACGACGTTGGCGACGATGGCCCGGCCGATCTCCTCCTGGGCGATGCGCATGATGGGAATTCGGACCACCCGGAAGTCACCTTCCGGCACGTTGGGCACGAAATCCTCATCGAGCAGCAGCAGGCCACCAGGCTTGATGCCGTTGGCGTATTTGTCGCAGGCTTCCTGGGTCATGGCCAGGCAGGCGTCGACGATGGTCGCCTTCGGATAGTCGATGGGGCCGTCGGAGATGATGACCTCTGACTTGGAGGCGCCGCCGCGGGCCTCAGGGCCGTAGCTCTGGGACTGAACGGCGCTCTTGCCTTCGACGATGGTCGCCGCCTCGGCGAGAATGATGCCGGCGGTGATCAGACCCTGACCACCCGCACCGGAAAACCGAATTTCATAACGTTCAGACATGGTTTTCTCCTCCTGTGGTGGATGGTGATCAGGCGCCCTGCGCCCGCTCGATGACCTGCTGATACTGGGCGGTGTACTCGGGGCGCTCTTCCTTGAACAGCACGCCGGTCAGGATCTTGCCCTCGAGCTGCTCTGCGCTCATCTTGCTGGCGGCCGCGACCGGCACCGTCATGTCCTTCAGACGTTTCATCATGTCGACCACCGAACGGAACTTGTTGCGCCGCCCGTAGGTCGTCGGGCAGTCGTCGATGATCTCGATGACCGCCATCCCCTTGTGCCGGATGCCCTCGGCGATCAGCTTGTCGATCTGGGTGGCGTGGAAGGCGGTGGTGCGGGCGACGAAGGTGGCGCCGGCGCCGATGGCCAGTTTGCTGATGTCGAAGGTCGGATCAGGGTTGCCGTAGGGGGTGGTGGAGGCCATGTCCCCGGTCGGCGTGGTCGGCGAGAACTGGCCGCCGGTCATGCCGTAGATGTAGTTGTTCATGACGACATAGGTCATGTCGATGTTGCGCCGGCAGGCATGGATGAAGTGGTTGCCTCCGATGGCGGTGCCGTCGCCGTCACCACCGACGACGATGACGGTCATATCGGGGCGGGCCATCTTGACGCCGGTGGCGAAGGCCGCGGCGCGACCGTGCGCGGTGTGCAGGGTGCAGGCGTCCAGGTAGCCGGGCATGCGGCTGGCGCAGCCGATGCCGGAAACGATGGCAGTCTTGCTGCGATCGAGCTCGCAGGCGTCCATGGCCCGGATCAGGCCCTTCATGACAATGCCGTGACCGCAGCCGGGGCACCAGATGTGCGGCAGCTTGCCCGGGCGGATCGATTTTTCGTAATCGTATGCCATTAGAGTACCTCCTTGACCCGGTCCATGATCTGGCCGGGATTGATCGGTTCACCGTCGACCCGGTTGATGCCGGTAATGGTGCAGGCGTCCTTGGCGACGCGCTCGACCTCGTAGATCATCTGTCCCAGGTTCAGCTCGGGAACGATGATCGCCTTGGCCTGCCGGGCCAGTTCGGCGGTCCGCTTCTCCGGGAAGGGCCAGAGGGTGATGGGACGGAACAGGCCGGCCTTGATGCCTTCCTTGCGCAGCTCGTTGACCGCGTAGCGGGCGGAACGGGAGGTGGAGCCGAAGGCCCAGATGATGACATCGGCGTCCTCGGTCTGGTACTCCTCGTTCTTCTCGATTTCGTCCACGTGGTCCATGACCTTGGCGATCTGCCGGCGCTCCTCGGCGTCGACCAGTTCGGCCTTGGTGGTGGGGAAGCCGTCGGGAGCCTTGTTCAGGCCGGTGACGTGGAACTTGTAGCCGGAGCCGAAGGCGGCCAGGGGCGGAACCTGACCCTGGGTCGGGTCGTAGGGCTTGTAGTCTTCGGCGGCAACGGTCGGAGCGCTGCGGTCGATGACTTCCAGTTCGCCCGGTTCGGGGAACTCGACCCGCTCGCGCATGTGGCCGACGATCTCATCGTAGAGAATCTGTACCGGCATGCGGAACTTTTCGGCCAGGTTGAAGGCGCGGACGGTTTCCTCGAAGATCTCCTGGCAGGAGGCCGGGGCGACGGCGATGGCGGCGTGGTCGCCATGGGTGCCCCACTTGGCCTGCATGACGTCGGACTGGCCGGGACCGGTCGGCATGCCGGTCGAGGGACCGCCGCGCATGACGTTGACGATGACGATGGGAACCTCGGCGATGCAGGCATAGCCGATCAGTTCCTGCTTGAGGGACATGCCGGGGCCCGAAGTGGCGGTCAGGGCCTTGGACCCGGCCAGGGAAGCGCCGATGACCGAAGCGATGGCGCCGATTTCGTCTTCCATCTGAATGAACTTGCCACCGACTTTCGGCAGTTCTCCCGACAGCACTTCCGCCACCTCGGTCGACGGGGTGATCGGATAGCCGCCGAAGAACTTGCAGCCGGCGTAAATGGCGCCATGGGCGCACGCGTCGTTCCCCTGAAGGAGTGCAACTTTCTTTGCCACTGGATCCTTCCTCCTCTATGAATTAAGCAACCTTGGTGACTTTGATGGCGAAGTCGGGGCAGCGCAGTTCGCACTGCATGCAGGCGATACAGGCTTCCGGCTTGGCGGCTTTGACGACAAAGAGATCCATCTCGAGTACCTTGGTCGGGCAGAATTCGACACAGATGCTGCAGCCCTTGCAGTATTTCTCGATGATCTCGACTTCTCCTTTGGCCTTGCTCATTCCGGTCTATCTCCTTTGGTTTGATAACCGCCCGACGGCGGCAACTTAAAGCGGCGGAATGTTACCACAAGCGGCGGATTGGTGCCAGGGTATATTGTCTACGTCATTTTTTCGACAGACTGCAAAAAACGTTGAGGCAGACTGAATTTTTCTCCGGGCGAAAAAGGAAGAAGGGCAATGTCGCCATTGCCCTTCCTGTCAGCCGATGTGGTTACGACAGGGCATTAGAGGTTGAGGCTGTCGACCAGGTTCTTGACGGCGTTGACCGAGTTGTCGAACATGGCCTGCTCTTCCTCGTCGAGCGTGAACTCGATGATCTTCTCGACGCCGTTGGCACCCAGCACGCAGGGGACGCCGACATAGTAGCCGTCGACCCCGAACTCGCCCTGCAGGTAGGCGCAGGTCGGCAGAACCCGCTTCTGGTCCTTGAGGATCGACTCGGCCATGGCGATGGCGGAAGAGGCCGGGGAGTAGAAGGCGCTGCCGGTCTTGAGCAGGGCGACAACCTCGCCGCCGGCACCCTTGGTGCGCTTGACCATGGCGTCCATCACTTCCTTGGCCTTTTCCTTGCTGCCGTACTTGCGCTCGAGCAGCTCCATGACCGGAATGCCGTTGACCGAAGCGTAGCGAACCAGCGGCACCATGGTGTCGCCGTGACCGCCCAGGGTCATGGCGTTGACGTCCTTGATGGAGACGCCCAGTTCCCAGGCGATGAAGGCGGCAAAACGGGCCGAGTCGAGCACGCCGGCCTGGCCCATGACCCGGTTGGGCGGGAAGCCGGTGATCTTCTGGCAGAGGGTGACCATGGCGTCGAGGGGGTTGGAGATGACGATGACGAAGGCGTCGGGGGCGTTGTCGCGGATACCCTCGGCGACCGAGGTCATGATCTTGGAGTTGACCTCGATCAGGTCGTCGCGGCTCATGCCCGGCTTGCGGGGCAGACCGGCGGTGACGATGACGACGTTGGCGCCGGCGATGTCCTTGTAGTCGTTGGTGCCCTTCAGCTCAACGTCGAAGCCGTCGACGGGGGAGGCTTCGGCGATGTCGAGACATTTGCCCTGGGGCAGGCCCTCGACGATGTCGAACATCACCACGTCGCCGAGTTCGCGCAGGGCCGTGAGCTGTGCCAGAACACCACCAATCTGTCCACCACCGATCAGAGCAATCTTGGGTCTAGCCATTTTCTCTCTCCTTTTTGCGAGATGAAGTTTGCCGCAAACGGGCAGTTCGCATACAGTGCGCAATCCGGAAAAGACGGTCTTTCCGGACCGGTGTATACAGTATACAAACTCCGTTTGACTGTCAAGAATCTTTGCCGCAGGAGCTTAGCCTTTTTGCCCTGCGGGCGGCAACGAAAATCGTTGTCCGTCGCCTTGCGGGCCGCCGGTTTCCGGTCCGTTGTTTCGTTGCTGACGCAATCACGGCGGCAAAAGCGGCCGAATGCAGAAAGACCCGCCGGCAGGCGGGTCTTTCCGTTTTTCATTTATCGGTTCAGCAAAGGCCGTCGATAATGGCGTTGTAGGTCGCGCTCGGCCGCATGGCGGCTTCGGTCTTGGCATCGTCCGGATGGTAGTAGCCTCCGATGTCGACCGGCTCGCCCTGGCAGTCGATCAGTTCCAGGGCGATGGTGTCGGCATTCTCCTCCAGCTGCCGGGCGACGGGAGCGAAGCGCTCCTTGAGCTCGGTGTCCTCGTCCTGAGCGGCCAGGTGCTTGGCCCAGTAGAGGGAGAGGAAGAAGGAGCTGCCGCGGTTGTCGATCTCCCTGACCTTGCGCGAGGGCAGCTTCTGGTTCTCCAGGTAGTCGCCGATGGCCTGGTCCAGGGTCTTGGCCAGCACCGCCGCCTTCCGGTTGCCGGTGTTGGCGGCGATCATCTCCAGCGAGGGGACCAGGGCGCAGTACTCGCCCAGCGAATCCCAGCGCAGGTGCCCTTCCTTGAGGAACTGCTGCACGTGCTTGGGAGCCGAACCGCCGGCGCCGGTTTCGAACAGGCCTCCGCCGTTGATCAGCGGTACGATGGAGAGCATGCGGGCGCTGGTGCCCAGCTCGAGGATCGGGAACAGGTCGGTCAGGTAGTCGCGCAGGACGTTGCCGGTGACCGAGATGGTGTTCAGGCCCTTGCGGATGCGCTCGAGGGAGAAGCGCATGGCCTCGACCGGCGGCATGATGCGGATGTCCAGCCCCTCGGTGTCGAACTCGGGCAGATACTTGTTGATCTTCTTGATCAGCTCGGCGTCATGGGCGCGGTTCTCGTCGAGCCAGAAGATGGCCGGATCACCGCTCGCCTTGGCGCGGGTCACCGCCAGCTTGATCCAGTCCTTGATCGGAATGTCCTTGGTCTGGCAGGCGCGGAAAATGTCGCCTTTCTGCACCTGCTGCTCCATGACGACCTCGCCGGCGCTGTTGACGATGCGGATCACGCCGTCGCCGGGCGCCTCGAAGGTCTTGTCGTGGGAACCGTATTCCTCGGCCTTCTGGGCCATCAGGCCGACGTTGGAGACGCTGCCCATGGTCGAGGGATCGAACTGGCCGTTGCGCTTGCAGTCCTCGACGATCTCCCGGTACATGGTGGCGTAGCAGCGGTCGGGCACCATGGCGATGGTGTCGCGCAGCTGGTCGTTCTTGTCCCACATCTTGCCGCCGTCGCGGACCACCACCGGCATCGAGGCGTCGACGATGACGTCGTTGGGAACGTGCAGGTTGGTGATGCCGCGGCTCGAGTCGACCATGGCCAGGTCGGGCCCCTTGTCGTAGCAGGCGTTGATGTCGGCCTCGATCTCGGCCTTCTTGTCGGCCGGCAGCCGGTCGAGCTTGGCCAGGATGTCGCCGAGGCCGAAGTTGGGATTGGCGCCGATCTCCTTCAGGGTGTCGGCGTGCTTTTCCAGGGCGTCCTTGAAGTAGATCGAGACGCAGTGGCCGAACATGATCGGGTCGGAAACCTTCATCATGGTCGCCTTCAGGTGCAGCGACAGCAGCACGCCCTTCTCCTTGGCTTCCTCGGCGGTGGCGGCATAGAATTCGCGCAGGGCGGCGACGTTCATGGCGCTGCAGTCGAGCACCTCGCCCTCGAGCAGGTCGAGTTTCTCCTTCAGCACCGTTACCTGGCCGTCGGCGCCGACGAACTCGAAGCGCACCGTGTCGGCCTTCTCCATGGTCACCGATTTTTCACTGCCGTAGAAGTCACCCTTCTCCATGTGGGCCACCCGGCACTGGGAGTTTTCCGGCCAGGGCTTCATCAGCTTGTGCGGATTCTTCTGGCCGAATTTCTTCACCGACAGGGCAGCGCGGCGATCGGAGTTTCCTTCGCGCAGAACGGGATTGACGGCGCTGCCGAGAACCTTGGCGTAACGGGCCTGAATCTCCTTCTCTTCGTCGGTCTTCGGCTCTTCGGGATAGTCGGGAACGTCGTAGCCCTGGCTCTGCAGCTCCTTGATGGCCGCTTGCAGCTGCGGCACCGAGGCGCTGATGTTGGGCAGCTTGATGATGTTGGCTTCCGGCTTCTTTACCAGTTCGCCGAGATAGGCCAGTTCGTCGGCGATGCGCTGGTCTTCCTTCAGCCGCTCGGGGAAGGTGGCGAGGATGCGCCCGGCCAGGGAGATGTCGCGGAGCTCGATCTCGATGCCGGTACCCTTGGTGAAGGCCTTGACCACCGGCAGAAAGGCGTAGGTAGCCAGCGCCGGGGCCTCGTCGATCTTGGTCCAGACAATGGTGGCTTGCTTGTCACTCATGGTTTCTCTCTCCTTCGATGAGATGTTCCAGACGCGGCGCCCGGCCAGACGCCGGAGCCACGGATATAGAACGACGGTTGTCTTTGGAAGTGTATACAGTATACAGGCGTCAGGGGCCTGTCAAGGAAAAATGCGGACGGTGGCAGTAGAGGAAAAGGGGGCGTGATGACTGGCGCGGCCGGGAAGTTTTCGCTGCCGTATCGCCAGCCGCAACCGTTTTTCGGAACCCTGAAAAACGGACCCGGAAAACGGGGAGAATGGCGGGCTCAGTCCTTTCTGAGTCGACCGAAGAAAGGGCTTTTTTCCGCTTCCGAGCGGGCCGCCTTCAGGTCGCCCGGTTCGAAGTCGCGGGGCACCGACAGCTCCTGGCCCGGGTAGATCTTTCGCGGGTCGGTGAGCTGGTCCCGGTTGGCCTTGTAGAGCAGCGGCCAGAGGAAGGGGTCGCCGTAGACTTCCGGTCTGGCGGCGATGGCCGGCAGGGTGTCCCCCCTGACGACCCGGTAGCGGGTGACCTTTTTCGGGGTCGGGGGTTTCGGCTTGACGGTCTTGTGTTTGACGGTCTTCTTGCGGGTGGTGGCTTCGGTGCGGCGGCGGGCCTCTTCTTCCTTCTTGCGCCGCTCTTCCCTTTCCTTTTGGATCCGGGCGAGTTCCTCTTCGGCCCGATTCTTGCGGGCCTGCCTGGCGGCCAGACGTGCCTGCGCCGTGGCGAAAGGAAGGAGTTTCTGCGCCGCTTCGTACTTGCCGTCGGCAACCAGATCTTCCGCTTTCTCCAGTGCCGCCTTGGCGGCCTGGTATTCCTGGCCGGCGTACCGGGGAGCGCCGGCGGCGTAGGCGCGGGCCATGGCGCTCCGGGCGGCATCAAGTTCCCTGACCGGCGGCCTTGCGCAGCCGCCGGTCAGCAGAATCAGCAGAAGCAGAAGGGATGTCGCGGCAAGACGAGCCATGGCGTTTGTCAGCTCAGTCCGATTTTTTCGCCCGTGCGGCCAGCCGGATGCCGAGTTCGCGCAACTGGGCCTCATCCACCGGTCCCGGCGCCTCGGAAAGAAGGCAGGTGGCCTTCTGGGTTTTCGGGAAGGCGATGACGTCGCGGATCGAGTCGGTGCCGGCCAGGATCATGGTCAGCCGGTCGAGGCCGAAAGCGATGCCGCCGTGCGGAGGTGCGCCGTACTTGAGGGCGTCGAGCAGGAAGCCGAACTTGGCCCGGGCCTCTTCTTCGCCGATGCCGAGCAGTTCGAACATCCGCTGCTGGATGCTCTGGTCGTGGATACGGATCGAGCCGCCGCCGATCTCGCTGCCGTTGAGCACCAGGTCGTAGGCCTTGGCCCGCGCCCTGCCCGGGTCGGAGTCGAGCAGGGGGATATCCTCGTCCATGGGAGCGGTGAAGGGGTGGTGGACGGCGACGTAGCGCTTTTCCTCCTCGTCCCATTCGAAGAGGGGGAAGTCGGTGATCCAGACAAAGCGGAAATCGTCCTTCTTCGCCAGCCCCAGTTTCTGGCCGAGATGCTGGCGCAGCCTGCCGAGGGCCTCGTTGGCGATGGCGGCCGTGTCGGCGACGAAGAGGAGCAGGTCGCCCTTTTCGGCCTGCAGCGCCTGTTCGATCGCTTTCAGCTCGTCCGGCTGGAAGAACTTTGCGATGGGGGACTGCCAGCCGTCGTCCGTCATCTTGACCCAGGCCAGCCCCTTGGCGCCATAGATGGCGACGAAGGCGGTCAGGTCGTCCAGCTCCTTGCGGGAGAAGCTGGCGCCGCCGGGAACCCGGATCGCCTTGACCAGCCCGCCCTTGCCGGCGACATCGGCGAACACCTTGAAGCCGCATCCGCGGACGATCTCCGTCAGGTCGACCAGCTCGAGGCCGAAGCGCAGGTCGGGATTGTCGACACCGTAGCGGTCGAGGGCCTCGGCGTAGGTCATGCGCGGCATCGGCAGGGGAACCTCGACTCCGATGCATTCGCTGAAGACCCGGGCGATCATCCCTTCCATGATCGCCATGACGTCATCCCGGTCGACGAAGCTCATTTCGCAGTCGATCTGGGTGAATTCGGGCTGCCGGTCGGCCCGCAGATCCTCGTCGCGGAAGCACTTGACGATCTGGGCGTAGCGGTCGAAACCGGACACCATCAGCAGCTGCTTGAAGATCTGGGGCGACTGCGGCAGGGCGTAGAAGGTGCCCGGGTTGACCCGGCTCGGCACCAGGTAGTCACGGGCACCTTCTGGCGTGCTCTTGGTCAGGACCGGCGTCTCGATGTCGAGAAAGCCGTTCTCGTCCAGGTAGTTGCGTACCGTGCGTGTGACCTTGTGCCGCAGCATCAGGCAGTTCTGGACGGCGGGCCGGCGCAGGTCGAGGTAGCGGTATTTCAGCCGCAGGTTTTCCGCGACCTCGGTGTACTCGTCGAGCATGAAAGGCGGGGTTTCGGCTCGGTTGAGGATGCGCAGTTCCGAAACCTCGATCTCGACTTCTCCGGTCTTCATTTTCGGATTGACCGTCCCCTCGGGACGGGGCGAGACCTTGCCCAGGGCCGCCACCACCCACTCGTTGCGGACCTTGTCAGCCTTGGCGTGCGCCTCGGGATCGCGGTCTGGATCGAGGGCGAGCTGCACGATGCCGGTGCGGTCGCGAAGATCGATGAAAATCAGGCCGCCGTGGTCGCGGCGGCGCTGGACCCAGCCCATGAGGCAGACCTGCTCGCCGATGTGGGAGGCGTTGAGGTCCCCGCAGTAATGGGTGCGTTTCCAGGAGCCAAGAATGTCGTTCACGGAATGTCGTCCTCCGAATGGTTCTGTGAAAGATATTGGAAAAAACTGCCCGCCAAGTTCGCGGCCCTCGGCTGGGCGATGGGCTGCTTCCTGGACCGAAACAGGAAATTATAGGAACGGCCGCAGCGCAGCGTCAAGCGTTGCTCTTCAATTCGTTCAGAAGATTCAGCCCTTTCGGGTCGAGCCGGATGTCGCGCTGGCTGCCGTCGTTCATGTCGCGCAACGGCGCGCTGCCCCGGCCCAGTTCGTCTTCGCCCAGAATCAGCACCCGCCGGGCCTGCAGCTTGTCGGCCCGCCTGAGCTGCGACTTGAGGCTGCCGCAGCGATAGTCCATTTCGGCCCGGATGCCGTTGCGCTGCAGCAGGGACATGAGGCGAAAGGCTTCCCTGGCCGCGTCCTCGCCCAGAGCGGCGATGAAAATCTCCGGTCCTTCCGGCTTCAGGCCGTCCGTTCCCTTGAGCAGGGCGAGGCGCTCTACTCCCATGGCGAAGCCGATGCCGGGCAGGTCGGGTCCGCCCAGCTGCCGAATGAGGCCGTCGTAGCGGCCGCCGGCGGCGACGGCGCTCTGGGCGCCGAGGTGGCGGGTGACCAGTTCGAAGGTGGTCTTGGTGTAGTAGTCGAGGCCGCGCACCATGCGGGGGTTGACGCTGAACGGCAGCCGCAGGCTTTCCAGGTGCAGCCTGACCTGCCGGAAGTGCTCCTCGCAGTCGGAGCAGAGATGGTCGAGCACCGAGGACGCTTCCGCCGTCGCCGCCAGGCAACCCGGGACCTTGCAATCGAGAACCCGCAGGGGATTGGTGACGTAGCGGCGGCGGCAGTCGTCACACAGCTGGTCGAGGCGCTGCTCGATGAAGCGGATCAGGTTGTCGCGGTAGTCCGGGCGGCACTGCGGGCAGCCGAGGGAGTTGATCTGCAGCTCGACGTCGAGCAGCCCGATGCTGTCGAAATAGTGCAGCAGCATGGCCAGCACCTGGGCGTCGATCTTCGGATCGTCGATGCCGATGACCTCGGCGCCGATCTGGTGGAACTGGCGGTAACGCCCTTTCTGCGGTCGTTCGTAGCGGAACATGGGGCCGCAGTAGAAGAGCTTGGCCACCTGGTCCACGGCGTGCATGCGGTGCTGGATGTAGGACCGCATGACCGGTGCCGTCCCTTCCGGCCGCAGGGTCAGGGATTGGCCGTTGCGGTCCTCGAAGGTGTACATCT
The DNA here is from genome assembly GCF_008124615.1 of Geothermobacter ehrlichii. Classification (NCBI taxonomy): domain Bacteria; kingdom Pseudomonadati; phylum Thermodesulfobacteriota; class Desulfuromonadia; order Desulfuromonadales; family Geothermobacteraceae; genus Geothermobacter; species Geothermobacter ehrlichii. The sequence continues at coordinate 81,196 of NZ_VNIB01000001.1, forward strand.
CCTTTTCGACGATGTCGGTCGTCTCGCCGATGGAGCGGCAGAAGAGTTCGGTCTTTTCGACGATGGGGGTGCGGATCTCCCGGAAACCGTAGAAAGAGAAGACCCGCCGGGCCGTCGCCTCCAGCTCCTGCCAGAGGGGCGTTTCCGCCGGCAGGATGTCGTTCATGCCCTTGACGCCTGCAATGCTCACGAATCGGCTCCTTGTCTGCGATCGTTGTGCCGCGATTCCGGCAGCGGGCGGCTATCATCCTTCCAGCCGGTCGCGTTGTCAAGACTTTCGACCACCAGGCGAAGCCCGGTGACCCGGTAGAGGGAGACGGGTTTTTCCTTCCCCTTAAGCTGGATCGGGGGCATCGCTTCGGCCTCGACCGCCTGCTCGACCTGGCGCCAGGTCTGTTCCGAGATCAGGATCTCTCCCGGGCCGGCCAGACCCTGCAGGCGGGCGGCGACATTGACGGTGTCACCGATGACCGTGTACTCCATGCGGCTCGAAGAGCCGATATTGCCGGCGATCACCGGCCCGGTATTGATGCCGATGCCCACCTCCAGCGGCGGCAGTCCTTTCCTTTTCTGTTCGATGTTGAAGTCGACGATGGCCCGCTGCATGTCGAGGGCGCACTGCACGGCGCGCAGGGGGTCGTCGCCGAGAGAGACCGGCGCTCCGAACAGGGCCATGACCGAATCGCCCATCAGCTTGTCGACCATGCCTCCGTTGGCGGCGATGACATCGATCATGGTGGAGAAATAGGCGTTCAGCAACTCGAGGATCCGGGCCGGCGGCAGCTTTTCCGCCAGCGGTGTGAAGCGGCGGATGTCGGCGAAGAGGACGCTGACCACCTTTTCCTCGCCGCCCAGTTCGATGGCGTCCCTGTGTTCGAGTATGATGTCGGTCAGCGGCTTGCTCATGTAGCGTTCGAAGGTGTTCTTGATGAATTCCTTTTCCCGCAGGCTGGCCGCCATTTCGTTGAAGGCCGAGGTCAGGATGCCGATTTCGTCCCGTCGCCTGATGTCGATATGCTGGTCGAGGTTGCCGCGGCCGATCTGCTTGACCGCCTCGACCAGGGCCAGGACCGGCCGTACGGAAACGCCGGCCAGCAGGTAGGCGGCGATGCTCCCCAAAAGCAGGGCGGCCAGGGCCAGACCGGCCAGCCGGTAGCGCATGGCAAGAATTTCCCGCTGGATCGGCGCCTCGGAAAGACCGAGATGGATGCTGCCGAGATAGATGGGAGGATCGGCGACCGAGTAGATCGGCACCCGCAGTTCGAGCAGCGGCTCCGGCATTTTGTCGATTTTCGCGACCTGGTAGTCGGCGGTTTTGGTCAGCAGTTTGCCGCGGAAGCCGGTATCCGGCCTGTTGCCGACCAGGGACAGGTCGTCCGCCGCCCGGATGGTGCCGTCCCGGCCGACGATGCGGGCGTAGCGGATGCCGGGAGCCTTGCGGGTGTTGCGCACCGCCGAGAAGAGGTAGAGGTCATCGCCGGTCAGCAGCGGATCCTCGGCGTTGAAGGCGATGGCGCGGGCGATGCCGAGGCCCTTGTCGATGTTCTCCCGGTAGAGCGACTGGCGGAAGTTGTGCTCCAGCATCAGCATGACGATCGTCATCAGCAGGCCGCTGAAGACGGCCAGCAGCAGGGCAAAGCGAAATCGCAGGCTGGAAAAGAGTCCGGGTTCAGTCATGCCTGAAGCTCTCGATCTGGCTCAGCTTGCGCCGGGCCTTTTCGATGTTCATCCGCGCCTTTTCGTGATCGGGGTCGAGATTGAGAACCTGCCGCCAGGTCCGTACCGCTTCTTCGTAGTGCCCTCGGGTGTAGAGGTCGATCCCCTCGAGATAGAGCCTGGGGACGTCCTTGGGAGTCAGTCCCGTCCGCCGCAGCTCGCGCAGCCGTTTAAGTTTTTCCTTGGTCGCCGTGCTGTAGGGGTCGAGGGCGAGCGCCTGGCGAAGCCTTGCCTCCGCTTCCTGATAATCGCCCCGGCCGATGGCTTTCTCGCCCGCTGTCAGCAGGCCGGCGAGCTGCTTCTTCAGGTCGGCCCGCTCCCGGCGCAGGCCGGCGAGCGCCGTTGCGCTGTCCGGCTCCAGGTCGAGCACCCGGCGATAGGCGGCCAGGGCGCCGGCATGGTCCTGCTTCTGCTGCAGGGCCGCTGCCTGCTGCAGCAGGGCGTCGACTCTTTCCCGGACCCGGACTTCCAGCACCGCCCGTTGCCGGCGTACCTCCGGGTGCTCCGGGGCGATCGCTTCGGCCCGGGCGAGAATGCTCCTGGCATGGGCGAATTTTTGCGCCTCCATGGCCCGGTCTCCGGCGGTCAGCAGCTCCCGGATGCGGTGGTCGCTCTGGGCTTCGAATTCGCTCAGTTCCTCGCGGATGTCGGCCCGGTCGCTCAGGGTCAGGGCCTTCTGGTAGTGTTCTCTGGCCTGGGCCAGGTGGCCTGTCTGTCGGGCCCGGCGTGCCCATTGCAGCTCTTCCCCGACCAGTGAGGCGACCATGGCCTCCGTTCGGTCCAGTCCCCTGCGGGCTTCTTCGCTGGTCGGATCGAGGGCGAGGGCCGCCCGGAAGGCTTCCCGTGCGCCGGCCAGGTGCCCGGCTTCCAGGGCCTTGTCGCCGTCGGCCAGGTAGCGTTTGACCCGCTCGAGACGTTCGTGACTGATCTGTTGCAGACCCGCCCGGGCTTCCTCGCGGTCGGGGTCGAGGGCCAGCACCTGCCGGAAGAGGGCTTCTGCTTCCCTGTCGCTTCCCGCTGACAGCAGGGTCTGGGCGTCGGTCAGCAGGTTTTCGATCTGCCGGCCGAGGGCGGCGACCGCCGCCCGCTCGAGTTCGCGGGCGACCGGATCGTCGGGTCGCAGCCCGAGAGCCTGCCGCGTCCGTTCGAGGGCGGTTTGTGGATCTCCTCCGGACATGGCGTCGCGGCTTTCGGCGAGAAGCTTTCGGAATTTCTGCTCAAGATCCTCACGGCTTTGCTCGAGATAGCTGCGCGCCATGGTGTGATTGGGATTGATGGCCAGAGCCGCCTGCAGCTGGTCGATGGCCGCCCGGTAGTCCCCCTGCCGGTAGAGTCGACGTCCCGCCTGGTACAGGGTCTCGGCGGCTCCCTGGTCAGCCTTGACCAGGTTGAGGATGGCTTCCGGGTTGCCCGGCTGTTGCTCCAGTACCAGCTGGAACTCCCGGCGGGCTTCGCTGTATTCCTTCAGGGCGAGGTGGATGTTGCCGGCCAGAAAATGCGCCTGTACCGCCGTGGTTTTCGAATCCGCCAGCAGTTCGACCGCCGGCCGGGCTGCCAGCGGTTTGCCCTGCTCGAGGAGAGTGGCGGCGCAGTTGTAGACCATGGCGTTCAGGCTTTCGCGGGCCGATCCCGGCAGTTCGGGAGCGGCGTCGCGCAACAGGGACAGCGCCTGTTCCCAGTCCTGCCGCTGATAGGCCAGGTATCCCAGATAATAGCGGGCCAGGGATGACTGGGAATCGGTTGCGAGGGCCAGGCGAAAGGCCGTTTCGGCTTCGACGGGTTTCTTTTCGTTGAGGGCTGCGAGCCCCCGGTTGAAGCGGATGGTGAACAGGTAATCGCGGGCGGTTTCGTCGTCGGGGCGGGCCGCGAGCACCTGCTGCCATTGCTGTTCGGCCAGCCGGTCCCGTCCCTGGCGCAGGTAGATGTCTCCCAGCAGCCGCCTGGCCTCGATCTGCGGTCCGCCCAGGGCGAGGACCTTTCGCAGCAGCTTTTCCGCTTCGGCGAGATCGTCACGGTCGAGGCAGACAAGGGCCAGATTGAACGCGAGGCTGGCCAGCGGGTAGAGCTCAGGCTGCCCGGCGGCGCCCAGTTCCTCGGCCCGGTTGAGATAGATCTGGGCGCTGTCGACGTCGCCGGTGCGGCTCAGGGCCAGGGCCAGGTTGTAGTTGGCTTCGACCGAATCGGCAAGGTCCCGGTAGGCGCGGCGCAGTTCCTCCACCGCCTCGCCGTTGAGCCCGCGGTTGAGCAGGGCGACGCCGAGGTAGTAGTGCAGCATGCTGTTGTCGGAGTCGACGTTGAGGGCCTGCCGGTAACGTTCGATCGCCAGGTTCTGCAGGCTGTCTTCCGGGGATGCGGCGAAAACGGGGCCGGCGGCCAGGAGAATCGACAGCAGGAGCGGGATGACGATCCGCAACGAAACCATGGCCATCGTTTCAGAGATCGAGGTGTTCGACGCCACGGGTGATGTTGCGCTCCTTCTTGCCGAGGTACATGGCGTTGTCGGCCAGCTGCAGGATCTGGCGCTTGGTATCGGCGTCGGTCGGATAGGTGGCATAGCCGATGCTCGCCGTCAGGCGGAAATCCTGCTCCAGCTCCCTGAGGAAGACGTGCTGTTCGATGGTCCGCCGGATACGTTCGGCGACGACCGCCGCTCCCTTTTGTCCGGTTTCGACCAGCAGGGCGGTGAACTCGTCGCCGCCGTAGCGGAAGGGGATGTCGACTTCGCGGATGCTCTTGCGCAACAGCTGGGCCACCTCCTTCAGGGCGCGGCTGCCGGAGAGGTGGCCGTGGGTGTCGTTGACCTTCTTGAAATGGTCGATGTCGATAAAGATGACGGAAAACTCGAGGCCGTAGCGCTCGGCGCGGCGGATCTCCTGGTCGAGGGCGATGTCGAGATAACGCTGGTTGTACAGCCCGGTCAGGTCGTCGGTGTAGATCAGCTCCCGCGCCCCCTGGTAGCGAAAGGCGTTGTCGAAGCCGAGATTGGTCTGTTCGGCGAGAAACTGCAGGTTCTTTTCCGGCAGAGGTTCGGGAAAATCGCTGCTTACGGCGTTGATCAGCACCAGCCCGCCCTTGCATTCCTTCTGGCTGACGAGCGGAAAGAACAGGGCCTGCCGACAGTCGGGCGGCAGGTTTTCGCTGTCGGTTCCGAACGGCCGGTCGAGTCGGGTCAGCCCCGTTGCCTGCCGGATGCGGGCCAGCAGCCGGGTGGCCAGAAAGCGGGCGTGGTAGTCCTCCATCCCTTCGGTCGTCAGGATCTTTTCGACGTTCAGTTTGCCGGCGAGAAAGGCGAATCCCCTGGCGGCGCCGATCTCCCGGACCAGGATGGCGGTGGCCCGGACGAGAAGCCGGTCGAGTTCGATCTGGCTGGCCAGGTCCTGCCCCTTGCGAAAGAGTTGCAGCTGGCTTTTGAGCAGGCTGTTCTCGTTCAGCAGTCGTCGCTGTTCGAGGCAGGTATGGACCAGGTGTTTCAGTTCTTCGGGATTGCAGGGCTTGATCAGATAGTCGCGGGCGCCGTTCTTCAGGGCCTGGACCGCGGTTTCGAGGGTGGCGTTGCCGGTGACCAGAACCACGTCGGGAGGATTGTCCATCTCGCGGGCCTGCCGCAGGACCTCGAGACCGTCGACACCGGGCATGACCAGGTCGCTGAGCACGAGGTCGACGCCGCCTTGGCGGATGCGGTCGATAGCGGCTTGGCCGGAGTCGACGGTTTCGACCTGGCAGCCTTCTTCGCCCAGGATGTCGGAAAAGAGGCGGCGGAAGAAAAGTTCGTCGTCAGCCACCAGAACAATCGGCGCAGGCATTCTGCTCCCTCCTGTCAGGAAGAATCAAAGTTAGCGAAATCGGGGATTTATGTCAATTGAAAAGCCCGGTGTCGCGTCGCCAGCCGTCGCCGGTCGCCGTCAGCCGGATGCAGCCGTCACGGTCGGTGCGCAGCAGCGTAACCCCCAGTTTCCGGCAGCTGGCGACAACGGTCGGGGCGGGAAGGTGGTAGGGGTTGTCGCGCCCGACCGAAACCAGGGCGAGGCGCGGTCGCAACCGCTCGAGCAGGCGGTCTGTCGCCGAATGCCGGCTGCCGTGGTGCGGCAGTTTGAGCAGGGTCACCGGCTTGTCGGGCAGGCTGTCGAGAAGCCGGGTGACGCCCGTGGCTTCGAGGTCGCCGGTGAGCAGGGCGCCGCTGTTTCCGGCGCGCAGGTAGACGGCCAGCGACCGGTCGTTGACCGAGGGTGCCGATTGCGGCGGCACCCAGATGCGCAGTTCCATGTCGGCATTCTGCTCCAGCAGGTGCCAGCCGGGTGCCAGTTGCCGTTGTCGTGTTTCCTGACGGATGGCGGCGCGGATCTCTTCCGGCAGCTCGTCGGCGGAGAGCGCCGAATAGAAGCTGTCGACAGGGATGTGTCGCAGAATGGCGGCCAGGCCGAGGTAGTGGTCGGGATGGGGATGGGTCAGGATGACGCCGGTCAGCCGGTGGACGCCGAGACGGCCCAGCGCCGGGGCGACCAGCCTCTGGCCGATGTCGAACCGGGATTTGCGCAGTCCCCCGCCGTCGATCAGGTAGCTGTTGCCGCCGGGCATCTCTACCAGCAGCGATTCTCCCTGGCCGACGGCGAAGGCGGTCAGCCGCAGCGGCCGGTCGGTTGCCAGGCGCGGCCAGGCCAGCAGCACGACGGCCAGCGCGGCCGCGGCGACAAAGGGTTTCGTTCGCCCCCTGCTCAGGGCCGGCAGGGCGACGATGAGGACGGCGGAGGCCAGCAGCTGGAACGGATCCGGAAACCAGTCCCGGGCGCGCAGAGGTGGCCAGGTGGCGATCGTCTCGCTCAGCCAGAGGGTCTTTTCGGCCAGCAGACCGGCGAGATCCAGCAGGTATCCACTGCCGGGCAGATGGAGAATGTGCCCCAGCACGGCGGCCAGGCCGAGGGGAAGGGCGGCGAAACCGATCAGGGGCACGGCGAAGAGATTGGTGACCAGCCCGGCCGGAACGATCTGATGGAAGTGCAGGCCGACCAGGGGAAAGGTCGCCAGGGAGGCGGCGGCCGTGGCCAGGGGAAGGTCGAGCAGCCTGCGCATCCGGGAGAAGAATCCGGAAAGCCTGGCGTGCCACGCCGGCAGAAAGAGGAGAATGCCGGCGGCTCCGGCCGCCGACAGCTGCAGTCCCGGTTCCCACAGGGCGAGGGGCTGAACGAGCAGCATCAGCAGCAGGGCGAGCAGCAGAACGTCCGTCGGTCGCCGCCGTTCGCCGAACGCCAGCAGCAGTGCGGCGAAGGTCCAGACCAGCAGTGCGCGCAGGGTCGACAGGGCCTGCCCGGTGACCAGGGTGTAGAGAGCGAGCGGCGGGGTCAACAGCAGGGGCAGCATGCGGCCGGGAGGCTGCCAGAGCAACAGGCGTTCGCTGCGCCGCCAGGCGAAAAGTCCGAGCCGGTAGAGAAACCAGCCGAGCAGGCCGAGGTGCAGGCCGGAGATGGCCAGCAGGTGGGCCAGGCCGGCTCCGGCGACCCGTTGCCGCAGCCGTTCCGGAAAGGCGTCGCGGTTGCCGAGAACCAGTGCTTTGAGCAGACTGGCCCTGACCGGCGGCAGCCGGCTGTCGATCCAGTCGGACAGCTGTTGTCGCAGCCGGGCCAGACGCAGGCGAGGGGATGGTCCGCCCTTGGGAGCGAGGCGGGCCAGGCCGCGCTCGTTAGGCAGGTAGGCGGTTGCAAAGACGCCTTGCGCCGCCAGGTGCCGCGGATAGTCGAATTCACCCGGGTTGCCGAAGCGGGCCGGCCGCCGCAACCTGGCGCTGAACTGCACCCGCTCGCCGGGCAGCCAACTGTCTTTGGTCCGGTCGACGGTCAATCGCAGGTTGCCCGCAAGCGCGCGGATGGTCCCCTTGTCGTGCAGCTGCAGATCGCCCAGGTTCAGCCGCGACCGTCCATATTCGTCCTTTCGGGCCTGGATGACGGTGCCCGACAGCCGGTGCCTCTTGCCGTCGGTCAGCGCGAGCAGCCCCTCGGCTCCGGGTGGGGGATGGCCGGCATGCTGGTAGAGACCGATGCCGAGCAGGACCAGGGCAACGACCAGCAGAGGCTGCCCTTTCCGTGTGACGGGCAACAGTCCGGCGGTGGCCGTCAGTCCGGCGGCGAAAAGCCAGACGCCACTGTCGGGAACGACTGTTCCGAGCAGCAGGCCGGTGACCAGGGCCGTCAGGAACAGGGCCGGAAACACGGCGGATTCAGCGTGGAAGCATGAAGCTGTTGAGCAGTTCGAGGGTGCGGTCGAGATCCGCCGGTTCCGGCGGATCGGCCGTTTGCAGGCCGCTCAGCCGGAGATAGTCCTCGTCCCGGTCCGACAGGGGGGTGAGAAGCAGGGCGTCGATGCCGCCGCGCGGCGGCAGGGTGATTTCGAGGCGGTGCTTGCCGCCGGCGAGATACAGGCTGGCCCAGGTTCGGGCCTGCAGGTAGGGAGGAAAGTCAAAGTCGGTCAGGTAACGGCCGTCGAGTTCGGCACGGACGGTGCCTTTGCCGGTGCCGCGCAACGCCAGCCGGTAGACGCCGGGTGCCGGCGGGGTGAAGTCGAGGACGACGCGCGTCACGCCGGCCCGGGCCCGGAGCCAGGCGCCGCCGCTCGGATGGCCGAGATGGGTGATCCGGGTGATTTCGGCATCGCCGGTGTCGCTCGCGGTTTCCGCCTCGATGCGTACCGTTTCGCCGGCCTGCGGCAGACAGTTTTCGAGCTGGAGGGCCTTGATGACGGTTGCCGCCAGGTCGGCTTTTCGCAGCGGCCTGTCCGGCCGCCAGCCGCCTGGGGGCGCAATGGGCGGGTAGGCCGGCGCCTGCAGCTCGAGGTAATCGAGGGAGCCGTTGGCCGGCAGGGTGACGGCGATCTCGTTTTCGCCGGCGACCAGTTCGGTTTGCGCCACCACGACGGTGGTGAAGCCGGTGCCGCCGTCGGCGGTGAACTCCTGGCCGCCGATGGTGAACCGGTGTCCCGGCAGCCGCAGGCGGGCCCGGATCTCGTAGCGGCCGCCGATGGGAAGGAGAAATCTCAGGTGGGCGGTGGTCGGCCTGGCGATGCCGCTGACCCAGCCCTCGCCGCTGAAGTCGCCGTAGATCCGGTAGTTCTTGACCGCGACCAGATCCTCGGGCTGGATGGCTTCTTCGGCCTCGATGTGCAGCCGGCGCCCGCCGTCGACGACGGCCAGGTAGTCGGCGTCCTGCGGATTGTCCGGCAGTCCGAAGCTCCAGCCGAGGCCGTCGACCAGGTTGATCAGCCAGTCGCGCTGGGTGGGGGGGGCGGCCAGGGCCTGGCCGGACGCGAGGAGAAGGCACAGCAAAAGCAGGGACAGACGCAACACGATCCGGTCTCCTTGCGGGACGTTGGGTTGTCGACGATCCGGGAACCCCGTCATGGGGATTGTCCCTCATGGCGTTTCACAAACAATGTCTACCACAACTGCCGGCCCGATGGTAAGACTTTCGCGCTGCGGGCGGGTCTCGTCGCCATCGCCCCGCAGCGAGTGTGCGTCGCGAGGCGGATGCCGACGCGGCGGCGGTGGCAGGTTTCGCCATGACGACGCGGCGGATGGGGGACGAAACGCCGGTTGCGGCGGCCGGCCGATGAGTGCCGGTCGGGAGCTTCCGGCAACAGGGGACTGAAGCCGATGATGAGTAGGCAGGCGAGCAGCATCAGTTCGAACATGGCATCACTCCTTGACGACGAGTTGACGACGAAGGGCATCGGCGAGATCCGGGATCGATTTCAGTCTGCCTTTGCTGTATGTCAGAATAAGTCACTCGACAGCGGGCGGGCGGCTCGGTCCGGGGGGAATTGAAATTGACAGGATGGGGGTGATCGTATACAGTATGCAACGCTCGGGGTTTGCCCGGGCCCAGCCAACTTTCGATGATACAAGAAGAAAATGAGGGGAAGGGAGGTCGCTTGCGACCTCCCGTTTTGACCCGGCAATCTGGAGGAGAGAGATGATCGAAGCCTATCTGCGCCATGAAGAAGAGAGAAAAGCCCAGGGCATTCCGGCCCTGCCGCTCAATCCCGAGCAGACGACACAGCTTTGCGAACTGCTGCAGAATCCGCCGGCGGGCAAGGAAGAGTTCCTGCTGCATCTGTTCACCGAGCGCATTTCGCCCGGTGTCGATCCCGCCGCCAGGGTCAAGGCCGAGTTCCTCGATGCGATTCTGAAGGGGAGCAAGAGTTCGCCGCTGATCGACCGGAACAAGGCGGTTGAAATTCTCGGCACCATGATCGGCGGCTACAACGTGCAGCCGCTCATCGACACCCTCGGAGACGCCGAACTGGCGGACGCGGCCGCCTGCGCCCTGTCCGGGCTGACCTATGTCTACGACGCCGCCGGCCAGATCATCGAGCTGGCCAAGAGCAACGCCGCCGCCAAGAAGGTGGTGGAAAGCTGGGCCAACGCCGAGTGGTTCACCAGTCGTCCCGAGATTCCCGAAACCATCACCGTCAAGGTGTTCAAGGTCGAAGGCGAAATCAACACCGACGATTTCTCTCCCGCCGGTGACGCCTGGAGCCGTCCCGACATTCCGCTGCATGCCCTGGCCATGGGCAAGACCCGCTTCCCCGGCGGTATCGAGCAGATCGCCAAGTGGCGCGCCGAAGGGCACCAGGTCGCCTTTGTCGGCGACGTGGTCGGCACCGGCTCCAGCCGCAAGTCGGCCTGCAACAGCGTGCTCTGGCACATCGGCGAGGACATTCCGCATGTGCCGAACAAGCGGCGTGGCGGCGTCATCATCGGCGGCGTCATCGCCCCGATCTTCTTCAACACCGCCCAGGATTCCGGCGCCCTGCCGCTGCGGATGGATGTCACCAAGATGAACATGGGCGATGTCATCACCATCAATACCGTCAAAGGTGAGGTGACCAACGAGGCCGGCGAGGTGATCTCCACCTTCGAAATCAAGCCAAACACCTTGCGTGACGAGTACCGGGCCGGCGGCCGCATCCCGCTGATCATCGGCCGCAGCATTACCAACCAGGCCCGCGAGGCCCTGGGCATGGGCGAGGCCGATATCTTCGCCAAGCCGGACAACCCGACGCCGAAGCCGGGTCAGGGCTATTCGCTGGCTCAGAAGATGGTCGGCCGTGCCTGCGGCGTCGAGGGGGTTCTGCCCGGAACCGCCTGCGAGCCGAAGATGACCACCGTCGGCTCCCAGGACACCACCGGCCCGATGACCGCCGACGAGCTGAAGGAGCTGGCCTGCCTGAAGTTCCAGTCACCGATGTTCATGCAGTCCTTCTGTCACACCGCCGCCTATCCGAAGCCGGCCGACGTGAAGATGCACCAGACCCTGCCGCAGTTCATCGCCGAGCGTGAAGGTGTCGCCTTGCGTCCCGGCGACGGCGTCATCCACAGCTGGCTGAACCGGCTGCTGGTCCCCGACACCGTCGGCACCGGCGGCGACTCGCACACCCGTTTCCCCATCGGCATCAGCTTTCCCGCCGGCTCCGGTCTGGTGGCTTTCGCCGGCGCTCTCGGCTTCATGCCGCTCGACATGCCCGAGTCGGTGCTGGTTCGGTTCAAGGGCGAGCTCAACCCCGGCATCACCCTGCGTGACGTGGTCAACGCCATCCCCTACTATGCCATCAAGCAGGGGCTGCTGACCGTGCCGAAGAAGAACAAGATCAACGTCTTCAACGGCCGCATTCTCGAGATGGAGGGGCTGCCCAACCTGACCGTCGAGCAGGCCTTCGAGCTGACCGATGCCGCCGCCGAGCGCAGTGCCGCCGCCGGCTGCATCCAGCTTTCCGAGGAGAGCGTCTGCACCTACCTGCGCTCCAACATCGCCCTGATGGAGAAGATGATCGAAGAAGGCTACCGGCACGCCGATACCCTGCGCAAGCGGATTGAGGCGGTCAAGGAATGGCTCAAGGAGCCGAAGCTGCTCAAGGCCGACAGTAACGCCGAGTACGCCGCGGTCATCGAAATCGACCTGGCCGATATCAAGGAACCGATCCTTGCCTGCCCCAACGATCCCGATGACGTGCGGCTCCTTTCCGAGGTGGCCGGCACCCCGGTGCAGGACGTCTTTCTCGGCTCCTGCATGACCAACATCGGGCATTTCCGTGCCGCCGGCGAGATCTGGCGCGGTCAGAAGTTCAATCCGAATGTCCGCACCTGGATCTGCCCGCCGACCCGCATGGACCAGGAAAAGCTGAAGGAAGAAGCTTACTTCTCCGTCTTCAGCGCCGTCGGCGCCCGCATCGAGATCGCCGGCTGCTCCCTCTGCATGGGCAACCAGGCCCGGGTGCCGGACGGCTCGACGGTCTTTTCGACCTCGACCCGCAACTTCGACGACCGCATGGGCGACGGCGCCCAGGTCTATCTCGGCAGCGCCGAGCTGGGAGCGGTGGTCAGCACCATGGGCAAGCTGCCGACCCCCGAGGAATACTTCGCCGTCTACAACGAGAAGGTGGCGCCCAAGGCCGACCAGATCTACCGTTACCTGCAGTTCGACGAGATGGAGGGTTACGGCAAGTCCGCCTGATTTGAGCCTGCTGATTTGTGAGCAATTCTGGGCCGCCTTTCGGGGCGGCCTTTTTTTGTGCCCGGAATCCTGGTCCCCGGGAAAAAACGGCTGCCGGAGCCACAACCAGCTGAAACTGAAAGGAAAAGGGTAAAGTTCCGGATGTGGATGGTCGATAGGTAGGGCAGAACCAGTATCCGGATGGGAGGATCATGGCCGATACCGCAACGAAAGAGAGAAAGCCGGCCAGGCAGACCCGATCGGAACAGGATGGCAAGGATCTGCAAGTCAGTCCTTTACCGTCGAGTGCCGATATCCTGGCCTCTTTTCTGATCAAGCACGGGCTTCTCACCCCCGGGCAGCTGCAGTATGCCCGCCGGGTGCAGGAAAAGCTGGCGACTCCGAAGACCCTGTTGCAGGTCCTCTATGATCTTGAATTCCTGAAGGAGAGTCAGCTGCGACAGGCGATGCAGCAGGACCGGGTCGGCATGCGGGTCGGCGACTTGCTGGTGGAACTCGGATATCTGCGGCCGCAGGACCTGCAGACGGCCCTGGCCCGACAGCGGGAGCTGAAAAACAGCAAAAAACTGGGCGAAATCCTGGTCGAGGACCATCTGATCGAGGAACACCGCTTCATCGAGGTTTTGGCCTACCAGATGGGCATCCCGGCGGTGGACCTTGACGCGGAGCAGCTTGACCGGACGCTCTTCTCCAAGGCTCCCGTCAACTATTATCAACGTCACAAGTTCGTTCCGGTCAAACAGGAAGAGGGGGCGGTTCTCATCGCCTTCGCCGATCCTTCCGACGAAGTGGATCTGCGGGCGGCCCGGGAGTTCTTCGGCAGCAATATTCGGGTCGGAATCGCCCCGGCGCGGGCCATCGACGAGTGGGTCGAGCGTTACCAGCGCGTGCGCTCGGCTTCGAAGGTTGCCTGCGATGAACGTACCATCGTCGGCCTGATCAACAAGCTCCTCGACGATGCCGTAGCCCACAATGCCAGCGACATCCACATCGAACCGATGAAGGACCGGTTGCGGATTCGCTTCCGCTGCGACGGGGTTCTGCTGCAATACCAGACGTTCAGTCTCGATCTCGCCGCCCCCATCGTCAGTCGTCTGAAGGTCTTGGCCAAGGCGGATATCGCCGAAAAGCGGCGGCACCAGGGTGGACGCATCCTCTACGAAAGTCCGACCACCGGTTCGACCCTTGATCTGCGGGTCTCCTTCTATGTGACCATTTACGGGGAAAAGGTGGTGCTGCGGCTGCTCAACCAGAAGGGGGAACTGCTCGAACTGAAGGATATCGGCATGGCGCCGAAGGTGCTGGAGCGCTTCCGCTTCGATGCCCTCGATTTGCCAAGCGGCGTACTGATCGTCACCGGGCCGACGGGGTCGGGCAAGACCACGACCCTGTATGGCTGTGTCAATTACCTGAACACCATTGAGACAAGCATTGTCACCGCCGAGGATCCGGTGGAGTACATTGTCGAAGGTATTTCCCAGTGCTCCATCAATCCGAAGATCGGCGTGACCTTCGAGGAGACTCTGCGCCACATCGTGCGTCAGGATCCGGATGTCATCGTTCTCGGGGAGATCCGGGATCACTTTTCGGCTGAAACCGCCATCCAGGCGGCTCTGACCGGACACAAGGTTCTGACGACTTTTCACACCGAGGACAGTATCGGCGGTCTGTTGCGCCTGATGAACATGGAGATAGAGGCTTTTCTCATCTCTTCAACGGTGGTGTGCGTTCTGGCCCAGCGTCTTTTGCGCAAGGTCTGTTCCGACTGCGCCGAACCGCAACAGCTCACCCCGGTCGAATTGCGCCGCCTCGGCTATAAGCCGGCCGATCTGGCCGGCGCCCGGTTCATGGCCGGGCGTGGTTGTCCGCGCTGCCGCTTCACCGGCCACCGCGGCAGGGTGGGGATCTTCGAGCTGTTGATCCTCAATGAGCAGGTCAAGGATGCCATTCTGCGGCGCAAGACCTCATACGAGATCCGCCGCATCAGTGTCGAGACCAGCGGTCTGGTCACCCTGTTCGAGGACGGCCTGGTCAAGGCGGCGCGCGGCCAGGTGTCGGTTCAGGATGTGTTGAGGCATTTGCCCAGGCTGGGCCGGCCGCGCAGCCTGCCGGAGCTGTACCGCATGCTGGGAGAGTGAACGATGAGCGATCAGTCCCTTCTTGCCATGGTGCAGCAGGCTCTCGAAGCCAAGGATCTGAAACTGCCGGTTTTCAACCGTACGGCCCTGGAGCTGCAGCGCGCCCTGCAAAAGGACGATTTCGACCTGGCAAAATGCGCCGCCCTGATCAGCCGTGATCAGGCCCTGGTCAGCGAGGTGCTCAAAGAGGCCAATTCGAGCTTTTACAGTGGTTTGAAAAAGGTCGTGACCATCCAGGACGCCATGGTGCGACTGGGGGCCAAGGAAGTTTTGCGGCTGACGGTCCAGATAACCCAACGCGGTCTCTACCGCAGCAAAATCAAGGGATTGCAGATTCTGATGGAGCGGCTCTGGAAACACGCTCTGGGGACGGCTCTCGGCGCCTTCTGGCTGGCTCGGCATGCCGGTTACCAGAATCTGATGCAGGAAGCCTTTCTTGGCGGCCTGATGCACGATATCGGACAGCTCTTTTTGCTCAAGGTGCTCGAGGATGTCAGGCGTGCCAATCCGCAGGTCAGCCTCTCAGAGGCCCTGGTCATGGAGGTGCTGGTGACCCTGCACGTGGAGCAGGGATATCGGCTGATGCAGCACTGGGGGTTGCCCGAGGAATACGCCGATATCGTTCGCTATCATCATCACGACGAGCCGCCTATCGATTCCCCCCTGCTCAGCCTGGTGATGCTGGCCAATCAGGCCTGCCGCAAGCTGGGTATTTCCCTGCGGCATGAGCCGGAGCTGATTCTGGCCACCACCCGTGAGGCACAGTTGCTCGGCATCAAGGAAACCACTCTGGCACAACTCGAAATCGCCCTTGAAGACAAGTTCTTCCCCAAGCAGCCGTCGGCCGTCGACTGATCCTGTTCAGTCTTCGTCCAGGAATCGTTTCAGCAGATCACCGTAACATTCGATCCGCCGGTCGCGCAAAAAGGGCCAGATACGGCGGACTTCCTCGCTGCGGCGCGGATCGATCTCCACCAGCAGATCGGCCTCTTCCGTTCCTCCGGATGCCAGAATTTCTCCCTGCGGACCACAGGCGAAACTGTTGCCCCAGAAATCGATGCCAGGGGTTGCTCCGGCAGGATCCTGCTCCTGACCGACCCGATTGACCGCCACCAGAGGCAGACCGTTGGCGACGGCGTGCCCGCGCTGCACCGTCAGCCAGGCCTGAAGCTGGCGTTCCTTTTCCCTGTCATCGTCCCGCGGATCCCAGCCGATGGCCGTCGGGTAGACGAGCAGGTCTGCGCCGCCCAGGGCCATCAACCGGGCGGCTTCCGGATACCACTGGTCCCAGCAGACCAGCACGCCGAGGTTGCCGATGGAGGTTCTGATGGGTCGAAAGCCGAGATCGCCGGGGGTGAAATAGAATTTTTCATAAAACCCGGGGTCGTCCGGAATATGCATCTTCCGGTAGCGGCCGGCCAGACGGCCGTCGCTGTCGATCACTACCGCCGTGTTGTGATAGAGGCCGGGGGCGCGGCGCTCGAACAGGGACAGCACCAGGACTACCTTCCGTTCGGCGGCGATGCGGGAGAAGAAGACGGTGCTCGGTCCGGGGATGGGTTCGGCCAGATCGAAGTTGACGACATCTTCCTGCTGGCAGAAGTAGGGGCCGTTGTGCAGTTCAGGAAGAACGACCAGCCCGGCACCCCGATCGGCGGCGCGATGGATGGCATCGGCGCATTTCTCTCTCGCCTCGGCCGGCGGCAGGTTGCATTCTTGCTGAATCAGGGCGGTCTTGACCGGTTTCATGGCAGAACTCCTTGTGGCAGCTGCATGGTCAGGCAGTGGATGGCTCCCCCCTGGGTGATCAGCGGCCGGGCGTCGATGCCGATGATCTCCCGGCCGGGGTAGGCCTCGGCGATAACTTCCAGGGCGCGTTCATCCGCCGGATCGTCGTAGAGAGGCACCAGCACCGCGTCATTGATGATCAGAAAATTGGCGTAGGAAGCCGGCAGTCTTCTGTTCCGGTCGTAAACGGCCCGGGGCCAGGGCAGGGGAAGGAGGCGGTAGGGGGCGCCGCTGCGGGTTCTCAGCCGCGCCAGCTCGCCGGCCATGGTCGCCAGATCTGCATAATGTTCGTCCTGCGGGTCGTCGCAGGCGATGTGAACGATGGTGTCGTTCGGGGCGAACCGGGCCAGGGTGTCGATGTGGGCGTCGGTGTCGTCGCCGGCCAGCCAGCCGTGATCGAGCCAGTGGACGCGGTCGATGCCGAGCTGGCTGCACAGCCGGGCCTCGATCTCGCCGCGGCTCAGGTGCGGATTGCGGTTGGGGTTCAGCAGGCAGCGGCTGGTGGTCAGCAGGGTACCGGCGCCGTCGGTTTCGATGCTCCCCCCTTCGAGAACCAGTCCCTGCACCGACAGGGGCGTATCGCCGAAAAAGCCCAGCCGGTGCAGACGACGGGTGACCTGGTTGTCGAGATCGGCGGCGAACTTCAGTCCCCAGGCGTTGAAGCCGAAGTCGAGCAGTTGCGGTCCGGTTTCCCGCAGGATGGTGACTGGACCGAAGTCGCGGCACCAGGTGTCGTTGGTCGGTACCTTTGCCAGTCGGACCCGGTCGGGAGCGATGCCGGCCTGAGCCAGCCGTTTTTTCACCCGCTCCGGTTCGGGAGTCGCGACCAGCAGGGTTTCGCGGGCGCAGATGGCGCGGGCCAGTTCGATAAACACCGGTTCGACCCGGTCGAGACAGTCCGCCCAGTCGGTGGCGGCGTGCGGCCAGGCGATGAGAACGCCGTCCTGACGTTCCCACTCGGCGGGGAGACGGATGGATGACATCTGACAGCTCCGGTTTCAGCTTTCGGTTTTCTGCCGGGAAAGATTCAGGGCAAGACTGCCATCGACCTGGTCATGGACCGCGTTGGCGAATTGAGCCATTCCTCAGAGAGTCTTTTCATGAAGGGACTCTCCCTGGCTGACGATCGTCCGGGAAGACTGACTGCCCATGGCCACGAATTTTCGGTGCATGGTTTTGGCGTGGGCAATCAGGTCGATGGGCATCTCTTTTTCCAGTTCGGCAATGACGCCGGCAAAGCGCAGGTAGATGGCGTTTTTTTCGGCAGAGGAACGTGGCAGGGAGTCGTCCTCGGTCACGACGGGCAGGTCGATATCGCTTTCCGGTCCCGCCGGACCGCGAGCATGCGACCCAAACAGAATGATTTTGTGAGGATCGATCTGCCGCAATTTTTCGACAAGTCGTTGCTTGAGATCCTCATGCATCACGAAATCTCCTGGTTTGCCGGTAGATTAACTCTGCAGTCTGCCATTTCCGAATTGGCGAGTCAAACGTGAATCCGGCAGGTTGTCGTGACGGGAATTCTATTTCCGCCTGCGGCGGAGCTTGGCCCAGAGAACAGTCAACAGAAGCGCCGCCAGGATCAGCAGGCTGAATCGGCCGGTCCAGCGCTGCACATTCTGCCAGCTGACTCCTGCCAGCCAGCCGAGTCCGGGATAGGTCAGTCCCCAGAGCAGGGCACTGACGAGGGCGAAGGTGGTGAACAGGGCCGGTGACATGCCGGCGCCGCCGGCGACAAAGGGGACGAATCCCCGTATCGGTCCGAAGAAGCGACCGAAAAGGACGCTCTTGCCGCCGTGCTCGGCGAAAAAGATCTCGGCCTTGCGCACCAGGTCGACTCTCCGGTTCAGCAGTGGATGTTTCAGCAGCTCGCCGCCGAAACGGGCGCCGAACAGATAGCTGATGAGGTCTCCACAAAAGGCCCCCAGGGTGGCGACGCCGATGAGAGGGAGGATTTCTCCCTTGCCGTGCAGGGCGAGAAAGCCGGCGAAGACGCAGAGGGTGCTGCCGGGCAGCAGCAGGCCGATCCCGACCAGGGATTCACCGAGGGCGATCAGGCCGATGAGCAGGTAATAGAGGCCGCCTTCGGGAAGAAACCGAAAAAAGATTTTCAGCCAGTCTTCCATGATTCTTGCGTCCTGCTCCTGTTCAGTCGTTCAGCGGGCTGAAGCTGGATGTCACCTCGTCGAACAGGGAACGGGCCGCGTCAAAATCCTCCGGTCGGGTGAACAGGCCGAGCTGGTAGAGCCGGGAGCCGGAGAGGATGTAGCGAACCAGGAAAGTCGAACGGCCGGTGTGCCCGAGGATCTCCCATTGTGGTCTCCCCCGGTTCGGCGATTCGCTGAAAGCTGTCAGTTCGAATCCCGGAAGCTGGCGGCGCAGCAGCTGCATAAGCCTTTCCCGGTCCGGACGGCCCCGACCGGGAAAGGCAGCCGCTTCGATCAGGACCCGGATGTTGCCGTTGTTCGGGGCGCAATCCCAGCGGACGGCGTAGGGGGCGGTCGATTCCGGTGGAGGGATGATGAAGGTTCTTTTCCAGCGGCCGGAAACCGTCAGGCTTAAACCGAGGTTGGCATCGAAATAGAGCGTTTTCGGGCCGCTGTCGGCGATGTCCTGCCTGCCGGCATTGCCCAGACAGCCGGCCAGAAGAACGCATAGCAGCAACGCTGCAACATGTCGCAGCAGGTGTTCTGTCTTCGTCCGGGTCACCTGTGCGCTTCTCCGGGATCAGTCTTCCCAGTAGATACAGGCCGCGGGACAGGCGTCCATGGCCTGTTCGATCTTCTCCTCCGGCGCTCCGGTCGGATTGTAGACCTCTGATTTGTGATCGTGATGGTCGTGTCCGTGTCCTTCCTCTTCGCCTTCCATGCGGAAGACTTCCGGGCAGATCTGGGTACAGACTTCGCAACTGATACAGCATTGCTGATCGACGACGGGGGTGCGTGGCATGGAGACTCCTTGTTGTCCGGGTTCTTTAGGTTCTGGTCGTTCTGCCCGGCAGCTCGGGCATCATGACTGGTTGCTTCAGAATCTTAGCATGACCCCTGCCCCCTGCAACAGGGTGGTTGGCCGGTGATGTGAATTTAACCCTGTTAATTTTCTCAGGTTTTGATAGATTGATGGCGAACGTGGAGCCCTTTTTCATGAATTCATTGTCCATGCGGGAGCGGATGCGCGACATCTCTGGCAAGTTCAGATGGCAGCCCGGTGTGCGTCAGGAAGTCGCCAGTTTGCTGCTGGCTCTCGTTCTTCCGTCAGTTCTGGCCGCGACCCTGATGCTGGGCAGTTTTTTTCAGCACCAGCAGCTTCGCCAGCAGCAGAAAAACCTGGTGGCGGTTGCCGATTCGGTCAGCCGCATCCTGTCGGCGAAGCTGTCTGCCGACAGTCTGGACCGGAATGCGATGGAAGGGACGCTGAAGACCCTTCTGGAGCCCTGGGGTGATATCGCGGTTCTGCGCCACTGGCGGTACGAAACCGGGAATCGGAAGATTCTCTCTGCCGACCGCAGGGAGTCTTTCGGTTCGGTACTGACCGGCATGGTGCCCGAAAGTCGTCTGCGCTACAACCCCTGGCCGCTCCGTTTCGGTTTGTCCACGGAGGTGGAGCTGGTTGTCGCCGTCCCTCTTTTGCATGGCGGGGTTCCGGCTCAGCGGTTGCTGCTGACATTTTCCCTGGCGTCGACAGCGAAAGAACTGGCGGCGCTGCAGCGAACTCTCTTTATTCTGGCCGCCCTCTACGGCCTGGCGGTCATGGGGATTCTCTACCTTGTTCTGGGCAAGAGAATCGTCAGGCCGCTGCGAGCCCTGCAAACCCGTCTGGTCGATGTGTCGCGAGCCGGCGGGGCACCGCTTCATCTCGACGGGCCACGGGAGATTGCGGATTTGGCGCGCAGCTTCAACGACATGATCAAGGCACTGGCGGCAAGCGAGGAACGTCTGCGGGCCAACCTGCAGTCCCTCGAGCGGTCGAACGCCGAGCTGCGGCAGGCGAGGGAGGAGCTGATTCGCAGCGAAAGGCTCTCCGCCGTGGGGCATCTTGCCGCCGGCATGGCCCATGAAATCGGTAATCCACTGGGTGCGGTCATCGGCTATCTCGACGTGCTTTCCTCGGAGCGGTTGCCGGAATCGTCGCACGGGATGGTCGAGGCGGCGCTGAAGGAATGCGCCCGTATCGATCGTCTGGTCAGGGAACTGCTCGAATTTGCGCGGCCGGAAGCGGACGCGGACCTGCAGTGCCGTCTGTCGGACGTGGTTGGGGAAGCTCTCGACTTTCTTGGCAACCAGGGCGCACTCAAGGGGATCGAGCTGTCCGTCGATTGTCGGGATGACACGCCGGTTCGCGGCAGTTTTCACCGGCTGCTGCAGGTGGCGGTCAACCTGCTGCTGAACGCCCGGGATGCCTGCGAAGATCGCGGACGAATCGAAGTCAGAACCGGCAGGCGGGAAAAAGAGGCCTTTTTCGAAATCCGGGATTCGGGTTCGGGGATTGATCCCGACCAGCGGAAGCATATTTTCGATCCATTCTTTACCACCAAGCAGCCCGGCCGGGGATGGGGACTCGGACTCAGCATCTGTCACCGGATTGTCGACCAGTACGGCGGCCGGATCGAAGTCGAATCGGCTGTCGGACAGGGAAGCCGGTTCAGGGTTTTCTTGCCGGCGGCTGCGGATGAAGGGGTGGAATGATGCGCGTGTTGGTGGTTGATGATGATTCGGGCATGCGCCAGATGCTGCGGCTCATGCTTGAAAAGAACGGCTATGAAGTCGAAGAAGCCGGTGACGGGCGCGAGGCGATCGCGCTGCTGGCCCAAAGGCGTTGCCCGCTTGTTCTCTGCGATGTGCGCATGCCGGATGTCGATGGCCTGGCGTTTCTCGATCTTCTCGAACAGGAAGAAGTGAGCGCCACCGTCATCATGATGAGCGCCTACGGCAGCATCGAGACGGCTATCGAGTGCCTCAAGCGCGGCGCCTACGATTACATTTCCAAACCGTTCAAGACCGACGAGGTCGTTCTCACCCTGAAGAAGGCCGAAGAACGGCTGCGCCTGCTGCGTGAAAACGCGCTGCTCAGGGCACAGATTTCGGCACCCAGGCTGCCCGACATCATCTACAGAAGCCGGACAATGGCCGAACTGATGGATCTGGTGCGCAGGGCCGCCGCCAGCGACAGTCCGGTACTGGTGACCGGAGAGACCGGGACCGGCAAGGAGCTCGTGGCCCGCGCTCTTCATGATGCCGGCCCCCGGCGCGAGGGTCCTTTCGTGCCGGTCAACTGCAGCGCCATCGCTTCGGGACTGCTCGAAAGCGAGCTGTTCGGCCATGCCAGGGGAGCCTTCACCGGTGCCGACCGTGCCCGGGACGGTCTTTTTCTTGCGGCGGATGGAGGAACGCTCTTTCTCGACGAGATCGGGGAATTGCCTCTCGAGCTCCAGCCCAAGCTTCTGCGTGTTCTGCAGGAAAAAGAGGTACGACGGGTGGGGGATGCAAAGGCCCGGCCGGTGAACGTCAGGGTTGTCGCCGCCACGGCCAGGAATCTGTGGAAGGAAGTCGAGGCCGGGCGTTTTCGCGACGATCTCTATTTCCGGCTGGCGGTGGTCGAGCTGGCGATTCCACCACTACGGGAGCGGCCCGATGATATTCCGGTTTTGGCCCGATTCTTTCTCGAACGGCATGCCGCCAGGGAAGGCAGGCCGACGCCGGAGCTGACCGGGGACGCGATGGCCCTGCTGCAGAGCTACTCCTGGCCGGGCAATGTCAGGGAACTGGAGAATTTCATGGCCAGGATCCTGATTTTCTGCCGGGGAAGCAGGATCGGCAGGGACGACATGCCCTGGGATCTGCGGCGCAGCGATCGTTCCCGCGAGAACGACTTTTCGCTGAAGAAGGCGACGGAAAGGCTCGAAAAGGAGTACATTCGCAAGGCACTGGCCGCGACCGGCGGCAACCGGACGAAAGCGGCCAGGTTGCTTGAAATCAGCCTGCGGGCGCTGATGTACAAGATCAAGGATCATGGTCTGGGGGGGGATGAAAAGAATGCATCCTGATCGTGCAATATTTGCACGTGCGATGAAGCTGTGGATGTGCATTGCATGGGCCCGATGGCCCGAGAGGCCGGAATGACGCTGATCCCGCGGTTGGTTCGGGTTTTGCAAAATGACAGGTTGCCGGATGACTTTGGCTCATGGAGATCGAGACGAGAGACGACGAAATGAAGAAGATGACTGGCACGCAAGAGGCGCGGCGAAGACCGGCCGGAGGAGATCGGGGTTTTACCCTGATCGAACTCATGGTGGCCATGGTGATCTTTCTGATCGTATCCATGGGAGCCTTGCCGCTGATGATTTCGAACATGCATCTCAATCAGCGCAACGCCATGCGCAACGTGGCCATCGAGGTGGCCGGCAGGTGGGTCGAATGGCTGCACAGCCAGAAGTGGCGCCCCACGGATACGGCCGACCTGAACGTTCCCGACGTGGCGGCGACGGCGGATACCATCGATCCCCGGTTTTCTTATGCCATTAATTGCAATGAAGTCGTCAATGACAGGCGGTATGACTGCCGGGTTACTGTAACCTGGAACTACAGAGGACAGGCCTACAGCTATGCGGTTGATACCATTGTTGTCGAATGAATCCCCGTCCGTGAAGTGGACGCGGCCTGAGAGCTCGCAGGCGGGATTCAGCCTGATCGAGGTGATGATCGCCCTGTGCATCATGGGCATTCTGGCCGCTTTCATGTTTCCCGCCTTCTGGGAGTTTCAGAAGCAGGGGTTGCGGGAAATCTGCAAGAACGACCTCTACGACCGGGCCGAACGGCTGAAGATCTTTGTTGGCGACGAAATCAAGATGGCCGGTTTTCTGGTCGGACGCAATTTTTCCACCGATCTCAGTATTGGCGGCAACACCTACCCGACCTCGATTGTCGTGACCGACAACGACAATGCCGACGACGAGATCTCCTTCATCAAGGGAGAGGAGAGTTTTCCGCCGATCTTCGTGCTCGACACGCTGGCCGGGCCGCCGGTCCAGGTTCGCACCTGCGTCGCCCAGGATTCGCTGGCCGGCCTGAGTTCGAATGACAAGAGGGCACGGCTGGGGCTGGAGGGCGGTACGGTCCACGACCGGATCGCCTTTGCCAACCAGAAGCGGATCTACCAGATTTTCGACGACGTCAACGACGGTGTCAGTTTCGGGGCCGTGGTGACGGCCGGCAATGCTCCCTGCAACAAGACGTTCGACACACAGCTCGTCACCATCAGCCTGACAACCTCCCTGATCGACGATGTGCCGGAAGGGACCGAAATCTTTCCGGTGCGGGTGCGCAGGTTCCATATCGTGAAATCGGGGAGCGAAAGCCAGTTGCGTTACAGTGATCTCGACCAGGACGAGATCATCGATCGTCAGGTCGACGGCCTGCAGCTGCAGTATCTGGTCGACGGCAACTGGGTCGATGCCCCGGGCGCGACCGAGGACATCCGTGCCGTGCGGTTCTATCTGCTGGTGCGGGCGCTGGCCCCCGACCAGGGGTTGATCAACACCGTCGACTATTCCTCACAGATGGGTAACGCTGTGTCCAATACCTATGGACCTTACAACGATGCATTCCGGCGGATCGTCGTCGTCGGTGAAGTCGAGGTGAAGAACTATGTTACGCGATGACAGGGGAATCGCCCTGGTGACCGTGATCATGATGACAGCCTGCATCATGGCCATCGTCACCCTGGTCGCCTACAAGGTGCTGAGGTCGACGACCGACAGTGTCGCCGTCAAGAGCAAGGCGCAGACTTATCATAATGCCAACGCCGGGCTCGAAAATGCCCGGCTGATACTGAACGACCAGTACAAGTCCAGCGAATTCTGGCACTATTTTCTCGACCCGGACAGCGATCCGAACTACAGCGGACCGGCAACCGACCCGGACCAGAACAAGAACCTCTTTCTTCGGGCCACCGGCCTGGTTCCGGCCAACTTCGGCAACGATCCCGATCTGAGCATCGACGTGTTCGTCAAGGACAACGACGACGGGGACGGGACCAACGCCGTCGATACCGACCAGCTGATTCTGGTCAATGTCAGGGCGCAGCGGACCGACGGTGCCGTGACCATGATCGAAAGCCGCCTGCTCTTCGACGACAGCGAGGATTCCTACAGCCAGGCGGGCGGCGGTCCTGGGAAGGAACACTACCGCAACGTCAGTGGTATCGGCGACGCGGCAAATCTGGGTACGAGCACCGAATCGTTCAAGCTGGGCGATTGAGAAGCAGGGGAGGTCGATATGAAAG
Source organism: Geothermobacter ehrlichii (assembly GCF_008124615.1). Classification (NCBI taxonomy): domain Bacteria; kingdom Pseudomonadati; phylum Thermodesulfobacteriota; class Desulfuromonadia; order Desulfuromonadales; family Geothermobacteraceae; genus Geothermobacter; species Geothermobacter ehrlichii. Next base: position 105,614 of record NZ_VNIB01000001.1, read on the forward strand.
GGATCGGTAAATTTCTGGCTCTGATCGTGGTCATCCTGGCCATGGCGGCATCACCGGCCCGGGCGGCCAAGATGAGTTTTCCGGCCGGATCGCTCATTGTGCCCATGGACCCCTGTTGGCAGCCGAACAACGACCCCAATCTCAACGCTGTCTTCCGGTCGACGGGCTGTGACGCGGACCTGAACGACAATGGACTGTACCAGGCCTACGGCATGATCTACGAGATTCTGCGCAGCGGCGCCAAGGTGGCCTGGGTGGTGCGTCCCGACAAGGTGACGCCGGACGACGTCGACTTCACCATCGCCGGCCAGCCCGACCTGACGACCGGCGACATCATTCCGCCGGTGAAGAAGGTGGACCGGACCAAGACCGACCCGGCCAACTGGCCGGATATCGATCCGCCCGCGCGAACCCTCAGCTGGACGGACAACGCCGGCACCAGCGTCACCGAGAATTTCGACGCCCATGTCATCGATTACCGGGGCGGTCCCTTCGTCATCCACAAGAAGTTTCTTACCACCGAAGTGTTGCAGATCGTCAACGCCTTCGCCGACGTCAAGGTGCATTCGGCCAATGTCAGCTTCTCGGCCCCGATCGACAAGGTGCTCGACAAGGTGCCGCCCAAGCTCGCCATTCTCGGTTCCGGCAAGGTCGATATTCTGCGTTCCTACCTGCAGGCGGCCGGCCTGCTCGGTCTCGAAACGCTGGTCTTCAACGAGGTGACGGTACCCGAAATCATCGAGGACGTTCTGACCACTCCCGATGCGGACGGCAACACTTACAGCCTCTTCTGGGCGCCGCACTGGGTCATCATGGACGAGATCAACGGCCCGGTCACCCTCTCGGACGGTACGGTTCTGACGGCCGATGAGGCGCGAGTTCAGGTGCTGCAGAAGCTGCGGGCCTTCATGGAGGCGGGCAACTCGGCCTTTCTTGAGTGTGCCTCCATCGAGAGTATCGAAGGCTCCGAGGACATGGAAAAATCGGGCGGTGGCGTCGACGATGCCTCCATCGACGCCCAGGGTGGCTGGGTGACCGACAAGGCCAAGCCAGGTCCGCGTCTCTACACCGACGGCGGACTGATGGACCCCGACCAGATCATCTACGACAAGCCGTCCGGCTTTTTGACCCAGTGCGCGGGCTGGATCTACACGCCCCAGGGCGGTCATGTCCACAATTTCAAGCCGCACGCCAACGTCGGCGGGCTCTACAACAACACGGTCGAGCGTTTTGCCCACGATCCGGACGGCGCCGGAGGGCAGGGGTACGACTACTACGTTGGCGGCCGGATCAACGGCAGCCCGTCCCAGGGGTACGTCACCTACCTGGCCGGTCACCGCTATCTGGAATGCAACAACACCTGGACGCCGCCGGGCGGGACCACGACGACCGTGGCGACGGCACCGACCAAGCGCATCTTCGACCTGGTCATCGACGAGCCTCTCGATCCGGCGGACCAGGTGGTGCTCAGTTTCTACTATTCCGGGTCGCCGACGGCGATCGACGTCACCATGAGTCCCGACGGTTCTCTCAACTTCGCCGACGAGGACGGGGTCCTGCTTTCCGACCTGGACCAGTGGGTTTCCAGCCAGACGGCCGGCAAGACCCATCTCGAAGGCATCGCCCTCAGCAACCTGTCGCCGCTGGAGCAGACCATCGAAAAGGTGGTGGTCACCTGGCCCTCTTCGGGGGTGGCGTCCTCCTGCACTCCCTCGGGCACCTACAGCGCGGTGCTGAAATCGGAATCGAAACAGAAAGACAAGACCCTGTGCGTCAATACCCCGCCGGGCACGGTGTGCGACCCGGGGCCCCCCCTCCACCTGAAGGATTATCACAAGGACAAGAAGTGGGACAAAACACCGCCTCAGCTGGAGGTGACGGTCACCGAGAACACAGATGTCTTCCAGTTCGGTTTTCGTGTCAACGGTTCCGTTACGCCGCTTTCGTTCGAGCTCGATCTGAGCGCGGAATTCAAGCCGGCGGCGACCGGCAACTATGACATCAAGCGGTCCGACACCATCGACCTGAAGGACGCCTCGGGGCAGGCCATTCTCTATGTCAAGCTCGACAAGGTTTCCTACAAGTTCAATTCGGACGGCAGCTTTGACAAGGTGGTCATCAAATTCAAGGAGATCTCCCGCGCCAACGGCTACACGGGGGATGTCGATCTTGACGACATGGTGGTGGACTGGAGCTGCGTGAATGTCGTGGCGGTGCCGGGCTACACGCTCTACGAGAACGGCACGGCGGTGGCATCCGGTGAAAACGGTGCCGCCGACACCGGCATCAACCTGACTTTGGGCGCGGTGTCCACCGGTTCCGGCAGCACGGATCCGGCGACGTCGCCCACCATCGATCCGTCCTACATCTCCTACTGCGATATCAAGAAGAACAACACCTGCGGTACGCGTTTCGTGCTGAACACGGTGCTGGGTCTGCAGTTCACGGTCATCACCAGCACCTACGTGCAGTCGTCGCCGATCATCGACGGTTCCCTGGCCTTCCAGGGGTCCTACGAGTTCCCGACCTACCGGGGGCATTTCCAGGCGATTGACATAAGCAGCAACTGGGATGCCGCCTCGGCCATAGTCTGGGACGCGGCCGAGGTCATGCCGCCGGCGGGCACCGGAAACCCGGCGACGATCAGTTCCTCGCCGGCCAGCCGCTACATCTTCACCAACAACGGCACGACGAAAGTGGGCTTTGACATCAACGCCGCGACCAAGACCACCGATTACCTGCACCTGCAGATGGGGCTGGCGACGATCGAGGAAACCCAGGCCTGGATCAACACGGTGCGCGGTCGGGACAAGGCGACGCCGTTACTGGTGGCCGGTGAAGGCGAGCGGCCGAACCGGCTCTGGGGCATCCGGACCTCGACGCCGGCCATTGTCGGTTCCTCGTCGCTGATCCAGGACGAGCATCGTGACCGCATTGCCTATGTCGGCGGCGACGACGGCATGCTGCACGCCTTCTACGCCGGCTCCTACGATTCCACTACCGGCAAGTACACCGCCGGTACCGGCAAGGAGATCTGGGCCTACATCCCCTCGACCCTGCTGCCTTTCCTGCAGCAGCAGGACTATGTCGATCCCAACAAGGAGCCGGTGGTGTCCGTTTCCGGTTCGCCGGCGGTGCGGGATGTCCTGATGCCGATCAAGGATGCCAACGGCAATGTCGTCGGCACCGAGTACCGGACCATCCTGATCGCCACCGCCACTGTGGCGAAGGAGAACCGTGGACTGATCTTTGCCCTCGATGTCACCGATCCCTACACTCCCAAGGTGCTCTGGGAGACCGATCTCTCCCCGTACAATGTCGGCGATGCCAAGGGAGTGGCTCTGGGCAAGGTGCGCCTGGGTGACAGTATCGGCAACTGGGTTTTCCTGACCGCCAATTACCATCAGCCCCTCGATGCCAACGGCAACGTCGACACCAACAACGGTTCCTACGGCATCAACCTGCTGGCGCTCGACGTCTTTACCGGCCAGTTTATCTGGCAGTGGCACGACAACTATCCCGTCAACGGCAACGTTTCGGCCACGCCGGCGCCGCCGAGCCTGCTCGATTACGACAACAACGGCGTGGTCGACTACATCGTTTTCGGCGACCTGGCCGGTCGGCTGTGGCAGATTCCTTCCCGGGGACCCGAGAAGTACCAGGAATACGACCCGGATACCCAGAGCATGGTCTGGAAGACCAAGTCCATTTCGCCCGCCTATGCAATCACGGATGCCAACGGCACTCTTCTTGGTGTGCCCATCGGCGCGCCGGTGGCTCTCTACGGCAAGACCGCCATTTTCGGTACCGGCGGTACCGATTTCGCGCCGGACAACATGCAGTACGGCCTCTATGCCGTCAAGCTGCACGATCCGCCGGGAGGCAGCCTGCTGTGGAAGGCGGAGAGCATCGACGCCGTCGGCACCGGCAACTTCCTGGCCATGGGTGAAAAGATCTGGGGCGCGCCTACCATCGATGGCCAGGGCCGGATCTACATTGCCACCGGCAAGGGCTACAGAGAGCAGGACCAGGATGCGGCCAGCACCATCGACAAAAACACCCAGAGTACGGGGCGGGTGATGGTGCTCAGCTCCAAGGGCAAGCTTCTCGGTTCGGTGACCACGGAAAGCGCGGCCGTCGGTTCGGTCGAGATCGTCGAGGGCGGAGCCGTGGCCACCGACTTCTCGGGCAACATGCTGCGTCTGGGCAATCCCACGGCCGTTGGTGACTACAAGGGGATTCGCGTCAAGGTCTTTTCCTGGAGGTTGCGGTGAGAGGACGTAGCGAGGCCGGATTCACCCTGATCGAGCTGCTCGTGGTCATCGGACTGATGGCTATCCTGTTCGGGATCGCCGGAGGCGTGATGAGTGACCAGTTCCGGCGCTGGAGCCTGCGCAACGCCGCCAACCGGGTGCTGGAGGATATGCGTGCCGCCCAGATGGAGGCCATCAAGGCGGGTGATTACCAGTCTGTTCCCGCCGCCACCGGCGAGCAGTTCATTCAGCAGAATGTCTTCGTGGTGTTCGACCCCGCCGCCAACAGCTACAGGGCCGAACTCTGGGTCGACGATGATGGGGACGGAAATCCCGAAGCGACCGACAACAACGGCTATCCCGACGCTGCCGACAGTTTCACCACGTTATTGGAGAACAGCCTGCCGAACGGCTTCAGCTTCAATTCCGGCCCGGCGACGACTTCGGCCTGCTCCGGCAGTTCGGCCATCAATCCGGTTGGCAGTGACGACGTCACCTTTTCCAGGCCGAACTATCCGCCCTGCAACGGCAAACCATGCATCCGTTTCGACGGCCGGGGCAAGGTCAGCTCTGTCGGCAACATCTACATTACCGACGGCCGCCGGACCTACGCCGTCAATTCCCTGCGTCCGGGATTCTTTCGTCTCTGTATGAGTGACGGTGGAAACTGGCGATGACGCATCTTCTGCAGTGAATGAACCCGGCTGTTTCGGCAGTCGGGTTTTTTCTTTTCCTCACTGGAAAATCCTGTCACTATGCGTCGCATGAAACACCGCCGAAAACAGCTTCGAATTGACGAAGGAAAGGTCCTGTCCTGGCTTCAGGCCCATCCGGGGGTTCATGACGCCGGCGACATCGGCCGCGGCATCGGCATCCGGCGACATGAACGGCGGGTCTTCCTGGCGCTGCTGGTCAACCTGGCCGACCGCGGACTGGTCGAACGGCTCAAGGGAGACCGTTACCGGCTGGTGCCCCGCCGGCGATTGAGCGGCGTTCTCGCCCTGCGTCCCGAGGGATACGGCTTTCTGCGGGTGGACGGGGAAGAGGATATTTCCGTCTTTCTGCCGGCCCGCGAACTCGGCGAGGTGATGGATGGCGACCGCCTGACGGTTGTCGCCTGGCGGGACAGTCGCGGCCGCTGGGAGGGTCGGCTGGAGCGCATTCTCGAACGGGCGCGTTCGGAGGTGGTCGGAGTCTTTCATCCCGGTCGCCGGGATCATCTGGTCGTTCCCTTGGGGCGGGAGGCTCTGCCACCGGTCGTCGTGCCGCGCGGCGCCACCAGCCAGGCGCAGCCGGGGCAGGTGGTGGTCGCGGCCATCCGGCACTATCCGGAGCGGGGCAGGCCCGCACGAGGTGAAATCGTCAGGGTGCTGGGCGATGCCGACGACCCCCGGGTCGAGGTGACGGCGACGGCTATCCGCTTCGGTCTGCCGTACGAATTTTCCCGCCCGGCGCTGGCCGAAGCCGAAACCATAGCCGAGCGGGTTTCCGAGGCGGACCTGGCCGGCAGGCGGGATCTGCGTTCCTTGCCCTTTGTCACCATCGATGGACTCTCGGCGAAGGATTTCGATGACGCGGTGCAGTGCGAACGTGTCGATGACGGCTTTCTGTTGCGGGTCGCCATTGCCGATGTGGCGCACTATGTTCGTCCCGGCAGTCCTCTCGACCGGGAAGCCCGCGAGCGGGGTACCAGCGTCTATTTTCCGGGCAGCTGCATCCCCATGTTGCCGGAACGGCTCAGCAACGGCATCTGTTCACTCAATCCCGATGCGGACCGGCTGGTGTTGCTGGCCGAGCTCGACTTCGATAGAGAGGGGCAACGTCGGAACGTCCGCTTCAGTTCCGCCGTCATCCGCAGCGTCGCCCGCCTGACCTACACCGAGGTCCAGGCCCATCTTGACGGACGGAAACGCGAGCGTCCCGGTTGCGACCAGCTGGATGACATGGCGGCGCTGGCCCGGCTGCTGCAGCGGCGCCGGCAGGAGTTCGGAAGTCTCGATCTCGATCTGCCGGAAGCGGACATCGTTCTCGACCTGCGCGGCCGGCCCGAGGCGATTCTCAGGCGGGAGCGGCTCTTTTCCCACCGCATCATCGAAGAGTTCATGCTGGCGGCCAACCAGGCGATTGCGTCCTTTCTCGAACGGCAGGGCGAGGCCTTTCCCTACCGGATTCACGAGCCGCCTGCCATCGACCGTCTCATGGAGCTGCAGCACTACCTGGCCCATTTCGGACTCGGCTTCAACATCGACCAGGAGGGGCCGAAACCATCCGATTTCAGCGATCTGCTGCAGCAGGTTGAGGACGATGCGGTGTTGTCGCTCGTGGTCAACCAGGCTCTTTTGCGGGCCATGAAGCAGGCCCGCTACAGCGCCGACAACCTCGGGCATTTCGGTCTCGGCATGAGCCATTACTGTCACTTTACCTCACCGATCCGCCGCTATCCCGACCTGCTGGTGCACCGCGCCCTGCGCCGGGCCCTGGCGCTGGACCGGAGTCCGGCTCCCGCGGCGCTGGCCGAACTTTGCGAACAGGCTTCGCATCTGGAGCGCCGGGCCATGGAGGCCGAGCGCGATGTGCTGCAACTGAAAAAGTGCCAGTACATGGCGCGGCATATCGGAGCCGACCATGCCGGCGTGGTAGCGATGGTCCGTCCCTTCGGGCTGTTCGTGGAGCTTGACGACATCTTCGTCGAGGGGCTGGTCCATGTCAGCCGGATGGAAGATGACGTCTACTATTTTGATGAAGATTTGCAGCGTTTGGTCGGCTATAATCGGCGCAGAATTTTCCAGATTGGCGACCGGGTTCGCGTTCGGGTCGACCGGGTCGACGTCGAAGGTCGCCGGATCGACTTTGTTTTGCTCGACGGAGAGTGATATGCGGGTTGTCAGAAGTATCGACGACTGCCGGATGATGGATGAGCGGACGGTTGTGACCATCGGCAATTTCGATGGAGTCCACCTGGGCCATCGTGAAATCTTCCGCCGGGTCATCCGGGAGGCGAAACGGCTGCGGGCTCTGTCGACGGTGGTCACCTTCGATCCGCATCCCCTCAAGGTGCTGGCGCCGGAACAGGCGCCGCGCCTGCTCAATACCCGTGAAGAAAAAGAGCGCCTGATCCGCGCATCCTGCATCGATCTGCTGGCCATCCTGCCTTTTGACCGCCATCTGGCCGCCATGGAGCCGGAAGACTTCGTGCGTGATGTTCTGGTTGAACGGCTGCGGGTTGCGAAGCTTATTGTCGGCCATGATTACGCCTTTGGGCGCGGCCGAAAAGGAGATGTGAACTTTCTGCTGCAGGCAGGCGGTCGCCACGGTTTTGAGGTCGAGCAGATGGAACCGATTATGTATGAGGGCCAGGTTTTCAGCTCCACTCTGATTCGGCGCTGTCTCGGAGCAGGTGACGTTCGCGGCGTGGTGGCGCTTCTCGGTCGTCATTTCAATCTCGAGGGCCGGGTCATTCGCGGCGCCAACCGGGGGCGGAAACTCGGTTTTCCAACCGCCAACCTGCTGACCGAAAAGGAGATTCTTCCCCGCCCCGGCGTCTACGCCGTCAAGGTGAAACTGGACGATACCTGTTACGACGGCGTCATGAACATCGGCTTCAATCCCACCTTCGGCCTGGAAAGGATTTCGCTGGAGGTCCACCTGCTCGATTTTGAAGGGGATCTTTACGGCCGATTGCTGCGGGTCTATTTCGTCGACCGGCTGCGGGACGAGCTGGTTTTCTCGTCGGCCGAAGAACTTGCGGCGCGAATCCGCCGGGACATCAGTGAAGCGAGACGGATTCTCGGTTCAAGCCGCATCGTCGAATACCGGGAATATCTCGACTGCGGCGCTGCAGTGGCGGCAGGGCAGGGAGGCGGAAATGACTGAACTGCCGGCCGGACGGGTTCAGGTTTCGGGCCGGACGACCGTGCTCGGCATCTTCGGCGATCCCGTCAGCCATTCCCTGTCGCCGGTGATGCAGAACGAAGCCTTGCGTCAGGCCGGCTTCGACGCCATTTATGTCCCCTTTCATGTTCCCGCGGCGCGTTTGCCGCAGGCGGTCGACGCCATTGCCGCCCTGGGCTTGCGCGGCGTCAACGTCACCATTCCGCACAAGGAGGCTGTCTGCACCCTGCTCGACGAGCTCGATGACGAGGCGGAACTGATCGGGGCGGTCAATACGGTGGTCAACGAGGATGGCCGACTGAAAGGGTTCAATACTGACGGCGCCGGACTGGTCCGTTCCCTGCGCGAGGATCTGGCTTTTGACCCCCGGGGACGCCGGGTGCTGCTGCTTGGCGCCGGCGGCGCGGCGCGGGCAGCCATTGTCGCCCTGGCCCGGGCCGGCTGCGTTCATATCGATCTGGTCAACCGGACCAGGTCGCGGGCCGAGGAACTGAGGTTCCGCTTTCAGTCCCGTTTTTCAGGCACGCAGATTGCAACTCATGCGCTGGATGACTCCCTGCGATCCCTGTTGCCCGACAGTGACCTGGTGGTCAATACCACCTCCATCGGCCTGCGGGGAGAGGCCTTTGCCGACTTCCCCTGGGATGCGGTTTCCGGCCGCCTCAGCCTGTACGACATGGTCTATCGACCCGGTGGGACGCCGCTGGTCAACCAGGCCCGCAGGTTGGGGGTCCGGGCTGTCGACGGACTCGGCATGCTGGCGGCCCAGGGGGAGCTGTCGTTCTGTCTCTGGATGGGGCGCATGCCGCCTTCTGGCGTCATGAAGCGACGGCTTTTGGCAGAGATTGACGATCGCAGGACCTGATGGCTGCATGCGGATCGAAAACCGACGGCCTGTCATGCAGGTCGTTCGATTCAGGAGAAGTGGCTGAAATCCAAGGTGGTTTGCTTGACTTGCCTTAACCCGTTCTATAAGATGGCAGCGGTCTCAACAGAGTTTTTTCTGCCGCGAGGGGGAATTGTCCTATTACCATGACAAGCAACAGGCTCGGCGAACTGCTGGTAAAAAACAACTTGATCGATGACGCCCAGCTGGCCCGTGCTCTCGAGGAGCAGAAGGCCACCGGCGGACGTCTTGGCGCGAGCCTGATCAAGCTCGGCTTCATCAAGGAAGAGGAGCTCGCCGCCTTTCTTTCCCGCCAGTACGGCGTGCCTTCCATCAACCTGGCCGAATTCGAGATCGACCCCAACGTCATCGCACTGATTCCGGCCGAGGTCGCCCAGAAGTACCAGATCGTTCCCGTCAATCGCGCCGGAGCGACCCTGATCGTCGCCATGAGCGACCCGTCCAACATCTTCGCCATCGACGACATCAAGTTCATGACCGGCTACAACGTCGAGGTGGTGGTCGCGCCGGAGCAGTCGATCAAGGATGCCATCGACAAGTACTACGACCAGAGCGCCTCGTTCGACGAGGTTCTGGGGGATCTCGAGGATATCGATCTCGAGGTGGTCGACGATTCGGACGACGTCGACGTCACCGAGCTGGAGAAGGCGAGCGAGGACGCGCCGGTCGTCAAGCTGGTCAACCTGATCCTGACCGACGCCATCAAGCGCGGGGCTTCCGATATCCACATCGAGCCGTACGAAAAGACCTTTCGCGTCCGCTACCGGATCGACGGCGTGCTCTACGAGGTGATGAAGCCGCCGATGAAGCTGAAGAACGCCATCACCTCGCGCATCAAGATCATGGCCGAAATGGATATCGCCGAGCGGCGGTTGCCCCAGGACGGCCGGATCAAGATCAAGCTGCCCGGCGGCAGGGACATGGACTACCGGGTCAACTGCCTGCCGACCCTGTTTGGCGAGAAGGTCTGTCTGCGTCTGCTCGACAAGTCGAACCTGCAGCTCGACATGACCAAGCTCGGCTACGAGGAGCAGGCCCTGAAGTGGTTCAAGGAGCAGATCCACAAGCCCTTCGGCATGGTTCTGGTTACCGGCCCCACCGGTTCGGGCAAGACCGTTTCCCTCTACTCGGCCCTGGCCGAACTGAACAAGACGACGGAGAACATCTCCACCGCCGAGGATCCGGTCGAGTTCAACTTCGCCGGCATCAACCAGGTGCAGATGCACGAAGAGATCGGTCTCAATTTCGCCACCGCCCTGCGCGCCTTTCTGCGGCAGGACCCGGATATCATCATGATCGGCGAGATCCGTGACTTCGAGACGGCCGAGATCGGTATCAAGGCGGCCCTGACCGGGCACCTGGTTCTGTCCACCCTGCACACCAACGATGCGCCGAGCACCATCAACCGCCTGCTCAACATGGGCATCGAGCCTTTCCTGGTCGCATCGGCGGTCAACCTGGTGACAGCCCAGCGCCTCGGACGGCGGGTCTGCAGCCAGTGCAAGGAGCCGGAAGACATTCCCAAGGAGGCCCTGATCCAGGCCGGAGCGCCGGCCGACAAGGTTGACGACATCGTCTGCTACAAGGGGGCCGGCTGCTCCCATTGCAACCACACCGGCTACAAGGGCCGGGTCGGCATCTACCAGGTCATGCCCATGTTCGAGGAGATCCGCGAGATGGTGCTGGCCGGGGCGAACACGGCGGAAATCAAGCGCGAATCGATGCGGCTCGGGGTCAAGACCATGCGTCAGTCGGCCCTGACCAAACTCGAGGAGGGAGTCCTCTCCTTCGAGGAGGTTCTGCGCTGCACCGTCGCCGACGACTGAAATCATTGGTATCCGGGCGCGGAGTAGCAGGGGGTTGAAAAGTTTTTCAACAGCCTGGCAGGAGAATCATGAGCGAGGGAACGAAGGTCAGCATTCACCAGTTGCTCAAGACGATGGTCGAGGCAGGCGGTTCCGACCTGCATATTACCACCGGCACGCCGCCGCAGCTGCGCATCGATGGTCAGATGGTGCCACTGAAGCTGCCGCCGCTGCAGCCGGCCGACACCAAGCAGCTCTGTTACAGTATCCTGACCGATGCCCAAAAGCGCAAATTCGAAGAGGAGAATGAGCTCGACCTCTCTTTCGGCGTCAAGGGGCTGGCCCGTTTCCGCGGCAACATCTACATGCAGCGCGGAGCTCTGGCCGGGGCTTTTCGTCTGATCCCCTACAAGTTTCTGACCTTCGATGAACTCGGTCTGCCGCCGGTAGTGACCAAGATAGCCCAGCGGCCGCGCGGCCTGGTGCTGGTCACCGGGCCGACCGGCAGCGGCAAATCGACGACCCTCGCCTCGATCATCGACTACATCAACGAGACCCGACACGAGCACATCATCACCATCGAGGATCCGATCGAATATCTGCATCCACACAAGAAATGCGTGGTCAACCAGCGGGAGGTCGGAGCCGATACTCATTCCTTCAAAAAAGCGCTGAAGTACATCCTGCGCCAGGATCCGGATATCGTTCTGCTCGGCGAGCTGCGCGATTTGGAAACCATCGAGGCGGCCCTGACCATCGCCGAGACGGGCCATCTCTGCTTCGCCACCCTGCACACCAACTCCTGCGTGCAGACCATCAACCGCATCGTCGACGTCTTCCCGCCTCATCAGCAGACCCAGGTACGCACCCAGCTCTCCTTCGTGCTGGAGGGAGTGCTCTCCCAGACCCTGATTCCCCGCTCCGACGGCCGCGGCCGCGCCCTGGCGGTGGAAGTGATGGTGCCCAACATGGCGATTCGCGCCTTGATCCGGGACGACAAGGTACACCAGATCTATTCGCAGATGCAGATGGGACAGGAAAAATACGGCATGCAGACCATGAACCAGGCCCTGTTCATGCTCTTTCACCAGAAGAAGATTTCACTGGAAATGGCGATGACCCGCTCCCCCGACCCGGAGGAGCTGAAACAGATGATCGCCAATCCGTCTTCCGTGCTCAAGCGGGGGATCAAGGCGGGAACCGGAGCCAAGCCGACCGCTGCGACCTGATGAGGTGAGTTATGGCCAAGTTTTCCTGGGAGGGTAAGAATCGTGCCGGCAAGCTTCAGAAGGGGACCATGGAGGCCCCGGATGAAGCGGCCGTGATCGCCGCCCTGCGTCGACAGGGGATCATGCCTTCGAGCATCAAAGAGCGGGGTAAGGGACTTGACATGGAGATCAAGATCCCCGGCCTCGAGCCGAAGGTGACCACCAAGGACCTGGTCGTCTTCACCCGGCAGTTCGCCACCATGATCGACGCCGGCCTGCCCCTGGTGCAGTGCCTCGACATTCTGGCGCGCCAGCAGGATAACAAGACGTTCAAAAAGATCCTGACCGACGTCAAGGAGAGCGTCGAGTCGGGCTCCACCTTTGCCGACGCCTTGGCCAAGCATCCCAAGGCCTTCGACGAGCTCTACGTCAACCTGGTGGCCGCCGGCGAGGTGGGTGGCATTCTCGACACCATTCTCAACCGTCTGGCCGCCTACATCGAGAAGGCGCTCAAGCTGAAAAAACAGGTCAAAAGCGCCATGACCTATCCGGCGACGGTTGTCGGCATCGCCATCATCGTCATTTCGGTCATCCTGGTGTTCGTCATTCCGCAGTTCGAGAAGATGTTCCGAGATTTTGGCGGAGAGTTGCCCGCGCCGACGCAGTTAGTCATCGAGCTGAGCAATTTCTTCAAGGATTACATCGTGGCCATCATCATCGGCCTGGTGGTTTTCGTTGTCGGCTTCAAGCGGATCTACGCCACCAAAAGGGGACGTGAAGTGATCGACGATCTGTCCCTGAAGCTGCCGGTGTTCGGCATACTGTTGCGCAAGGTGGCGGTCGCCAAGTTCACCCGCACCCTCGGCACCATGATCGCCAGCGGCGTGCCGATTCTCGACGGTCTCGACATCGTCGCCAAGACCGCCGGCAACAAGACGGTGGAAAAGGCCATCTACCAGGTGCGGGCCAGCATCAGCGAGGGCAAGACCATCGCCGAGCCCCTGGAAAAATCGGGGGTCTTTCCGCCCATGGTCTGCCAGATGATCGCCGTCGGCGAGCAGTCGGGCGCCATCGACACCATGCTCAACAAGATCGCCGATTTCTACGACGACGAGGTCGACGACGCGGTGGCCAACCTGACCTCGATGATGGAGCCGCTGCTGATGCTCTTTCTCGGCACCACGGTTGGCGGCCTGGTCATCGCCATGTACCTGCCGATCTTCAAACTGGCCGGAACCGTCGGGGGCTAGAGCACTGCGGTTATGGTTCTGGCCGGTCCCGAAGGCTGGAAGACGCAGCCGAGCCGTCGGCACCTGACCTGGTTTCTGCTGGCCAGAATCGCCGTCATCACCATCTTTCTTGGCGGGGCCATCTTCTTTCAGCTCAGGGCAGGCATGGCTGGCGGCCATCCGGCTCTCGGCTATCTTTATGGCCTGATCGTCGCTTCCTACCTGCACGCCCTGGCTTCGGTCCTTTCACTGCCGCGCCTGCGGAACCTCGTCTTTTTCACCCAGACCCAGATCGCCTGGGATCTGCTCTTCTGTTTCTGCCTGATCTATGTAACCGGCGGCGTCGACAGTCTCTTTTCGTTCAGCTTCGTCTTCGTCATCATTGCCGCCAGCGTCTTCTTCAGCTGGCGGGACATTTTGCTGGTCGCCTCGGCTTCGGCCATCCTCTACGGGGGGCTGGTCGATTTCCAGTATTACGGTCAGCTCCCGGTCCTGCCGGGCTTGCCGCTGTCGCAGGAGATCACCGGCCAGCAGGCGTTCTCTTCCATCTTCGTGCATGTCGCCGGCTTTCTGCTGACGGCGCTGCTCTGCGCCGCCCTGGCCGAACGCTGGCGGCGCAGTGAGCAGGCCCTGCAGGCCCAGAAGATCGACTACGATGAACTCGAGGCCCTGAACCGGGTCATTCTCGAAAACATCAGCAGCGGCCTGATGATCGTCAACGAGCAGGGGCGCATCCGTTCGTTCAACCGGGCGGCTGAGCAGATCACGGGTTTTGCTCTGCAACAGGTCTACAACCGGGACGTACGGGAGCTCTTTCCCCGGCTCGATGTCTTTGGCGAAGACGGTTACCGGACACGGCAGCGGGCCGAAGCCGATATCGTCGATGCCGAGGGGCAGGTGCGCACCCTCGGCTATGCCGCCAGCCTGATCCGCGATCCCCAGGAGAGGCTGCTGGGACTGCTGGTCTCCTTTCAGGACCTGACCATGGTCAAGGAGATGGAGGAGAGGCTGCGACGGGCCGACCGTCTGGCGGCCGTCGGCCGGCTTGCGTCGGCAATGGCGCACGAGATCCGCAATCCCCTGGCATCGATCAGCGGATCGGTGCAGCTGTTGATGGAAGGCGAGAACGTCAGCGACCAGGATCGGCGGCTGATGGGCATCGTAGTGCGCGAAGCCGAACGGCTGAGCGGCCTGTTGACCGATTTTCTCGCCTATGCCCGGCCGAAGAAACCGCAGGCCGAGGTGTGCGACCTGCGGCAGCTTCTTGCCGAGGCGCTCCAGGTCTGTCGTTCCGATCCACGTTTTGCCGCCGTCGAGGTCGAAGTCCGCTGTCCGGAAGGCGCCCGTTTTCTGCTCGACCACGACCAGATCCGGCAGGTGATCTGGGATCTGCTGATCAACGCCGCCGAGGCCATGCAGCAGCGGGGGCGCATCCGCGTCAGCGTCGATCCGGATTCGGGCGGGATCGCCGTCGAGGACGACGGACCGGGAGTGCCGGTAGAGTTGCGGGAGAGGATTTTCGAACCGTTCTTCACCACCAAACCGGGAGGCACCGGGCTCGGCCTGGCAACGGTGCACGGCATCGTCGAGGCGCATGGCGGGCAGCTGATCGTCGGCAAGGGCGAGCTGGGCGGCGCCTGTTTTCGCATTCTTCTCGGCCGGCAGGCCGTCTTGAACTGAATTCAGGGAAGAAAAGCATCTGGCAAACCATTTGTCTGACGTACAGGAGGCGACATTGACCACATCCCCCCACAGAATTCTGATTGTCGACGACGAAGAAAGCATGCGCGAGTTTCTCGGCATCATGCTGAGCCGCGAGGGTTACGACGTGGAGTCGGCCCAGGACGGGGGACAGGGCATCGACATGCTGCGCCGGGGGAATTTCGACCTGGTGATAACCGATATCCAGATGCCGCGTGTTGACGGTTTCGGCGTTTTGAAGCATGTGCTTGAGCATCTTCCCGAAACCATCGTCATCATGATCACCGCCTTTTCCTCGACCGAGCAGGCGGTCGAGGCGATGAAACTCGGTGCCTACGACTACATCACCAAACCGTTCAAGAACGACGAAATCCGCCTGATCGTCAAGAACGCTCTCGAGCGGCGTGAACTGCGGCGCGAGAATCGCCAGCTGCGACGAGAACTGCAGGACCGCTATTCCTTTCACAACCTGATCGGCAAGAGCAAGGCCATGCGCGTGGTCTACGACCTGGTGGAAAAGGTGGCCGGCAGCCGGGTCAATGTGCTGATCACAGGCGAAAGCGGCACCGGCAAGGAGATGGTGGCCCGCGCCATCCACTTCAGCAGCGACCGGGCCGGCGAGGCCTTCGTGCCGATCAACTGCGGCGCCATTCCAGAAAACCTGCTGGAGAGCGAGCTGTTCGGACACGAAAAGGGATCGTTCACCGGGGCGGTGCAGAGGAAGGAAGGCCTGTTCGAGGTCGCCGCCGGCGGCACCCTGTTTCTCGACGAGATCGGCGAGCTGCCGCCGATGATGCAGGTCAAGCTGCTGCGGGTGCTGCAGGACCGGGAGATCCGCCGGGTCGGCGGCACGAAAAACATTTCGGTCGATGTCCGCATCATTGCCGCCACCAACAAGGACCTGGAAAGCGAAGTCGCCGAAGGGCGGTTCCGTGAAGATCTCTTCTACCGGCTCAACGTCATCCGCATCGACCTGCCGCCCCTGCGGCAGCGCCGCGAAGACATTCCGCTTCTGATCAACCATTTCTTCGAAAAGTACACCGGACGGCCGATGCCGCAGATCGACGACACCGCCATGCGCCATCTGCTCGACTATGCCTGGCCTGGCAACATCCGCGAGCTGGAGAACGTGGTCGAACGCTGCACCGTGCTGGGAACGGCCGACGGTCCCCTGACCTGCGACGCGCTGCCCGAGCAGATGCTGAACGCCGGTCGGGGGCGCAGCGAAAGCCTGACCGACATCCCCGAGAACGGGCTCGACCTCGAACGGTACCTGGCCGACATCGAAAAGGAGATTCTGCTCAAGGCTCTCGACCGCACGGGCGGGGTGCGCAAGAAGGCCGCCGAGCTGCTCGGCATCTCCTTCCGTTCGATGCGCTACCGTCTGGCCAAGTTCGGGCTGGGAGAGGATGACGAGACTGCCGGTGACGAATAAGCGCAGATCGGGTGACGCTGCTTGTCACCGGGAGGGGGGGCGAAGGTGTCGCCCCCGTGGGGCGGTTGCCGTAAAAAGCCGGGGATTCCCGAGGTCTAGATCTCCTTAATAAATCCTTGTAAACTTGGCACCGCCCTTGCTATATTGCAGGCCAAACGCAAAATGCTAAACTTTTCGACCGTCACGGTCGATGAAATGCACGTCAATGAATTTCGTGGTTTTGTCAACCGAGTCCTGACCGAGTCCTGGAAAGGATCAATAACCAAGCAAAAGAAAGGAGAAGGAACATGCTCAAGAAGTTCCGCAAGAACCAGAAGGGTTTCACCCTCATCGAGCTGCTGATCGTCGTGGCGATCATCGGCATCCTGGCCGCCATCGCCATCCCGCAGTTCGCACAATATCGCCAGAAGGCCTACAACAGCGCAGCTCAGTCGGATCTGAAAAACAGTAAAACCAATTTGGAATCGTACTACGCTGATTTTCAGCATTACCCCGATACCGACTCCTAAACAGAGGATAGGCTGTTGGACACAAACGTAAACGAACTGTGGAGGATATGATGAAAAAAATAGCACTTCTTGCTGCTTTGATGATGGTGTTTTCAACTGGTTTTGCCATGGCTGCGACCTGGAAAAGTGGGGATTTTGCCCTGACTGATACCAACGATGACGACCTGACTATCAAGCTTTCCAATAATGTCAGTCTCAATTACGACGCTGCAACCAATGGACTTGGTTACTCAGTTGCAACCTATCATTCCAGCGGTACCCGAACCTTCGCCAGTTCCTCGGGGGATGCCCAGATCTTCTGGTATGATGGCACTCAACAGGATCCGCCGAGTGCCCCCACCGGAACAGCGTCGGCAGCTTTTGACAGCAACTGGAATGCGCTCTGAGCTTTGTTAGAGTCTGTGGTTTGTCCGAAACGGGGTGCACACTGGTGCACCCCGTTTCAGTTTGCCTTTGAATTGACTCACATGCTGAAAGAAATCATCAAAATAACATTGAAAGGCGCGGTGCGCGATCGGGTACTCCACTCTTTGCTTGTAACCGCATTGTTGATGGTGCTATTAACCCCAGTGCTCAGTTTGTTTTCAATGCGCCAAGTTCGGGAACTCTCTATTACACTCTCCCTGAGTATGATGTCTTTTGTTCTGTTGATTTTGGCAACGTTGATGGGGGCATCAGCAATCTGGCGTGACGTTGAAAAACGTTATACGGCTACTCTCCTGGGATTGCCTTTGCCGCGGGCAATTTATTTATGTGGCCGATTTGTTGGTTTGGCGCTGTTTTTGTTGATGACAGGTGTGCTGCTCGGATCGATGGTTTGTATGGTGGTTGCTATTTGTCGAGGGGAGATGTCTTCGGCATTGAACTTTAGCTGGTTTAACCTGTTAATTGCGATTACTGGCGATGTTCTGAAATACATCTTACTGGCTGCTGTTGCCTTTGTCTTTTCAGCCCTGAGCACGTCTTTTTTTCTGCCTATTTTCGGAACCATTGCTGTTTATCTTGCTGGTACTGCTTCGCAGGAAGTACTCGAATATTTGGCAACCGAGGCAGGGCGTCAACTTCCCGCCTTGTTGCGTGTTGCTACTCAGTTCTTTTGTTACCTGTTGCCTAATTTTGCCGTCTTTGATTTCAAGGTACAGGCCATTTACGGCCTGACAATTCCCGTGAAAGGGTTGCTGTACGCCGCGATTTATTTCGTGGTTTACACCGGCATTCTTCTTGTCTTGGCGGTCAAGGTTTTCGATCGCAGGGAACTGCAATGAAGAGCTGGATTCCCCTTGTTCTGTTGGTGTCCATTTATGCGGCGCTTCTGCTGCCGCTGAAGCAGTACATGGATACCAGGCCGGTAGCGGTCAAGCTTGGCTACCTACCGGAAGGAACGGTTCTGCGTTATACGGTGGGCGACCAGAAGCCGCTGGTGGCCGAGATGGCGGTGCTGAAGGTTCTGTTCTATTTCGGATCGCTGATCGAGCAGTGGCAGAACCGGGTTGTCATCCCGCCTGAATACTACAACATGTACCGCATGATCGAGACTGCGATAAGACTCGATCCATACAACATGGATGCCTACTATTTCGCTCAGGCGGCCTTTACCTGGGAGGTTGGACACGCCAGGGATGTCAACCGTCTGCTCGCTTACGGCATGAAATACCGCACCTGGGACTGGTACCTGCCGTTTTTCCGGGCGTTCAATGCCGCTTATTTTCTCAAGGATTATCGGACCGCCGGTGATGACATGAAACGGGCGGCCGAGTTGTCGGGCAGTTCGCTTTTTACCAAACTGGCGGCACGTTATTTTTACGAGGCGGGACACAATGAGCTGGGGATCGTTTTTTTGCGCTCGATGGTCAAAAAGGAGCGGGACCCCAAGGTGAAAAAGGCATTTGCCATGCGGCTGGAGGCCCTGGAGAAGGTTCAGCGACTGGAGGCGGCCGTCGATTCCTTTCGTCAGCGTTTCAGTCGGCTTCCGGGCAATCTGGATGAGCTCGTCACAACCGGTTTGATCGATGCGATTCCGGACGACCCCTATGGTGGCCGGTTCTATCTCGAGCCGAACGGCAAAGTGCGTTCGACCAGTTCCTTTGCTTCCGTCCAAAAGAAGTACGAGCATCAGCCATGAACGCCATCGATATCGAACGTCTCTGCAAAACCTATCGCGGCAAGCGTGGGGCCAGGGTTGTCGCTCTCACCGATTTGACGTTGCATGTCGCTGCCGGTGAAGTCTTCGGTTTTCTCGGGCCCAATGGCGCCGGCAAGAGCACCACGATCAAGATTCTCACCGGGCAGATTCGTCCCGGTGCCGGCGATGCGAAAATTTTCGGTGTGCCGGCCGTCTCGCCGGAAGCTCGAGGCCGGGTGGGCTACCTGCCTGAAAACCCGTCTTTTTTTCACTTCATGACCGCCCTTGAATACCTGGATCTTGTTGGCCGCGTCTATGGCATGAACAAACAGGATATCCGCCGGGAGTCGGAACGGGTTCTTTCATTGCTCGAGCTGGAGCAGGCCGCCAGGCGGCCCATTCGGGGTTACAGCAAGGGCATGGTGCAGCGTCTCGGACTGGCCCAGGCTTTGTTGCATGACCCCGATCTGTATATTCTCGACGAACCAATGAGCGGCCTCGATCCGGTCGGTCGGGCGCTGGTCAAAAAAATTATCCGGGAACTGAAAAAGAAAGGGAAAACGGTTTTTTTCAGCACCCACATCACTGCCGATGTCGAGGAAGTCTGTGACCGGTTGGCTGTTCTGGCCGGGGGGCGTTTGCGGGCCCTGGAATCGGTCGATTCCCTGCTTCACGAGCGGATCGAAGGATATCGCATCCATGGGAGCTCCCCAGGCGACGAACACAGCCAGCGACTGGTTTCGCCGTCCGAGCTGAAAACGACCCTCGAGACTCTGCTGCAGGCCGATTTTCAGGTCGAGCGCATCGAGCCGGTGCGGCAGAACCTGGAAGACTTTTTTCTGGAAACGATCAGGGGAGACTCGGATGCGAATAAGTAGGGGCTTCCAGCTTCTCTTTCTTGTTTTTGTCGTTTGCGGTGTTTTCTACCCGGCCATCTTTGCCGGCATCAATTCGGTCGATGACTGGCGCATGTTCTACGATCTCGAGGTGATGGCCGAGAAGAGCCCCTGGGCGCTTTTTTTGCCGACGCCGGGGTTTTACTACCGCCCTCTGCTGATGTTGACCTTTGTGGTCGACTACATGTTGTGGGGGCAGGAACCTTCCTTCTATCATCTTGTCAACATCCTGATTCACGCCGCCAATGCCTGCCTGATTTTTCTTTTGACGGAGTCCTTGCTGAAGGTCGGGGATGAAGAGGGAGAGCCCGGACCCTGGCCGTTGCTCGCCGGATTGCTGTTTGCCGTTCATCCGATCGTGACCGAGTCGGTCGACTGGATTTCCGGTCGTACCGATCTGCTCGGATGCTTTTTTGTGCTTCTGGCGACCCTGGCGATTGTGGCTGCTAATCGCCGCCGGAATCTGGGTTTTGTCATCCTGGGGGTGGGGGCCATGATTCTGGCCATCATGTCCAAGGAAATCATGGTTTTTTTTCTGCCGCCGGGGGCTTTTCTGCTTTGCCGGCTATCTCCGGCAACGCACGGCACTGCTTGGTGTCGGCAGGCGGTGACGGTATTCCTGTCGCCCTTTGTCTTTGCGGGGTTGCTCTATTTTGGTCTGAGAATCCAGAAATATGGCCTTGGTGCCGGGTTCTCTGCGTTGCTACACCGTTACGACTATGGCCTGTTTGACACGGTTCGGGTCTTCTTCAAGGCATTCGGGTTTTACGTCAAGAAAATGTTTTATCCGTTGCCGCTGAATTTCGCCATTGTCAGCGCCTCGGATGCCTATGTGTGGGTCGGGATAGCGGCGGTGGCGGCCATGGTGTTCATGCTACGCAGGCGGCTGCTGGGGCTCGATCTGGTAGCCGTCAGCTTTTATCTGGTATTTCCCGGAGTGTTGATTGCCTTGACCAACATTGCCTGGACGCCGTTGGCGGAGAGATATGTCTATCTGGCGACGGTTTTTCTGGTGACGGGCCTGGCACATCTGCTGCGGGATATTTCATTGTCAATGCGTCGAGAAACTGTCGTCGTGGGTTGCCTGGCCGTTTTACTCTTGCCCATGACGGTAGCGACCGTCGAACGCAATTTCGTCTGGCAGGACAATGCGCGTCTCTATGCCGATACCAAAGTTAAATCACCAGAGTTTGCTGCCATGAATAATGAGCTGGCGATAGCATTGATAAACGCAGGTGATTTGAAAGCTGCGGAAAAGGTTTTGGCGGAAGGCAAAAAGAAGGCAACGTCATCTCCGCTGCTTTACATCAATCAAGCACGTATTTATTTGAAACTAGGTGAATACGACGAGGCACGGAAGGAAATACTTCAAATATGTACTGACAAGTCATCGGCTAATATTGAAGCGCTAAAAATGCTGGCAAGGATCGACGAGATAAGGTTTTCTAAATCAGCGGATGACGGTGTTATGAAACAGTTGCTGGATACTTATCGGGTGTTGACCTTTCGCAAGGCCGACCCTTTTTACGATTATCGGTATGGACAACTGCTGTTGAAGGCAGGAGACAGGACCAGGGCTCTGGAGCATTTCAAAGCGGCTGCGCTACGGGCTCCAGCTGGCAGCCACTACAAATTGGCGGCAGCAAAATTGGTGTCTCGATTGCAACAGAACTGAACAGATGAAAGCCTATTTTCAACTTCTTCGGCCGCACCAGTGGCTCAAGAACCTGATGCTGCTGTTTCCGCCTTTTCTGGGGGGGACGCTCTTGGGGGGGCATTACTCGTCAGGACAGTTGCTTTGGCCCCTCGTTGCTTTCTGCCTTGGCTCGAGTGCCACCTACATTGTCAATGATATCTGCGATGTCGAGCAGGACAGACTTCATGCCCGCAAAAAACACCGCCCCCTGGCGGCGGGGAGGATTGGGGTTCGTCTGGCTGTGGTTTTGGCGGTTGTTTTTGCGGCAGGGGCGGTTGCCGGCGCCTGGTGGGTGTCTGCCCGGTTTCTGGTGTTTCTGTTGCTGTATCTCGGTGTTTCACTCGTTTATTCATTATGGCTGAAGGACATGCCGCTGGTCGAGCTCTTTTGCGTGGTCAGCGGTTTTCTTTTGCGACTTCTGGCCGGCGGCGAGGCCTATGGGGTGGCGATTTCCGACTGGCTGTTCCTCAGCGTTTTTCTGCTGGCGCTTTTTCTGGTCAGTGGCAAAAGACTCAGCGAATTGCGTCATGAGGGTGGGGAGGCGCCGGAAAGGATCCGTTCGGTTCTGGCCTGTTATCCGCAGGGATTCCTGGAAGGATGCATGTTGCTGTCCGGATCCGCGGTCCTTGTCACCTACACGATGTATGTCATCAGTCACCAGAGCACGATCTGGGTCATCCCGCTGAGCTGTTTTGGCCTGCTGGCATTCTGGAGGAGGGTTTTGTCGGGCAGGGGAGGCGATCCGACCCGGGCTTTGCTCATGGATCCCTGCCTTTTCATCGCTGGCGTCGGGTGGGTTGTTGTTGTTGGATGGAGTGTTTATGGGTAAGTCGCTCGATATCGCATTTTACCGGTATTCGCTGTTGAATCGCGGTGGTGACCGTATGGTGATCGAATATGCGAACCATCTGGCTGATATCGGGCATAGCGTCACACTTTACACATCGGTTGACAAAACTGTATTTCACGTCTCTTCGAAAATCGTCCGCAAAAAGATCCCTTGGCCAGGACGAATTGGTTTTCTTGCCTGGACATCTGTTTGCAGATTGCGGCATGCAATTACCATTGTAGACATCATTCATCTGACTCCTTTGTTACGATGTCGTGGCCATCTCGTCTATTTCGCCCAAGCCGATGATGTGGAGTACTACGGAAAACCTTTCAATCGATGGATTGTCGATAAGCTCTATCGTCGTTTTTTTCGAAAAGACGGTTTCTGCATCGCGGTCTACAAGCATTTGACCGAAGCTTTTCGCCAGCGTTATGGCGCCAAAAACTGCTTCACAGTAGTTAATGGGATAGATCTCAGAATCTTCCATCATGAACCGGATAGCGATCTATTGGCTGCCAAAGGGAAGAGGCGTGCGATCTTTTTTATGTCACGGGGCGATCATTATCGTAAGGGATACGATTTAGCCTTGCAGGTTTTCGCACGACTGTCCGACGAGATTTCCGATCAGATCGAATTGTGGGTCTGTGGTGATTCCTTGCGTGGGGATTTCAGCTTTCCGGTTCGTCAATTCGGTGTGGTTGATGATAGCCGCCTGCGACAGATCCTGAGTAGCGTCGATATTTTCTTTTATCCGTCGCGGCACGAAGGGTTTGGTCTTTTCCCGCTGGAGGCGATGGCATGCGGCAGTGTGGTGGTGACGACCGACGCTGTTCCCTATGCCTGTAACTATGGTTGTATTCACCAAACCGGCATCGGTGACGTTGAAGCCATGGTGAGAGAGATTGTCGGGCTGGTGAACGACCCGGAACGGCTGGCCGCCGATCGAAGAGAGGGGTTTGCGGTTGCCGGGCGCTATGATCTGCGGCGGAGCTGCGATGCGTTTGCTGACGTGCTTGAATCCTTGCCGGGAGGGGCCTGTGCGCATCGGGATTGACGCGACCACCATCTATACCGCTCGACCGACGGGGCTGGGGATCTACAGCATCAACGTCATTAACGAACTGGCAAAAATCCACGACAACATTGTCGTTTGGACGGTCGACGATTCTCGGTTGAATCTGCGCCCGGAGCAGGTGCGCCGGGTGATGCAGCCGTTCCGATTTCTAGGCAACCAGCTTTTTCAGCTTCGCCCGCTTTGGGTTCAGTGGATTCTTCCCCGCCTGATAAAGAAGGAGGGGGTCGATATCCTCTACACGACGATCCCAAACGGTCTCTGTGGTAGCCCGGTGCCGCATATCCTTACCGTACACGACATCATTCCACTGGTTTTTCCGGAAGACGCTCCTCGAATGGTGCGCTGGAACTTCCGCTACCGCCTGCCGAAAATTTTCGACCAGGCGACAACCGTCATCGCCGTATCTGACTATACGCGGCAGGATCTGCTCCGACATTACGCGCTCGACCCGGCGAAAGTGGTCGTCGTCAGTGAGGGGTACGACCGTGAGAATTTCCGGCCGCGGAACGATCTTGCGGGGTTGGAAAAATATGGTCTGACGCCAGGCGGGTATCTCCTCTATGTTGGCAACAGTAGCCCGCGGAAGAATGTGGCCCGGCTGATCGAGGGGTTTGCGCGGGTCCGCGATTCATTCCCCCATGATCTGGTCCTGGCCGGCAGCAAAATACCGACGCAGATCGCACAAATAAAAAGTACGGCGGCACGTTACAAGGTTTCCGACCGGGTCAAACTTCTCGATTATGTACCCTATGGCGACCTGGGCTTGCTTTATAGCGGTGCGGCCCTGTTTGCCTTCGTTTCGGAATACGAGGGATTCGGCTTGCCGGTGCTCGAGGCTATGGCCTGCGGCGTGCCGGTGTTGGCGGCTGACTCGACCTCTCTTCCGGAAGTGGTCGGCGATGCCGCCATGCTGGTCAATCCTCGGGATGCGAAGGGGATCGGCGATGCGTTGCGCACGATTCTGGGAGATGAATGGCAACGGGCAGAAATGAAGCGTAAATCACTGGCCAGGTGCCGAGAATTTTCCTGGGAGAAGACCGCCCGGGAGATACTGAGGCTGTGTAAAGCCGGCCTGAGCTCATGAAAGGCAAACTTTCGATCGAAATCTCTGCGCAGGTTGCGAGCCGCATCGTCTGCAGCGTACTGGGGCTGGTCCTCATTACCCAACTTTCCCGCTATGTCAGTGTCGAGGATTTTGGCGTTTATACGCTCTCTTTTACAGTCCTTGCCTTCTTTTCGCCGGTTGTCGAGATCGGATTGAATACCATTGCCATCAGGGAGATCGCGCGCACTCCTGAGAAAGGCCCGGCTATTTTTTCATCGGTTATCGCGGTCAAACTGCTGATGGCTGTACTGGCATTTGGCGGGGCAGTGTCTTTCGCTCTGTGGCTGGGGAATGATGCGAGGCAGCAAACGGTCATTATCCTGACATCGCTGGGTCTGTTTAATTTAGTTCTCGGTACGCTCGATATTCTGCTCATTGTCAGCCATCGCATGCTGGTATGGGCTGGGATACAGATAGTGGCCGGCCTTGTCGGTTTGTCGGGTGTCATGGCAATGATCTGGGCTGGGTTGGGGCTGCCGGTTATCGTTCTGGTTCAGGTCGGCTCGCTTTTTGTGGTTTATGCCCTCGCTTTCCTGTATTTGCGCCGGGAGATGAACCTGGGCTTGCCCGACAGGAGGATGGTCTTCTATCTGGTCAGGGAATCACTCCCTCAGGGAATCTCCGGGGTCATTACGGCTTACTATTTTAATGTCGATATGGTGATGGTCGCCAAGATGGTTGGCACCGAGGGAGTGGCCTTCTATGGTGCCGCTTACCGGCTGCTGAACCTGATGTGTTTTGTGCCGCATGCCATCATGATGACTTTCATGCCGATCCTGACCCGTGCTCTGGCCACCGAGAAAGAGGATTTTTCCAAGCTGTTTCGGTATGTTTTCCACCTGATGCTGTTTCTCGCCCTCCCGATCGCCCTGTGGGTGGGGTGGTTCGCCGAGGACATCATCACCCTGATCTATTCGTCGACCTATCAACCGGCCGCGGCGGCGTTAAGGATTCTCGTTTGGGCAGGGGTGGGGGTTTTTCTCAGTCATCTTTCCGGCTATGCTCTCGTTATTCTCGGCCGCCAGAAAACGGGGATGATTATCAGCGCGACAACCTTGGCGCTGAATGTTGCTCTGAATTTCTGGTTAATCAAAACCTGGGGTTTCCTTGGGGCGGCCTGTGCTACAGTGATCTGCGAAATGTTTGTTATTTTTGCAGGTTATGGCTTCTGTTATCATTACCAGCGTGTCGTTCCGTTTAGCCAAAAGCTTGTCCGCAGTTTCGTTGCTTCGATTGTCATGTTGGTGGTTCTTGTCGTCGGTAGAGGGCATTTTTACGTGACCTCGATGGTCGCTGTGGTGCTGATCAGCGCTGGTTTTTTTTGGACACTGCGTGAGAAAGAACGATTATCGTAGTTGCGTGAACTGAAACAGGGCGCTTGAGCCGATTTCTGGGGCAGTTTCCTCCCTTCGGTTTCGATTATGGAAAAGTTTTCGAGACCGTTTTTTAGGTGTTACGATGCCGCCCCCTACGCAGCCTGGCAGCGAGGGACGAGCGACTGGTCTGGATGTACAGAGATAGTTATCACCTGATGCGTAAGTTGTTTTTCCGAAAACTTTTCCAGAATCCCGTTTCGCTGGTAGAAAGTTTGGCGAATTCCTCCGGGGTGTAGACCACAGATCGAGCGCAAAGGGAAGTTGTTCAAGCAGAGCGCTGAAGTGCTTTGGCCGCTCGACGAAGGGGAGATCGACATTCGCGACAACGAGCAGATCGATGTCCGACCAGGCGTGAACCTTGCCCCGAACCAGAGAGCCGAAGAGGTAGGCAGCTTCGACTTCGGGAAGTTCGAGGGCTTGCCTGAGTCGGTCGACGATGTCTGTCATGGAGTAGTCAAGCAGGCTGACGGCCGGTCGGCTCTTGTCGAGGATTTTCACGATTCGATACGCCTGCGGATTTCGTCGAAGATGGCTTGTGCCGCGTCCAGGGCTTGCTGGGCCTGTTCTTTGGTGATGACTTCGAAGGGGGCGCCGGCCGGAATGGCATCGGGATAGCGGTCGGTCAAATAGTACAGGTCGAGCTGACGGGCGTGTTTTTCCAGTCATCCGTTTTCACCGAGGGTTTTAACGGTTTGAAAGAGGGAATGTGTCCGAATGATGTCATAGCCGAGCTTGAAGCACCAAGCTTTGAGCGCTTTTTTACTGGCTTGTTGCGCGATGAAGCAAGTTTGAGCAAAAAACTCCCTGAAGACTGTGGCGGGCCCAGTCGAGGTCGTTGCGTGCCTAGTTGAGCCAGTTGGTATAGCGGTTCATGGAGGTCCCTCGATTGGTAAATAGGTTACGTAATCGTTCATTCCCAAAGTAAAAGGCGGCCGTCTTTTTGTCGATTGACTTGGTCGATGTGATCTGGTGCGGATTGATGTCCTGAAAAAAGCTGATGCCTGTGTCGGACGACTGCTGGTCAATCTGTTACCGCAAGTCGACCCGGAAACCGGCGGGCAGGATCCCGGATCCATCCTTCTTATCCGCCCGGGCGGGATTGGTGATGCCGTGCTGCTGTCTCCGGCCATCCTGGCGCTGAAGGAAAAGTTTCCCTCCTGTCGTATCGACGTTCTCGCCGAGCGACGCAACGCCCAGGTGTTCGGCCTCTGTCCGGCTGTCGAACGGGTCGACTGCTATGACCGGGGAGGAACCTTGCTGCGGGTGTTGCGGCGCAGGTACGATGTTGTCATCGACACCGAGCAGTGGCACCGGCTGTCGGCTGTGGTTGTCCGACTGATCCGTTCACGACTGAAGATTGGTTTTGGCACCAACGAGCGCCGGCGGATGTTCGGTCATGCTGTCGATTACCGTCACGACCGGTACGAGGCTGACAGTTTTTTCGACCTGCTGGCGTCGCTGGGCATTTCGCCGGGCCCGGTCGAAATGCCTTTTCTGACGGTGCCTGAGGCTGCCAGGAAAGAGGTCGCGAAGCTTCTTTCCGGACTGGGCGGCCGCCCCTTTGTGGCGCTCTTTCCCGGCGCCAGTATTGCCGAGCGTCGCTGGGGAGGGGCGAAGTTTCGCGAGCTGGCGGCGGCGATTGTCCAACAGGGAAGGGCGGCGGTCGTTGTCGGCGGGCCGGAGGATCGCGAGGTCGGCGATTTCATTGTCGAAGGCCTGGCGCCGGGGCTGAACCTGGCGGGACGGACCTCGCTGGCAGGGAGCGCGGCGGTTCTGTCGCAGGCGCAGATGCTGGTTTCGGGCGATTCCGGAGTGTTGCATCTGGCGGTCGGACTCGGGGTGCCTACCGTTTCGCTCTTTGGTCCCGGCATCGCCGAGAAGTGGGCGCCGCGGGGAGACAGGCATGTCGTGATTCGGCGGCACCTTGACTGTTCGCCCTGTACCCGCTTCGGTTACACGCCCGATTGTCCTGTCGGAGCGAGGTGCATTCAGGAGATATCCGTGGAGGAAGTGCTGCGGGGGGTGGCGTCCCTGTCCGGCGGAGGACGGTGAAGGGTAGGCTTTCCGGACGGTTTCTTGACACTGCCGTTTCAGTGCTTCTAATGTTCGAAAAAACGATTTGCGGAAAAAGGAGGGGCGGATCTTCGCGGATCTGCTCTGATCTTGTACAGAACCTGCCATTGTAAGTGAGGCCGCCTTGCCCCCTGTCTACTATTTTCTTCTTGCGTCGGCTTTTGTGCTGGGAGCCTGCATCGGGTCGTTTCTCAATGTCTGCATCCATCGCATCCCGGCGGGCGAGTCGATCGTCTCGCCCGGATCCCGATGTCCGGGCTGCGGTCGTCCGATCCGCTGGTATGAAAACATCCCCCTGCTCAGCTGGCTGTTGCTGCGAGGGTGCTGCGCCGGCTGCGGCATGCGCATCGCCGTTCGCTATCCGCTGGTCGAGGCACTGACCGGGGGGCTGTTCCTGCTGGTGCTGAAAAGTTTCGGTTTCAGCTGGGGCACGCCGGTCTACTGGTTTTTCGCCGCTGCCCTGGTCGTCATAACCTTTATCGACCTCGATCACCAGATCATTCCCGACGTGATCAGCCTGCCCGGCATCGTGGCCGGATTTGCTGCTTCTTTTCTGCTCCCCTGGCTGTCGTGGGTCGACTCC
Organism: Geothermobacter ehrlichii; assembly: GCF_008124615.1. Taxonomy (NCBI): domain Bacteria; kingdom Pseudomonadati; phylum Thermodesulfobacteriota; class Desulfuromonadia; order Desulfuromonadales; family Geothermobacteraceae; genus Geothermobacter; species Geothermobacter ehrlichii. Next base: position 134,310 of record NZ_VNIB01000001.1, read on the forward strand.
CTGCTGGGTGTCCTGGCCGGAGGCGGCAGCCTGCTGCTGGTGGCTGGCGTCTATCGGCTGCTGACCGGCAAGGAGGGGATGGGTGGCGGTGATGTGAAGCTTCTGGCCATGATCGGAGCCTTTCTCGGCTGGCAGGCCGTGCTGCCGGTCATCCTTTTTTCTTCCTTTGCCGGATCCGCCGTCGGCATTCCGCTGATGCTGGCGCAAAAGGCCGACGGCAAGCTGGCTCTGCCTTTCGGCCCCTTCCTTTCCCTTGGGGCGCTCATTCAGCTTTTCTGGGGTGAAAAAATCTTTCACTGGTACCTTTCTCTCTTCTGAACCTGATCGGTCGAGAACGGTTCGGTATGCCACATGTTGTGATTGTTTCTTTTTGCATGTACAGCATCTGGAGGTGTGAGCAGGTTCATTTAATTTGCTTGACATGATATCTAATTGACCTATAATTACGCTAAATTTCCCTTATTTTATGTTCACCGGATTCTTTACTATGGCCAAAAATCGGGTAAAAGAAATTCGAGAGTCCCAGTTGATGAGCAAGGCGGAACTGGCGCGCAAGGCCGGTGTGTCGCCCTTGACCATTGACCGCATCGAAAAGGGGGCGGCCTGCAGGGTGGCAACCAAGCGCAAGATCATTCTCGCGCTCGGTCTGGATCTGTCCAGCAAGAATGAGGTTTTTCCGGAATAGAGACGTTGGTATGCCGCTTGCTAACCTGACAAGGGTCCAGTGAATCAACGCTTCGCAGGTCGGGATTGGGGAGTCACATGCTAGGAAAGAAAAAAGAACTCGTCGGAATCGACATCGGGTCCAGTTCCGTCAAGCTGGTCCAGCTGCGGAACGTCAAGGGAGGATATCAGCTGGTCAATCTCGGGCTGCTGCCCCTGCCTCCCGAGGCCATCGTCGATAATTCCATCATGGATTCGGGGGCCATTGTCGAGGCCATCCGGAATCTGGTGGAAAGCCACAAGGTCAAGACAAAAAATGTCGCCGCCTCCGTTTCCGGCCATTCGGTGATCATCCGCAAGATCCAGCTGCCGATCATGACCGAGGATGAAATGGAGGCCTCCATCCAGTGGGAAGCCGAGCAGTATATCCCCTTTGAAATTTCCGAAGTCAACCTCGACTTTCAGATTCTCGGACAGGACACCAAGGATCCGTCCCAGATGAACGTTGTGCTGGTGGCGGCCAAGAAGGATTTTGTCAATGACTACGTGGCTCTGTTTCAGGAGTGCGGCCTGACCCCCATAGTCATGGACATCGACTGTTTCGCCCTGGAAAACGCCTTCGAGATCAACTACGGCGAGGATGAAGAGGAGAACATCGCCCTGATCAACATGGGGGCAAGCGCGATGAACGTCAACGTTCTCAAGGATGGCGCCTCGGTATTCACCCGCGACATCCAGGTTGGCGGCAACAGCTACAACGAAGAGTTGCAGAAGCGGCTCGGCCTGAACAGTGAGGATGCCGAGCGGGTCAAGCTGGGGGGAGAAATCCACGATGTCGATCCCGCCAGCGTCGAGGACGTGCTCAAGGACGCCCAGGCCAATCTCGTGCAGGAAATTCAGCGCTCCCTCGATTTCTTTACGGCCACGACGGCTGACGAGAAGGTGCAGAAGATCTACATAACCGGGGGCGTCTCCCGGTCGCCGGGCATCCGCGCGGCGATCGAGGAGCGGCTCGGGGTTCCGGTCGATCTGCTCAACCCCTTCAACCGTATCAGCTATTCGGAGAAGGATTTCGATCCCGAATATATCGAAGCTGTGGCCCCACTGTTCTCTGTGGCCGTCGGGCTTGGAATGAGGAGGCTGGGCGACAAATGATACGCATCAATCTTTTGCCCGTCCGGGCTGTCCAGAAGCGGGAACAGCTGCGAAGCCAGCTTGTCATTCTTGTCCTGAGCGTCGTTCTGGTCGTCGTGGGGTGTGCCGCGGTCTACATGTCCATGGACGGCAAGATCAGGAACGAACGGGCGGCCATCGACCAGAAAAACCGCAGGATCGCCCAGTTACGCAAGACCATCGGCGAGGTCGGACGGTTCAAGAAGATGCAGGAGGAGTTGCGCGGCAAGCTGGAGGTGCTGCAGACCCTCAAGAGGAACCGTAGCGGACCGGTGCACATTCTCGACGAACTCAACCGTAGCCTGCCGCCCAAGCTCTGGCTGACGAAGTTCAGTGAAAACGGGCCCAACGTGCAGATTTCAGGGGTCGGACTGAACGAGGAAACCGTTGCCAAATTCATGCGCGCGCTGGAGAAGTCGCCCTATTTCAGAAATATCCGTCTCAAGGTGACTGAACAGATGACGAAGAATGGATTGAAGCTCCAGCGGTTCGATATCGCTGCCCAGAAAGAACGTCCGAAAGACTGACCGGTGGCCGGGAGACCAGACATGAACCCAACGGTTGAAAAGATACTCAAGCTGCCTGCTTACCAGCGTGTCCTGCTGCTGTTTCTCGTTCTCGCCCTGATTGTCGGTGCTTTCGTCTGGTTTCTTTTTCTGCCGCAACAGGATGAACTGAAGCGGTTGCAGGCCGAAAACCAGCGGTTGCAGGTGCGGTTGCAGCAGGATCAGCGCATCGCCAACAACCTGCCCAAATTTCGGGCCGAGTACGAAAAGATGAAGAAGCGGCTGGAGGAGGCCCTGACCGAGTTGCCGAACCGGCAGGAAATTCCGTCGCTTCTCACCAGCATCGCGGCCGTGGCCAAGGACAACGGGCTCGACGTGGTGCGGTTTCAGCCCGGTGGAGAGGTCAACAGGGGATTCTACGCCGAAGTGCCGGTCTCGTTACGCCTGTCCGGCACCTATCATCAGGTGGCGCTCTTTTCCTACGCCGTCTCCAAGCTGCCCCGCATTGTCAACCTGCACAATCTCAGCCTGAAGCCGGCCAGGGGCAAGGGGGGGCAGACCATTCTCGACATTTCATGTACTGCGGTGACCTTCAGGTTTGTCGAAAAAGCTCCCAAGGGGAAAAAGAAATGAAAAGGGTTGCAATGCCATCGTTTCTTGTCGCCATCTCCTGCTGTCTGGTGCTGTTGCTGACCGGCTGTCAGGAAGAGTCATCGGCGCCGGCTCCTGTCCGGGTCAGGAAGCCCCGGCCGAAGCCGAAGGTCGTGGCCAAGGCCCAGGCTGCCGAAACGAAAAAGGCCGAAGCGGAGTATGTCTATTCGCCGGCCGGCATGAGGGATCCCTTCGCTCCCCTGCTTCAGGTCAAGACGCCTGTGCAGGGCAAGCAGGCGCCGTTGACGCCCCTGCAGAAGTTTGACCTGCCGCAGTTCAGGATTCTCGGCATCATCATCGGCAAGGGAGAGCCGACCGCCATGGTGGCCGTTCCCGGCGGCAAGTCCTACATTGTCAGAAAGGGTGTCAAGATCGGCAAGAACAATGGGGTGATCACCGAGATCACCACCGATGGCATTCATGTCCGTGAGAAGTATTACGATTTTTCCGGGGCGGTACGCGTGAACGAACAGATGATCAAGCTGCCGCCGCGCAGGGGAGTCTAAGATGATCCGGCAATCTCGGAGAATTTTCAGGTCAGGGGGTCAGGTCATGCGTTTTCGATCCATCTTCGTTCTCGTGGCGGCTTCGGTTCTGCTGTTTGGACAGGTGTCATTCGCCAGGCAGGAGAACAGTCTGTTGTCCATCGGGATGGATGCCAAGGCTGGCAGCCCGACGGTGGTCATCAGGACCGAACGGCCCGTCGGCTACAGCTATACGGTCTACGACTCCTTCGATCCGGTGAGGGTCGTCGTCGACTTCCCCGGCATGGATGTGAGCAAGGTTGCCGACAAGGTCACCTTTTCGGACGTCAATGTCCAGGGCGTGCGGGTATCCTCGTTCGACCTGGAAAGCGGCAAGCTTGGCCGGGTCGAGATCATGCTGGCCAGGACCACCGATTACGATGTCAGGCAGGACGGAACGACGTTTGCCATCAGCTTCAAGAGCGGAAAGGCTGCTACCACCATCGGAGAGAAACTGAAGCAGCCCCAAGCCGGGGAAAAACAGGAGAAGAAGACGGTTTCAGCTCCCGAAGCGGCGTCAACTGCGAACGTTGTTTCCTCAGCCGGGAAGGCCGGGTCGGTCAAGTCCGCTGCCGTGACGGCAGCTACGCCGGAGACGGTGGCAAGGCCGAAAGTGGCCGCCGCCGGTACCGTTGACTTTTCGGGAGTTGACGGTACGCGTGCTTCTTTTGTCGCTCCCGGCATGGAGCGTTATCAGTATTTCCGTCTGGCCGGTCCCCCGCGTCTGGTCGTCGACATCTACGGCGTCAAGCCGGCCTTCAGGAATCGCAATTTCTCCGCCGGCAACGGTTTCAGCCGGGTGCGGGTCGGGGTGTACAAGGACAAGACTCGCTTTGTTTTCGATGCCGAAAACGGTGGCCTGCCGGCCTACGATGTCGCGCAGGTCGGAAATGCGGTTGTTGTCGACTGGAGTGGCAAGGCCATTGACGCCGGGAATGCGAAGGCCGAAACAGCCGCGCCGGCCGGCAAGAGCGCCGTCAAACCGTCATCGGCAGTGCCGGTGGCCATCGAGGCACTCGATTTCGACAGCAAGGACGGCATTTCGACCTTTACCATCCGCATGTCCGGACCGGGCGAGCTGATTCCGGCCGTGCAGGATGGTGACATCGTTCGTTTCGGGGTGGCCAATGCCACCATCAGCCGCAGTCTTCGGCGGGTGATCGATGCATCTTCGTTTCCTTCGGCTGTCAAGCTGATCACTCCCTACATCGTCCAGAACGGAAGTGTTCAGGAAGTCCGTTTCGCCGCCGAGCTGAAGGGCCCGGTCAGTTACCGGGTCAGGCGGTCCGGCAACGAGATCGTCTTTACGACCGAAGACGGTGCCTTTGCCGAATTTGCTCCACCTGCCGAGGAAAAGGTTGCCGTGCCTGTCGAACCGGCGATGGCCAAGACAGAGAAATCTCCCACGGCCAAGCCCGAAACTATCGAGGCTGTCATCGAGCCGGAAGCGAAAAAGGGTGAAGCGGAGGTTGCGGCCGAGCGTCCGGCAACCATGCGCATCGAGCAGGAAAAACCCAGGTATACCGGCGAAAAGATCTCCCTGGTCTTCGACAATGCCGACATCCGCCAGATTCTGCAACTGATCGCCGATGTGTCGGGTCTCAACATCATAGCCAGCGACGAGATCAAGGGGAGCATCACCCTGCGTCTTATCGATGTGCCCTGGGATCAGGCCCTCGACCTGATCATGGACATCAAGGACCTGGGCATGCTCAGGGAAGGGAACATCGCCCGTATTCTGCCCCGGGCCCGTATCCGCTCCATGGAAGAAGCCAAGCTGACGGCCAGGCGGACCAAGGAGCGTCTGGAAGATCTGGCGACCGAGGTCATCATGGTCAGTCATACCGATTTGGCCAATGTTTCCGGCCCAGCTTCGGAGCTGCTGACCGAACGGGGCAAGATTACCGAGGACGCCCGCAACAAGCAGATCATCGTCACCGACGTGCCTTCGGTCATCGAGAAGATCAAGCAGCTGGTCAAGATTCTCGACACGCCGGAGCGGCAGGTGCTGATCGAATCGCGCATTGTCGAGGCAAATTCGAACTTCGCCCGCGATCTCGGTGTCAAATGGGGTTATTCCTATGACCAGCAGCGCGGCGGGGCTACCGGAGACAAGTTCGCCGCGCTCGACAATGCCAGCCTCGGGCTGGGCGGCAGTTTCCTCCTCGCCCCCGGAGCGATTTCCGGTGGATCATCTTCGGGCTTGGGAACCAGTTTTACCTTCGGTCGTCTCGGTGTCGACAGCAGTGTTCTCGACTTGCGGATTTCCGCCCTTGAGACGGCCGGTCATGGCAAGGTGGTCAGCCAGCCTCGCATCGCGACCCTGAACGGGGAACCGGCGATGATCTCCCAGGGAACCAAGATTCCCTACCAGTCGGTCAGTGACGAAGGGACCGAGACCAAGTTCGAAAATGCCGAGCTGAAGCTCGAGGTGACGCCGGTCATCAACCCGGACGACACCATCATCCTCGAAATCGTCGCTTCCAACAGCTCGGTAGGCGCTACCGTGCCGACCGGTGTCGGTGACGCCATCGCCATCGACGAGAAGAAGGCCGAAACCAAGGTGCTGGTCCGCGACGGGGAAACCACGGTTATCGGCGGTATCTTCGTCGAGGACGAACGTTACAGTGAGTCGGGTGTTCCCGTGCTGATGCATATCCCCTTCGTCGGCGGCCTCTTCAGGTCGTCGACCAAATCCAACGAGCGGCGTGAACTGCTGATTTTCATCACGCCGAGAATCATGCAGTAGGACATTCCGGAAATTTCGCAGGTGGAAAAGGGCAGGGGTTCCTGCCCTTTTCTGCTTTGCAGGTTGAGGGATGCACGTTGGCTGAGACGATGAACATCGTGCTGGTAGGTTTCATGGCTTCGGGCAAGAGCACCGTCGGCAAGGCGCTGGCCGACAGGCTGGGCTGGCAGTTCGTCGACTGTGACGAGCTCGTTGTCGGCAAGGCCGGTCGAAGCATACCGGAGATTTTCGCCGGCGATGGCGAGGAAGTCTTTCGTGATCTCGAAACCGCGGTGCTGGATGAGCTGCAGGGGCGACAGGGAACGGTGATCGCGACCGGCGGCGGGATCGTGACCCGTGAAGCCAACTGGGAGCTGATGCGTCGGCTCGGACCGGTCGTCTTTTTGCGCACTGCCCCGGAGATTCTGCGCCAGCGCCTGCTGGCGGCAAGCGGCCGTCCCCTGGCGGACGGGATGGACTGGGAGGCGATTCTCTTGCGCTATCGGCAGCGGCTTCCGGCCTACGAAAGAGCCGATGTCACTGTCGATATCGAGGACGAGCCGCCCGCGATGATCGTCGAAAGAATCTGTACATTACTTGCAGGAGAAGTGGATCGTGAGCGTGATGACTGAATTGCAGGTTGGACTTGATACGCGCAGCTACCCGATCTGGATCGGCGCCGGGATTCTGGAGCGGCTCGCCGAGCTGCTCGACGGGCGGGATTTTCCCCGGCGCCTGGCCCTGGTCAGCAACCCGGTCGTTGCCGATCTTTATGCCGAAAGGCTCGGCGCGGGGCTGGAGGCGGCCGGTTACCGGGTCGAGCGCATCATCGTTCCCGAAGGTGAAGAGCACAAAAATCTCGACACCTACCGGCGAATCATGACCTCACTCATCGAGTCCGGTTTCGACCGTCGGTCGGGACTGATCGCTCTGGGCGGCGGCGTGATCGGGGATCTGACCGGATTTGTCGCCGCCACCTATCTGCGCGGCATCCCCTTTCTGCAGGTTCCGACCAGCCTGCTGGCCCAGGTCGACAGCTCGGTCGGAGGCAAGACCGGCGTCAACCATCCGCTGGGAAAGAACCTGATCGGTGCTTTCTACCAGCCCCGGGGGGTTCTGATCGACGTCGACACGCTGAAGACGCTGCCGGAGCGGGAGTTTCACGCCGGCATGGCCGAGGTGGTCAAATACGGGGTGATCCGGGACCGGGCTTTTTTCGACTGGCTGGACGATTCCTGGCAGAGGATTTTGCGACACGACCGCGAAGCCCTTGTCCACCTGGTTGAGAAGTCTTGCCAAACCAAGGCTAATATTGTAGAAAGTGACGAAAAAGAAAAGGGTTTGCGGGCCATTCTCAATTACGGACACACCTTCGGTCATGCTGTTGAAACCCTTGCCGGCTACGGCGAGGTCCGGCACGGAGAGGCGGTGGCCATGGGGATGAAGGTGGCCGCCGAAATTGCACATCGCAAAGGCTGCTGCAGCGCTGACGAGGTGCGGGCTGTCTGCGATCTGCTGCAAAAATTCAGGTTGCCGGTCGCGCCTCCCGAGTTTGCCCTCGACGAGCTGATGGCGGCCATGTTGCGGGACAAGAAAGTTCAGGATGGCCGTCTGCGCCTGGTGCTGAATGTCGGGATCGGTGATTGCCGCATCGACGAGATCGACGATCCCCGCTCCCTTTTCGCCGCCGTCCTGTCCCACTGAGGAAGGATCAGGAGGATCCATGACCAGCGACACCACCACCCTGCTTGGCAAGATCGCCGGTTATACGGAAATCCTTGCCAAGGATCCCCAGTCCACCGTTTTCGTTTCCCTTGCCGAAGCCTATCGCCAGATCGGCATGCTCGACGATGCCCTGGAGATTGCCGAGAAGGGAACGCGGAGCCTGCCGCGTTTCACGCCCGGATTTGTTGCGCTTGGCCGCATTCTGGCGCAAAAGGGGAATCTGGCTGAGGCGGCACTGGCTTTTGAAAAGGCGCTTTCCATCGAAAAGGACAATCTGCGGGCGATCAAGGGGCTGGCGCGTGTTCGGTTTCGGCAGGGGTACCGGGAGAAGGCGAGGGAGCTGTTGCTGCGCGGCCAGGCGATCAAGGCCGACGATCCCGTCATCCGGAAGATGCTGGCATCTCTCGGCCAGGAACAGGCACCGGTTGCGGATGCCGGGGCGAATGACCGGGAGCAGCCGGTGGCGAAGGCATCTTTCGGGACCGCGACCGGGGAGTCGTCCGGCGATACCGCGGAACCGGAGCAGGAACCGCCCTTTCTCACCCCGACCCTGGCCGAACTTTACGTCAAGCAGGGACTGTTGCACGACGCTGCCCGGGTCTATCGGGAGATTCTGCGCCGGAAACCGGACAACGAGGCGATCCGCAGTCGCCTGGTGGCCCTGAAAAAACGGCTCGAGGCCGAAGGCCAGGTCGGAACCGACGAGCCATCCGCTGGCGAGCCATCCGCCGGTGAGGAAGTCGACGGTGCGCCGGCCGCCGAAGAGACCGAAGCGGTCGAGCCCGAGTCCAGGGGCGGGGCCGGCGACGCGGTTCAGGATGAAAAGGAGCGGTTGACGGACATCTACCAGCGCTGGCTGGCTGCAATCGACAAGAGGAGGGCCGATGTTCGCTGATATTCTGAAGACCATCGTCGAGGAGACGCGTGGCGGTGCCGGAGCCGTACTCATGGGCTATGACGGGATCGCCATCGACCAGTACTTCAAGCCGGTCGAAGGGCTCGACCTGCAGCTCGTGGCCGTCGAATACGCCAACATTCTCAAGGACATCAAGCGGACGGCCGAAATTCTCGACAGCGGAGACATGGAGGAGGTCAGCATCCGGACCGGTCGCTTCTACGTGCTGATCCGCATTCTCAACGACGACTATTTCGTCGCCCTGACCCTTGATCGCGACGGCAATTTCGGCAAGGGGCGGTACCTGCTCATGCGTGAGGCGCCCAACCTGCGGGCGGCCCTGGAATGATTCACAAGATGAAGATCCTCGTGCTGCATGGCCCCAATCTCAACCTGCTGGGCAGGCGCGAACCGGAAATCTACGGTACGCGAACCCTGGAGGAGATCGACGATTCGCTGCGCCGGCTGGCCGGCGAGCTGGGCGTGACGGTCGAAACCTGCCAGTCCAATCATGAAGGTGTGCTGATCGACCGGATCCATGACGCCCAGGCCCGGGGCGTCACCGGCCTGATCGTCAATCCGGGGGGGCTGACGCATACCAGCGTCGCCTTGCGGGATGCCATTGCCGGCGTCGCTCTTCCCTGTATCGAAGTGCATCTGTCCAACATTCATGCCCGGGAGGAATTCCGTCGCCACTCGCTGATCGCGCCGGTTGTCATCGGGCAGATCTGCGGGCTTGGCGAGGAAGGCTATCGCCTCGCCCTGCGGGCGTTGGCCGCCCGTCTGGCAGAAGGCTGAAAAACGGTTGCGGTTGGCGTGTTCTCAGGCCCGCAGGCTCATGACGTTTTCCGGCTACTGCAAAACCGAATCTCAACAGATATATTTGTAACGCCATGCTGACATCCTTTCTGGCGGAAAACGACCTTGACGGGGTCGTTTTCTTTCATCTGCCCAACATCCGTTATCTCTGCGGTTTTACCGGTACCGACGGCGCCCTGGTCGCGACACCCGGCCGGACTGTCTTTCTGACCGATTCCCGCTACACCACCCAGGCCCGCCGGCAGGTGCGGGCCGACGAGGTGAGCGAATACCGGCAGAAAATCGAGGGGGTGGCCGAGTTCCTGCGGGAAACGGGGGTACGCCGCTGCGGTTTTGAAGCGACCACCCTGGCCTATGGCCTGTGGAGCAAACTGCGGGAGAAAGTCGGCAGTGACTGCGAGCTTGTTCCCCTCGACGACGCCGTCGACCGCCTGCGACGGATCAAGAGTGACGTCGAGGTCGCTGCCCTGTTACGGGCCGCCGGGCTCCATCGCCGGGCTTTCGACGAGGTTCGAACGATGATCCGGCCCGGCGTTACGGAACGGCAGATCGCCCTGGAGCTGGAGATCTCCCTCAAGCGTTTCGGAGCGGAGGAGAAGGCCTTCGATTTCATCGTCGCTTCCGGAGAACGCGGGGCCATGCCGCACGGTGTCGCCAGCGATCGCGCAATAGGCGAGGGCGAGCTGGTGACCATCGATTTCGGAGTCCGCCTCGATGGCTATCACAGCGACGAGACGATCACTCTGGCGGTCGGCGAAATCTCTTCGGATTTGCGCCGGATTTATGATATCGTCCTCGCGGCGCACGACGCCGCCCTTGAGGCGGTGACTCCCGGCATGAGTCTCCGGGCCCTGGACGCCGTCGCCCGCGACCTGATCGCCGCTGAAGGCTATGGCGACTTTTTCGGGCATGGTCTCGGGCATGGCGTAGGACTGGAGATTCACGAATATCCGGCCATATCCCCCCGGGCCGAGGGGCTGGTGGAGGCCGGGATGGTACTGACCATCGAGCCGGGCATCTATGTTCCCGGCCTGGGAGGTGTCCGGATCGAGGACATGGTCAGGGTGACCGATGACGGCTGCGAAATTCTGACCCGGCTTCCCAAGGCTTTCAACCGGCTGGTCTGAGCCGGTTCAATCCAGGATCATCACGTGTCGCGGACTGCCAGAACGGTTCCGGGACAGACACGCAAAGGAGACGGAATGATGGATATCAAGGATCTGAAAACGCTGATCAAGCTGGTGACCGACACCGATATTACCGAATTCGAACTGGAAAACGCCGAGGAGAAGATTCTGATCAAGCGCGGCCCGAGCCAGGAAATCATCCAGGTGCAGGCGCCCCAGGCTCCCGTGGTCACGGCCGTACCGCCCGTGGCCGCCGCGCCGGCGGCTGCGGCGGCTCCCCAGGCGGCGCCGGCGGAAAGCGCCCCGGCCGAGGACGACAGGTACAAGACCATCAACAGCCCCATCGTCGGCACCTTCTACCGCAAGCCGAGTCCGGACGCCGATCCCTTCGTCAAGGAGGGGGATATCGTCGAGGCGGGACAGACTGTCTGCCTGGTCGAGGCGATGAAGCTGTTCAACGAGATCGAGGCCGAGTTCAAGTGTCGCATCGTCGAGGTGCTCAAGGACGATGCCTCGCCCGTCGAGTTTGGAGACGCCCTGTTCCGGGTCGAACCCCTCTGATGCCGTTCGCGGGACGATCGAGCAGTCAACCCAAACTGAACGGAGAGAGGGCATGTTTCACAAGATTCTGATCGCCAATCGTGGGGAAATCGCCCTGCGCATCATCCGGGCCTGCAAGGAACTCGGCATCAAGACCGTTGCGGTCCATTCCGATGTCGACAGTGAGTCCCTGCATGTCAAGCTCGCCGACCAGAGCGTCTGCATCGGCCGGGCGCCGAGTTCCGAGAGCTATCTCAACATCAAGGCCATCATCAGTGCCGCCGAGGTGACCGACGCCGACGCGATTCATCCCGGTTACGGTTTTCTGGCGGAAAACGCCGAGTTCGCCGAAATCTGCCAGCAGTGCGGCATCACCTTCATCGGTCCTTCCCCCGAAAGCATTCGCCTGATGGGGGACAAGATTCGCGCCCGTCAGACGGTGACGGAAGCCGGCGTGCCGATTCTGCCCGGCACCAAGGACAACGTTCCCGACATCGAGACGGCCCAGAAGATCGCCGCCGAGATCGGCTATCCGGTCATCATCAAGGCGACCGCCGGCGGTGGCGGTCGCGGCATGAAGGTGGTTCACACCCCGGCGCACCTGCCCAACGCCTTCGCCTCCGCCCGCACCGAGGCCGAGGCCGGATTCGGCAATCCCGACGTCTATATCGAAAAATTCTGTGAAGCGCCCCGGCACGTCGAGATCCAGATCATGGCCGACCGCCAGGGGAACGTCATCCATCTTGGCGAGCGCGACTGCTCCATTCAGCGACGGCACCAGAAGCTGATCGAGGAATCGCCCTGCCCGGTGCTGACCCCCGCCGTCCGCAGGAAGATGGGGGAATGCGCCGTCGCCGCGGCGGAGAAGGTCGGTTATCACAGTGTCGGCACCGTCGAGTTTCTGCTCGACAAGGATCTCAACTTCTACTTCATGGAGATGAACACCCGGGTGCAGGTCGAGCATCCGGTGACCGAAATGGTGACCGGCGTCGACATCATCAAGGAGCAGATCCGCATCGCCGCCGGCGAGCCCCTGCGTTTCAGGCAGAAGGACATCAAGATTCAGGGACACGCCATCGAGTGCCGCATCAACGCCGAAGATCCGGAGAAATTCACGCCCTGTCCCGGCAAGATCGACGGCTATCACACTCCCGGCGGCATGGGAGTGCGGGTCGACAGCGCCGTCTATGACCAGTACACGGTGCTGCCGCATTACGATTCGATGATCGCCAAGCTCATCGTACACGCGGAGACGCGCGAGGAAGCGGTCAAGAAGATGGCCTGCGCCCTGGACGAATACATCATCGAGGGAATCCGGACCACTATTCCCTTTCACCAGAAGATCATGAGCAACCGCGAATTCATCGACGGTGTCGATGTCGACACCGGATTTCTCGAAAGGGTCAAGCTCTGATCCTTTTGCGCATGGATGCCGGGGCCGGGGGAAGACCCCTCGGCCCCGTTCGTTTTTCGGCGAAAAGATGGTGACAGTCTGGCGATTGCTTCGCTCGGGACATCTGAGCGGGGCGGAAAACATGGCCATTGACCAGGCGCTGCTCGAAAGTGTTGCCGCCGGCAGGTCGGGTCCGGTACTGCGCCTCTACCGCTGGCGGCCGGCGACGGTGACGCTCGGTTACGCCCAGCGGGGGGAGCGGGTGGTCAACCTGCAGGCCTGCCGGAAACTGGGGCTGGACGTGGTGCGACGCTGTACCGGGGGGCGGGCGGTGCTGCACGACGACGAGGTGACCTACGCCGTGGTCGCGCCGACGGGGGGCGGCCTGTTCCCCCATTCGGTATTGGAAAGCTATCGCATGATCGCCCGGGCCCTGTGCGGGATCTATCATGCCCTGGGACTGGAGGCGCGTCTTGCCCCGGGGCGGCAGCCGGGGGTGCGCGGCGGGGCCGCCGAGCAGAGCGCCTGTTTCACCGCCCCCGGGCAGTACGAACTGGTCTACCGGGGTTGCAAACTGGCCGGCTGCGCCCAGAAACGGGTTCCGGGGGCCTTCCTGCAGCATGGCAGTCTGCCGGTCAATCTCGATCTCGCCCGGCTCTATGCCGCTCTCGATACCGAGGGACGCTTCTCTCCGGAAGCCGGTGCCAGAGTGCTGGCCGGTCATGTCGGCTGGATCAACCGCTGGCTGGACACTCCGGTGAGCGTCTCCCGGGTCGAGGAGATCCTGCTGCAGTCTTTCTCCGCGGTCATGGAGGCCGATCTGGTTCCTTCCCGGCTGACGGCGGCCGAGGAAGACCGGGCACGGCAGCTGCTGGCGGATTGCTACGCCAGGGACGAATGGAACCTGAAGGGGCTTGTGTGCGAGCCGGCTCCAGAACGTTGATCGGGAAGTGGACCACGAACAGGATGAGCCTGCGGGTCGGACATATCTGTTACCTGAACAGCATTCCCTTCTTTCACCATCTGCGGCGGCAGGGGTTTGCCGGCGAAATCGTTTCCGGCGTTCCGGCACACCTGAACGCCATGCTGGCTCGGGGAGAGATCGACCTCTGCCCCTCATCGTCGTTCGAATATGCCCGCAACTGGCGTGACTATCTGCTGCTGCCGGAGCAGTCCATCAGCTCCTTCGGACCGGTGCGCAGCGTGCTGCTCTTCAGCCGGAAGAAGCTGTCGGAGCTCGACGGTCAGGTCATCGCGGTCACCGGCGAGTCGGCCACCTCGATCAACCTGCTCAAAGTTCTGCTGCGGGAGTTCCACGGCTGCCGCGAAGTCTGTTGCCGGGTGCCGGACGAACCCGTCGAGGCGATTGTCGAGCGGGGGGGGGATGTCCTGATGATCGGTGACCGGGCGCTGAAGGCCGGTCTGGCGACCGACGGCGGCGTCTACGATCTCGGCCAGCTCTGGTGGGAGGCGACCGGCCTGCCGTTCGTCTTCGCCCTGTGGATCGTCCGGCGGGAGGTGGCCGAAGAGCGGCCGGGGGAGCTGGCCGCCTTCAACTGCCAGCTGGCGGCGGCCCGCACCAGCGCCGAGGGGGATCTGCACTCACTGGCGTCGGAAGTCGCCTGTCCGGACTGGCTGACGGAAGAGGAGCTCGTCGCCTACTGGCAGCGGATGTCCTTCGATCTCGCCGGGGATCACCTGCGCGGGCTCGAGCGGTATTTCTCCCTCTGTCACCGCCATGGACTGCTGGCCGAAGAACCCGGCATCGCCTTTTTCTCCGCTGCCTGAGTCACGGCGAGAGGATTTCTCGGCTCAGAGCAGGGGCACCAGCCGGCTGCCGCCGGCGCCGAAGAGACGTCTGACGTAGTCGGCGAGAATCCGGTCGTGATCGAAGCAGAGGGGGGAGGGAAGCCGGTCGAGGGGAAACCAGCGGGCCTTGCCGGCATCATCCCCGGCCACGGGGTCGCCTTCTCCGGTGGCGGTGAACACCACGGACAGGTTGTGTTGGCGCGGGTCACGGTCCGGGTCGGAATAGACGCCGAACAGAGTCAGATCGTCGATTTCGAGACCCGTCTCTTCGCGAATCTCCCGCACCGCGGCCTGCTCGACCGATTCGCCGTAGTCGACGAAGCCGCCCGGCAGCGCCCAGCCGTGCGGGGGATTCTTGCGCTCGATCAGCAGCACCGCGTTTTGCTTGCGGATGATGACATCGACGGTCGGAAAGGGATTGCGGCGCCGGGCGATGACGCTGCCGCATTCCGGGCAGGTGATCGTCGGGGCGCTGGAGTGTTTTGCGGTTTTTTTCATTGACACCCTCCAGGCCATTGACTATTAACTCACTGATTCAGGGATCAACTCTTTGATTTCTTGTTGTTTGCAATCTTATGCCCGGGTGGTGGAACTGGTAGACACTGGGGATTTAAAATCCCCTGGACCTGGTCCGTGCGGGTTCGAGTCCCGCCCCGGGCACCACTAATAAAAACGGGTCGTCAGCTTCGTGTTGGCGGCCCGTTTTTATTGTCGGTTTTCCGAGACTGCCACGACTTCCTCCACCGTGTGATGCGTGTGCTTACACACTCTCCTGAAGAGTGGATGTTTGTCAAGGTCGGGACAAGGTCGGCTTTGAGGCGGCTGGAGAAGAAAGGCGAGATAGTCATGCCGTACAGGGAGGCTGAGTCAGTGTTCCCCCGGAATGCCGAGCCATGGGCTGTCTTCCTCCGAGGCCGTTCATCTCCAGCTCATGGAACATTTGGGAGAGCCGTACTATGCCGGGCTTTTGAGTGCGGCTGAATACCATGGTGCTGCTCATATTTGTATGGATTGTTTGCAAAAGTCTGCGATTAGTGCTATTTTTTGCAAACAATCCATACAGGTGGCGACATGTTTTCCGAAATTATTTCACAGTTGGCGTCAGAGGGAAGGACTTGCTTCTGCTTCGATGAGCTGAAGAAGCGAGTCGACTCGTCTTCGGATGCGCTCAAGTCGGCAATAAGTCGGTCGATCAAAAAAGGTCACCTGGCGATGCCGTATCGGGGGTTCTATGTCATCGTGCCCCCGGAATATCGTTCCCTGGGCTGCCGACCGGCAGAACAGTTTATTCCAGATTTGATGCAACACTTGGGAGAGGTTTACTACGTCGGATTGCTGAGCGCGGCTGAGTATCATGGCGCAGCGCATCACCGCCCCCAGGTGTTTCAGGTCGTGGTCGCCAAGCCACGCAGGACGATTAAATGCGGCAGGGTCAGAGTCGATTTTATCGTCAAAAAGAATGTCCATGACATGCCGACCCAGTCGCGTAATACCCCCGCCGGTATTCTGAAATTTTCTACTCCGGAATGTACCGCTTTTGACCTGGTTGGCTACTTTAAACAATGCGGTTGGCTGGACAATGTTGCCACCGTTCTGGCCGAGTTGTCTGAAAAACTGGATGGCCAAAAACTGGTAAACATCGTTGATCGATTGCCGATCGCCTGGGCGCAGCGGTTGGGTTATTTGCTGGAATTGGTCGAGGCATCGAAGGTCGCCGAGCCATTGGCGGAGTTTATAGAAATGAAGAGGCCGGTTCGCACCCCGCTGCTGTCCTCAGCGGACACCAAGGGAGCCAGATACAACAGTCGCTGGAGACTGTTCGTGAACACCAAGGTCGAGGCAGAGGTTTGATCCCCAGGGCTTATATCGATGGGTGGAGAAAGCATGCACCCTGGTCCGAAGCCGCACAGGTCGAACAAGACCTGGTGATATGTCGTGCACTTATCGAGATTTTCAGTCGCCCTCTGTTGGCAAAAAGCCTGGCTTTTCGTGGCGGCACAGCTCTGTTCAAGCTGCACATGCCTGCGGCCCGTTACTCCGAGGACATCGATCTGGTCCAGGTGGAAGCGGGGCCGATCGGTCCGGTCATGGACGAGTTGAGAGGTTGTCTCGATCCTTGGTTGGGGAACCCGCAGCGCCGACGCAACGAGGGTCGGGTGACCCTGGTGTACCGCTTTACTTCAGAAGATGATCTCCCCTTGAGGCTCAAGGTGGAAATCAACACCCGAGAGCATTTCGCCATCCATGGATTTCGGCAATTTCCGTTTGCTGTGGAATCGCTATGGTTTTCTGGAGAGGCGGGAATACTGACTTATGACCTTGCAGAGTTGCTGGGAACCAAATTGCGTGCGCTCTACCAGCGTCGCAAGGGGAGGGATCTCTTCGATCTCTGGTACGCGGCCCAAAATGTCAGCCCGCCTCCCGATGAACAACAAATCGTAGATACTTTCCTTCATTACATGGCCCATGGTGGACATCAGGTCAGCCGAGCGCAATTCGAGCAGAACCTTTTCGGCAAAAAGGAAGACCCGCAGTTTGTTGGTGATACCGGACCGCTTTTGACCAGCGATAGTGCCTGGGATTTCAATCAGGCGTTTCAATATGTCATGGATCATCTGGTTTCGCGTTTGCCGGGCGAACCTTGGCAGGGACGCGAAGGCCAGTGACTCGGCTCAGGGTAGTGATATCCAGGTGGGGGCGTTGATTTTTCTGAAGAATTCACGTATCTTGCAGTGCGTTGATTTTGATGTTTTTTGGGGGGGGCAAAATGGGACTCAAAACGGATTGACCGCGTTGAAGAGCCGCAGGCTGTGAAAGCAGTTTTGCGGCTTTTTTTGTGTCAGGTAGATTGGTCGGGCTGCAATCGTTGGGACTTGTCTTGAAGTTTTGAATCTGGGAGGGCCTCGGCGTGAAGAAAAAATCACTCTCCGAACGCGATATCTGCACCAAATACATTACTCCGGCGATTCAGTCAGCAGGGTGGGACATACACACGCAGGTACGTGAGGAAGTGACCTTCACAGCCGGCCGCATTATCGTGCGCGGCAAGCTCTATTCAAGAGGCGAGAAAAAGCGAGCCGATTATATCCTCTACCACAAGCCAAACCTGCCAATCGCTGTCATTGAAGCGAAAGACAATAACCATACCATCGGACATGGCATGCAGCAGGCACTTGAGTACGCCGAGGCCCTGGATGTGCCATTTGCTTCCAGTTCCAATGGCGACGGTTTCGTTTTTCACGACCGAACCGGCTTGTCAAATCCGGTCGAGCAGCACTTGTCACTCGATGAATTCCCTTCCCCTGGGGCTCTCTGGCAACGCTACAAGCAGTGGAGAGGGATTGAGCCACCGGTCGAAGACATCATCAATCAGCCATACTACAGTGACGGCAGCGGACGCGAGCCGCGCTATTATCAGCGTGTAGCCATCAACCGGACAGTTGAGGCGATCGCCAAGGGACAGAATCGCATCCTGCTGGTCATGGCGACCGGCACCGGCAAGACCTACACCGCCTTCCAGATTATCTGGCGTTTGTGGAAGTCACGCATCAAGAAACGCATCCTGTTTCTGGCCGATCGCAACATCCTCGTTGACCAGACCAAGACCAACGACTTCAAGCCGTTTGGTCAGGCGATGACCAAAATCGAGAAGCGGCAAGCTGACAAATCCTACGAAATTTATCTTTCTCTTTACCAGGCGGTTACCGGCAGGGAAGAAGAGAAGAACATCTACAAACAATTCTCTCCGGATTTTTTCGATCTCGTAGTGATCGACGAGTGTCATCGCGGCAGCGCTGCCGAGGATTCGGCCTGGAGGGAGATCCTCGATTACTTCTCCAGCGCCACCCATGTCGGCCTGACTGCCACCCCGAAAGAGACCAAGGACGTTTCCAATATTCACTATTTCGGCGAGCCAATTTATACCTACTCCCTCAAGCAGGGGATCGAAGACGGCTTTCTGGCACCCTACAAGGTGGTGCGGATTGACCTGGACAAGGACTTGACCGGCTGGCGTCCGGAAAAGGGCAAGGTCGACAAACAGGGACTTTTGATCGAAGACCGCATCTACAACCAGAAGGACTTCGACCGTACCCTGGTGGCTGAGAAGCGTACTGAACTCGTTGCCCGCAAAGTGACGGAGTTTCTCAAGGCGAGCGACCGCTACGCCAAAACCATCGTTTTCTGTGAGGATACCGACCACGCCGAGCGGATGCGCCAGGTGTTGGTGAACGAGAATGCCGATCTCGCCGCCGAGAACAGTAAGTACGTGATGAGGATCACCGGCGATGATCAGGTCGGCAAGATGGAACTGGACAATTTCATCGACCCGGAAAGCCGCTATCCGGTCATCGCCACAACCTCCCGCCTGATGAATACCGGCGTCGACGCCCAGACCTGCAAGTTGATTGTCCTCGACCAGACCATCCAGTCGATGACCACTTTCAAGCAGATTATAGGGCGGGGTACTCGCATCAACGAGGACTACGGCAAGTTCTACTTCACCATCATGGACTTCAAAAAGGCGACCGAACTGTTTGCTGATCCTGCTTTCGATGGCGACCCGGTACAGATCTACGAGCCGGATGAAAACGATCCGCCGGTCCCGCCCGATCCACCGGAAGATGGTGAGGATGGAGAAGGCGGACCAGATGGCGAGCTTTCTCCACCGGAACCTCCGGGCGACGGAAAGGGAGAGCCTCGGGTCAAATACATTGTCGACGATGTGCCGTTCTGGGTGGTTGCTGAGCGGGTGCAGTACTACGGCAAAGACGGCAAGCTGATCACCGAGTCGCTCAAGGACTACACCAAGCGAACTGTCAGACAGAAGTTCAAATCACTGGACGATTTTCTTCGGCGCTGGAATGAGGCCGATAAGAAGCAGGCTATTATCCGTGAATTGGAAGAACAGGGCGTGCTGCTCGAGGCGCTGGCCGAAGAGGTGGGGAAGGAGTTCGGGCCGTTCGATCTTATTTGCCACGTTGCGTTCGACCAGCCGCCACTGACCCGGCGTGAGCGTGCGGAGAATGTCCGTAAACGCAACTATTTTACAAAATACGGGGAACAGGCAAGGGCAGTTCTAAACGCGCTTCTGGACAAATATGCGGACGAGGGCGTTGAAAACATCGAGGATCTCAAGGTGCTGCGGATCAACCCCTTCGACAGCATTGGAACTCCGACTGAAATCGTCAACCAGTTCTTTGGCGGCAGGCAGAACTACGAACAGGCTCTCCGCGAGCTGGAAGAGCAGCTATATGGGGTTGAGATGTGAAATCTTTAGAAGAGTTGAAAGCGGATAGTTCCTACAGGGATGTTCGTTTTTATCGAATATTCGGTATTGAAAGGCTTTTTCAGCTTATCAATGATGAATCACTTGCCCTCCTTGCCCCTAGAAAATGGGAAGATCCTTACGAGAAGGCTCTTCAGGATATGCTGGAGACCAAAAATCGTTTTAAGATTTACGGTCTTTGTTGGTCATCTCGCTCCAGATCAGATGCCTTGTGGCGAATATATTCTCCGAATAGTTTAGGTGTTCGCGTTTCAACAACTGTTGGCCGTGTTATTGACTCGATTAGACCCGGTAAATATTTTTCTGAAAAGCATTTTTTTATCGGAGATGTCTCTTATTTGCCTGAGAAAACCAATTATCCTGACCGCCCTTTTGATTTTAGAAAGGGCAAACTCTCATTGAAGCAGAGCGATTTTAATCGTCGGATAACAACGATTTCTGACGCAATCAAGGACATGGTTGTAGATAAGTCCAAAAACATACCTAGGCAACCAGCCGATATTGCTAAGACATTTTTGGTGAAAAGGAAAGCCTTTGATCACGAGAGTGAAGTGCGCTTCATCTACGTAGATGGCCGATCTTCTGAAGCTGATGATGGAGTGTTCAAGATACCTATTGATCCAGTAACTCTCATCAGTACTATCGAGTTCGATCCACGAATGAATGATGACGTTTATGAATCCCTACGCAAAGCGGTATTGGCCAACCTCCAAGGCCGAGAACATAAAATCAGAGTAACCAAGTCCGATCTGTACAAGTCTCCGGAAAAACTCATTTACTCAAAATAAGAAAGGTGCGAATGTCAGTATCAACTACCATCAAATCCATTCAGGACATCATGCGTAAAGACGCTGGAGTTGACGGCGACGCGCAGCGCATCGGCCAGCTTGTCTGGATGTTCTTTCTGAAAATCTTCGACGACCAGGAGCAGGAACTCGAACTGCTTCAGGACGACTACACTTCACCGATCCCCGAGCGGCTGCGCTGGCGCAACTGGGCCGCTGATGCCGAGGGAATCACCGGCGACGAGCTGCTCGACTTCGTTAACAACGACCTGTTCAAGACCCTTAAGGAGCTTGAATTGAACGCCGGGACCAACGGGCGCGGCCTGGTGGTGCGTTCGGTGTTCGAGGATGCCTACAACTACATGAAGAACGGCACCCTCATTCGCCAGGTGGTCAACAAGATCAACGAGATCGACTTCAACCGCTCCAGCGATCGCCATCTTTTCGGCGATATCTATGAGCAGATCCTCAAGGACTTGCAGAGTGCTGGCAATGCAGGGGAGTTTTACACCCCGCGCGCCGTCACCCAATTCATGGTCGATATGGTCGATCCGAAACTGGGTGAGAAGATTCTCGACCCCGCCTGTGGTACCGGCGGGTTCCTTGCCTGTTCCATTGAGCATGTGCGCGGCAAATACGTCAAGACAGCCGAGGATGAGCAGATATTGCAGCAGTCGATCTTTGGTGTAGAGAAAAAGGCACTGCCGCACCTGCTCTGCACTACCAACATGCTGCTGCACGGCATCGAGGTGCCGTCCAACATCCGCCACGACAACACCCTGTCGCGCCCGCTACGCGACTACGGCCCCAGGGACCGGGTCGATGTGGTGGTCACCAACCCGCCGTTCGGCGGTACCGAGGAGGACGGCATCGAAACCAACTTTCCGGCCAGTTTCCGCACCCGCGAAACCGCCGACCTTTTTCTGGTGTTGATCATACACCTGCTTAAGGATGGTGGCCGTGCCGCTATCGTTTTGCCCGACGGCACCCTGTTCGGCGAGGGCGTCAAGACCCGCATCAAGGAGAAGCTGCTAAAGGAGTGCAACCTGCACACTGTGGTGCGTCTGCCCAATGGTGTGTTCAACCCCTACACCAGCATCAAGACCAACCTGCTTTTTTTCACCAAGGGAGAGCCGACCAAAGAAGTCTGGTACTACGAGCACCCCTATCCCGAAGGATACAAGAGCTACTCCAAGACCAAGCCGATGCGCATCGAGGAGTTCGAACCCGAGAAGGCCTGGTGGGAGAACCGGGTGGAGAACGAGCGGGCCTGGAAGGTCTCCATCGAGCAGATCAAGGCCAATGGCTACAACCTCGACATCAAGAACCCCAATACCGTTGAAGAGGACCACGGTGATCCGGAGGAGCTGCTGGGCGAGTACAAGGCGCTGCTGGCCAGCGTGGCCGAGGCGCGTGAGGCGCTGAAGCGGGAATTGATGGATGCTCTGGAGCGGGATGCCGATGTAGCGAGGGAGTCAGCATGACCGTAGAGACGTTCTTTGCCAATTTCGGACATCTGGCCGATGCGCCCAATGGGGTGCAGAAGTTGCGGGAGTTGATTCTTCAGCTGGCGGTACAGGGGAAATTGGTGCCGCAGGACCCCAACGATGAGCCTGCTTCGGTTTTGTTGGAGAGAATTGATTGTCATAAAAAAGAATTGCTTGCCAAAAAAGTGATTAGGAAATCAGCCACTCTCTTCCCTAAAGAAGAGGCGCCGGCAGTCTATCCTTTACCACTTCAATGGGAATGGGCTTTGCTCGGGCGGATTTCTACTCTATTGGTTGATGGATCTCACAACCCTCCCCCGAAGAGACCTGACGGCATTCCAATGCTGAGTGGGCAGAATGTTGAAAATAACAGCATCAACTTCCGAGCTTCTCGCTACATTACGGAAGAGGACTATCTAATTGAGCGTGAGCGAAATCCGATTCAAGCTGGCGATGTTTTTTTGACTATTGTTGGCACTATTGGACGTTCAGCGGTTGTCCCTGAACAAATGCCCAAGTGTGCTCTTCAACGCAGTATTGCTCAACTTAGGACCGGAATTTTTCCTTACTATCTCAGCTTTTATTTACAGTCTGTTATTGCTCACGAATACTTCTACTCTCATGCAAAAGGAACGGCTCAGAAAGGGATTTATTTGAACAAGGTAAGCTTGTTGCCTGTCCCTCTCCCCCCCTTCGAAGAACAAAAACGCATCGTCGCCAAGGTCGACCAACTCATGGCTCTGTGCAACGAACTCGAAGCCCGCCAGCAAAAGCAGCAACAGGTGCGGGTGCGCCTCAATAACGCCGCCCTCGACGCACTGCTCACCGCCCGCGAACCCGACGAATTCGCTGACCACTGGCAGCGCATTTGCAACAACTTTGACCTGATCTACGACCACCCCGAAACCATCGCCAAACTCCGCGCCGCCATCCTTCAACTCGCCGTCCAGGGCAAACTCGTCCCCCAAGACCCCAACGATGAGCCTGCTTCGGTTTTGCTGGAGAGGATTAAGGCTGAGAAGGAGAGGTTGGTTAAAGAAGGGAAGATTAAAAAGCAGAAGCCACTCCCAGAGATTGATGAAAGTCTAGCTCCATTCGAGATTCCTGCTGGGTGGGCTTGGGCAAGGTTCCCTGAGGTAGGGGAGTTTGGCCGTGGGAAATCAAAACACCGGCCCCGAAATGATCCTTCCTTATATTCGGGCGGGAAATACCCAATGGTTCAAACTGGTGATGTTGCTAGGGCCAATGGGGAAGTCAGGACCTATACTGCACTTTACAATGATGCTGGGTTAGCACAAAGCAGGCTGTGGCCAAAGGGAACCATGTGTATAACCATTGCCGCAAATATTGCTGATAGCGCGGTTCTCGGTTTTGATGCCTGTTTCCCGGATAGTGTAGTAGGGCTTATCGCATCACAAGAAATTGGTGATGTTCGTTATTTCGAGTATTTTATTCGTACAGCTAAAGAACGTTTGATGGATTTTGCTCCGTCAACTGCTCAGAAGAATATAAATCTCGGAATTCTCGAAACAGTTTACATTCCTTTGCCACCACTAGCGGAAATGAAGCGCATCGTCGCCAAAGTCGATCAACTCATGTCCCTGTGCGACAAACTCGAAGCCAAACTCAACCAAGCCCAGCAGCACAGCGAAAAACTGATGGAAGCCACCGTTCGACAGCTGTTGGAGCCCTCGGCCCCACCAAAACCGCAGACAAATGGAGTGACGCTGGTTTCTGACGCCAGTAGTCCGGGTCAACAAGTTCGCCACGCCTATCAGCTCGCACCGGATATTGCCGAGCCACTGGCAGCTGAGGCCGTAGTTGATTACGGCGGTTCCGTTCCCGAAGCCATCCTCGCCGTCATGCAGTCGGGGCAGGCATACTCCCGCGCCGATATCCTCGCTGCCACCGGTATCCGCGAAGCCGATTGGGTGTGGGCAATCAAGCAACTCAAGGAGCAGGGGCGGGTGGTGCAGAAGGGAGAGAGGCGCGGGGCGCGCTATGTAAAGGCCGATTAGGATTGTGATAGAGGAGGGCAATTGAAATATCGCATCTACATTGACGAGGTTGGCAACCCGGACCTCGAAAGCTCTGACAACCCGAACCATCGTTTCCTGAGCTTGACCGGTGTCATCATTGAACTTGGGCATGTGCAGGATGTCGTGGCCCCGCAACTGGAGGCCTTGAAAAGAGAGTATTTCCGTTCACACCCGGACGAGCCGGTTATCCTCCACCGGAAGGAACTCGTGAACATGAAGAATCCCTTCCATGTTCTCAAAGATCCGGAAGTGAGAGGACGCTTCGATAAACAGCTCCTTCGGCTGCTAACCGATTGGCAATACAGCGTCATTTCGGTCTGCATTGACAAAAAAAATCACAAGGACACCTACCAGGTCTGGCGATACGAGCCTTATCACTATTGCCTGGCCGTTTTGCTGGAGAGATATTTCTTCTTTCTGAACGAGAAGGGATGCCAAGGCGACGTTATGGCGGAATCTCGAGGTGGCAAAGAAGACATGCGCCTCAAGAAATCATTTGCCGCTCTTTGGGATGAGGGTACGGAATACATCCCTGCCGAGAAATTTCATGGCGTCTTGACCAGCAAGCAACTCAAGGTCAAACCGAAGACCAACAACGTCGCTGGACTGCAACTGGCCGACTTGCTGGCGCATCCAAGCCGCAACGAGATACTCAAGGAAAAGGATCTTTTGGAGAGTGGGTTGAGACCGTTTGGTCAGGAAATTGTGAAAATTCTTCGGGAAAAGTACTATCAGCGGGATGGGAGGGTTTTCGGGAAGAAATTTATCTGAGCATTAAAAAAGGCCCTTGCGGGCCTCGATGGCTTGTGCCATCCACCTCCAGAATTCTGGATTACGCAAATTTAAACATTTCAGGAGTTATCTGTCAAATAGTTGATGCAGCTTTTTGAAGGCATTTTTATAGGGGGATCCTGTGCAAACTCAAAAATATTCCGTCAACCAGCACCTCATCGAAACCATCCTCGCCTAGGTCAATTCCGGCGAGATTGCCATTCCGGGAATCCAGCGTCCCTTTGTGTGGGACGCCACCAAAGTCCGTGACCTGATGGACTCCCTCTATAAAGGGTATCCGATTGGCTACCTGATCGCCTGGCGCAATCCCAATGTCAAGTTGAAGGATGGCACGACATCCGAAGGGTAAGAAGGTTCTGATCGACGGTCAACGACGCGTGATGGCAGAATCAGTTAAATAAACGGACGAAGAGGGGGGCGCATGTTTTCACCGAAATTGCCGCATCTGGAGGATGATGGCCTGATTACACCTGAAGTCGGGTTTTGGGGTGAGACCAAGTATCGCCTGGTACAGAACTATGCCAGCATGTTTACTTCCGCGATGAAAGGCAAATGGGACCATCTGGTGTATGTGGACCTGTTTGCTGGATCTGGTCGGGCGCTACTTGACGAAAGCAGGGCAATTGTTCCGGCGTCGCCGTTGCTTGCCATGGAGATAGATCACCCCTTTAGCCGATATATCTTCTGCGAACAGAACGAGGAAAAACTTCATGCTTTGCGGTTGCGGGTTGAAAGAGATTACCCACAGAATGATGTCTGTTACCTTCTCGGCGACGCCAACCAGCTGGTTGAAGACATCCTTGCTGAAATGCCCGCTTATGGCGGAGGGTCAAAAGTCCTCGGATTCTGTTTTGCCGATCCTTACAACCTGGAGAGCTTGAAGTTCGATACCCTCAGGAAGCTCGCGCAACGGTTTTTTGATTTTCTGGTTCTGATCCCGACCGGCATGGATGCGCAACGCAATATCGATCGTTATGCAGCGAGTCCACGATCAAAACTTGATGATTTTCTCGGGACAATGGAATGGCGTAAGGCTTGGGAAGAGGCTCGGCGTAAAGGACAAAAGGCGGAAATTTTCCTGACGGAGTTTTTTGGGACACAGATGGGATCAATGACTTATCTTGTCCCACCTGTCGACGAAACTGTTAAAATACGAAACAGAAAGACGACGATTTATCGCCTGGGCTTCTATAGTCGCCATCCTCTTGCCAGGAAGTTTTTCAAAGAAGCCCGGAAATACAGCGAAGATCAGCTGGGATTCGGTTTCTGACATGAGTACAAAATCAAAAATCGAATGGACCGAACAGACCTGGAATCCGGCCGTTGGCTGCACCAAGGTTTCACCCGGTTGTGCGAACTGCTATGCTGAGGTCATGGCCCGTCGTCTGGAAGCGATCGGGGTGAAAGGTTATGAGAACGGGTTTGAGTTGACCCTGCTTCCGGAACGGCTGGATGAACCACTCAGGCGGAAGAAGCCGACAGTCTATTTCGTCAACTCGATGAGTGACCTTTTTCACGAAGAGATCCCCTTTGACTACATCCGCAAGGTGTTCGCAACGATAGAGAAAACCCCACAACACACGTACCAGATCCTGACCAAGCGTGCCGAACGCATGATCGGGTTTTTCTCCACCTACAAGCCACCGAAAAACGCCTGGCTGGGCGTCACGGTCGAAGACCGGAAACATGGTTTGCCCCGCATTGACTGCTTGCGCAAAGTTCCTGCCTTCATTCGCTTTCTCTCGGCGGAACCCTTGCTGGAAGACCTGGGTGAAATCGACCTGACAGACATTCACTGGGTCATCGTCGGGGGGGAGTCAGGATATCGGGCGCGGCCCATGAAGCCGGCATGGGCCAGCAACATCCAACGACAGTGTGCCCGGCAAGGGGCCTCTTTTTTCTTCAAACAGTGGGGAGGCTGGGGACCGGATGGCGTGAAGCGCCGGAAAAAAGAAAACGGCCGTGTTCTTGAAGGGCGCACGTGGGATGAAGTTCCCGACTTGGGTATTTTGAGTGAATGACGTACATCTATTACCTGTGACTAGACCATTTATTTTTATAATTTGTTGTTTGATTCACTTTCAAATTTCTAAAGTAGAGCTCCCGTTCGATTTTTCCAGCATAAATTTCAACAGATAGCAAGTTCATGGCTCGACATCGAAAATCATCAACTGCCGAAGATGTAGTCGATATTGTCAGTCTCTTCCCTTGGTGGGTAGGTTGCGCATGCTTGTGACAAATTTGTGAAATGTCTCGCCAACTCGTGGTATCAGCCTGCCGTACTTTGTAACAGTTCACAATAAATTGTGCTGAAACTAAAAGATGTTTAAGTTTTCGATATCACTTGCTTTTATTTGTTGTTGGGTGTGGTTGTCTGTCGTAGTTTGAGGTGCTGTGGAAATGTACTGGTGTGATTTAAAATCCCCTGGACCTGGTCCGTGCGGGTTCGAGTCCCGCCCCGGGCACCAGTTTGTCTCATTTGCTTCCGGTGGTCTGAAATCCCTGCACCGGCGTTCTTCCTTCCTTGCGATAGGCCGTCCCCTGGAACAGGGCGACCAGCTCTTCCCCCGCCGTGATCCGTACCTGGTAGGTGGCCAGCCGCCGGTTGGCGGAGACCTCCCTCGCTTCGGCCTCGAGGACTCCCTCGGAGACTGCCTTCATGAAAGTCAGATGGGTGTCGATGGCCAGTGCCAGGGTGCCGCCGGCGTTGACGGCGACGGCGAAGGCGAAATCGGCCAGGGTGAAGATGGCTCCGCCGTGAACCGTGCCGGCGGCGTTGAAATGCCAGGGCTGCAGAGGCATCTTCGCCCGGGCGAAACCGGCGGCGGCTTCGAGCAGCTCGATGCCGCAGTGTCCGGCGAAGCGGTCGTTTTGCGCAAGGAAGGCCTCGATCTCTTTCATGCTTTTTCCTGTCATACGGGTTGTCGCGCCGGTGGCTGGCAGGCTGTTTTTCGCTTTGTCTCACCTGCCTTTAAGACGTTTTTCAACTCCCTGCCGGGTCGGTCGTGCCTCTTTTTCGCTATCTTTGTTGATACCGCCCCTGCGGCGGCATGTAAACCACAAATTGTTGTTGCAGCGCGGCGCATGAGACAGTCATTTTCCCTGTCACCGTTTACAATCGGGGTTGGATGGCGTAAAAGGGAGGATAGACTCATGAGACAGTGTCCGCACGGAGAGCCGATGAAACAGACCGACCTGAGTGCCATCTACCAGGCGACCCTGCAGAAATGGGGGGAAGAAGCACAGTTCGACCAGGCGATCGAGGAATGCGCCGAACTGATCGCCGGCCTGAAACACTACAAACGCCGCAAGGTAGATGCCGAAGCGGTCATCCAGGAGCTGGCCGACGTGACCCTGATGGTGGGACAGCTGACCTGGATGTTCGGCGAAGAGAAGGTGCAGCAGGCGGTCGCCGCCAAGCTCGACAAGCTGCGGCGGCTTCTGGCCGACGATGCGGCCCTGTAGATTCCACACGAGGAGAAAGAAACATGGCAATGCTCGACCGATTCAAGCTCGACCCGCACCAGGCCGTACTGCTGGTGGTCGATGTCCAGGAAAAACTGGCGCCGACGTTTCCCGAAAAAGACTACCGGAGCATGCTGGCGACCATCGACATGCTGCTTCAGGGCGCGGCCGAACTGAAGATGCCGGTGGTGACCACCGAGCAGTATCCACAGGGGCTTGGCCCGACCGTCGCCGAGCTCGAACGGGCCTGCGCCGGCGGGGTCATCGAAAAGACGAGCTTCGGCTGCTGCGGCGAGCCGGCCTTTGGCCGGAAGCTGCGGGAACTGGGTCGCTCCCAGGTGATTGTCACCGGGGTCGAGGCCCACATCTGCGTCTACCAGACGGTGCTCGGCCTGCTCGAATCGGGCTATCACGTGCACCTGGTGCGGGATGGCATCTGTTCGCGGATTCCCGCCGACAGGCGGACGGCCCTGGGCCTGGCACGGGCCGCCGGCGCCACGGTGACCTGCGCCGAGACGGTTCTCTTTCAGCTGGTCGCAGATGCCCGGGCCGACGCTTTCAAGGCGGTCAGCAAGCTGATCCGGCAACGCTGGGACCTGCTGCGCGGGCTGTGATCGTGGCGCATGATGCTGTCGGCAGATTGCTGAAGCTTCTCGAGAAGCAGAAGGGACGGGAGGTCGCCGCCGGCGACTGGCTGCGGATCGACCAGCAGCGCATTGACCGGTTTGCCGAGGTGACCGGCGACATCCAGTGGATTCATGTCGATCCCGAGCGGGCCACGACTGAATCGCCCTATGGCACGACGATCGCCCACGGCTTTCTGACCCTGTCGCTGATCCCCTTGCTGACCCGCAGCAACCATCCGGACTTTTTCCAGCGCAACTATCCCGGCATGCGCTACCGGGTGAACTGCGGACTCGACAGGGTGCGCTTTCTGACGCCGGTGCGCTGCGGCGACCGGATTCGTGCCCGCATGTTGCTGCATAGCGCCGAACAGGTCGCGGACGCGGTGAAGATCGTCTACCAGGTGACCGTCGAGGTTGAGGGCAGCGACCGGCCGGCCTGCGTCTGCGAACAGATCTTCAGGGTTTATCCATGAACGTTGAAAACGATCGACAGTGTTTCGTCTGCGGCCCGGAGAACGCGACCGGGCTTCAGGTTGCCCCCGTGACCGATCCCGAGCGGAACGAGGCGACCATCACCCTCGCCATCCCGCAGCGTTTTCAGGGCTGGAGCGGCATTGTCCACGGCGGAATTCTCTCCACCCTGTTCGACGAGGCGGCCATCTACGCCTGCCTGCATGTCGCTCCGCGGCTGGTGACCGCCGAGATCGGCATGCGGTACCTGAAACCGGTGCCGGTGGAAACGCCGGTCGTGGTCAGGGCCCGCCTGACCGAGCGCCGGAAAAGGCGGTTGCAGGTCGAAGGGGAGGTGCTGGTCGACGGTGTCGTTCATGCTCGAGGGCAGGCGGTGGTGATGGTGCTGCCGGGGTGAGGGCGATGGCGACGGTGGTCTTCTGTCACGGCAAGGAGAGCGGGCCGAACGGAACCAAGATCCGGTATCTTGCGCCGCTGGCCGAAAAGCGGGGCTGGAAGGTGCTGGCGCCCGATTTCAGCGATCTGCCCGATCCCGAGGCGCGGGTCGACAGGCTGCTTGCCGCCTGCGGAGAGCTGGCGCGGCCGCTTGTGCTGGTCGGCTCGAGCATGGGCGGCTACGTCGCCATTCGGGCTTCCGGCGCGCTGCGGCCGGAGGGCCTGCTGCTGCTGGCGCCGGCGGTAGGTCTGCCCGGCTACCCGCAGCGGGCGCCACGCCCCCGGGCGGAACAGATCGCGGTGATCCACGGCTGGGGGGACGACGTCATCCCGGCGGATATCGCCATCGACTGGGCGCGGAGCCATCGTCTCGAGCTGCATCTGGTCGATGACGTGCATGTCCTGACCGGCCGACTCGAATTTCTCGGCGACCGGTTCGAGGTTCTGCTGACAGCGGTCGAGAACAGGCGCCGCGAGGTTGAGTGTCCCTGAAGGGTGTTGAAAAGACGTACTTGCGGACACGAAACAGGGAGGTTGCATGGCTGAGAGCAGGAAGCGCCCTCTCATTCTGGTTGTTGACGACATCGAATTCTTCCGCGATGTCATGTGCGCCTACTTAAGGCGCACTCCGGCCGATCTGGTGACGGCGGCCAACGCCATCGAATGTTTCGACATCGCCGTCCGGAAACGGCCGGACCTGATCTACCTCGACGCCGCCATGCCTGGCATGTCGGGGCTGGAGTGCTGCCGCAGGCTCAAGGCCGACGCCCGCACCTGCAACATTCCGGTGGTCGTCATCTTCACGCCGGAACGGGATGCGACGCTCGAGGACGTCCAGGACTGCGGTTGTGACGGCTATCTGACCAAGCCCTTCGGCAAGGAGGAATTTCTCAACCTCGGCCATCGTTTCATCTTTCATATCGAACGCCGCGAGCGCCGCGTCTCCTGCCAGATGACGGTCGATTTTTCGATTACCGGCCGGCAGTACCGCGGGCGAGGTTTCGACATCAGCCGGCACGGGATGTACGTCGAGTCGCGGGACGAGCTGCCGCCCGACCGCCAGATCGAGCTGCGGTTCATGCTGCCGCTGGTCTGTTCGGAAGAGCTAAGCGTGAGCGGGAGAGTGGCCTGGGTCAACCAGGGATTTCCGCGCAAGAAACTGAAGCTGCCGCAGGGGTTTGGTGTTGAGTTTCTTTCCATCCCGGCCAAAACCGCGGCGGCCATAGAGAAATACCTGGAAAAGTACTGACCGGATTCAGACCTGAAACGGGAGGGAGCCGATGCTTGACATTCTCCGCCGCCGGCGCAGCATCCGGCGGTTTGCCGAAAAAGAGATCGAAGCGGAAAAGATCGCGGCGCTCAAGGAGGCGATTTTGCGGGCGCCGACCTCGCGCGGACTCAACTCCTGGGAGTTTATTTTTGTCGACGACCGGGAGCTGCTGCATCGCCTGGCGCAGGCCAGGAGGCACGGTTCCGCCTTTCTCGCCGGGGCGAAGCTGGCCGTGGTGGTGGCGGCCGATCCGGAAAGGTGCGATGTCTGGATCGAGGACTGCGCCATCGCCGCCATCGTTCTGCAACTGGCGGCGGTTTCTCTCGGGCTGGACAGCTGCTGGGCGCAGATTCGCCTGCGCGAACATGACGAGCGGACCGGGGCGGGGGACTATGTGCGCCGGCTGCTTGGGCTGCCGGAGCGGTTTCAGGTGGCGTGTGTCATCGGAATCGGCTATGCCGCCGAGCAGAAAGAAAGCCATGCCCGGGACAGTCTGCCGTGGGATCGGATCCACGACAACCGCTACCGGGGGGAATGAGAACCGGCAGGGAGGAGAAAATGAAGCGCATCGGATTTCTCGGTCTGGGAATCATGGGGCGGGCCATGGCGGCCAATCTGGTCCGGGCCGGGTTTCAGGTGACGGTCTGGAACCGCACCTCGGCGGCCTGTGCGCCTCTGGTTGAACTGGGGGCCCGACAGGCAGGGAGCATCCAGGAGGCGGTTCGGGCCAGCGAAGTGACCCTTGCCATGCTGGCCGACCCCGAGGCGAGCCACGAGGTCGCCCTGGGCGCCGACGGTGTCGTTTCCTGTCTGCAGCCGGGCCAGGCCTATGTCGACATGTCGACCGTCGATCCCGATACCGCCCGTGCGATCGGTGACGCCGTGACCCGGGTCGGCGGACGCTTTCTCGAAGCGCCGGTATCGGGCAGCAGGAAACCGGCGGAGGAAGGGAGCCTGGTCATTCTGGCCGCCGGCGACGAAGCGCTGTACCGGGAGATGGCGGCCGTTTTCGATTGTCTCGGCAAGAAGAGCTTCTTTCTTGGCGAGGTCGGGCAGGGGGCGTGCCTGAAGCTGATCGTCAACATGACCATGGGTGGCATGATGACCCTGCTGGCCGAAGCCCTGGCGCTGGCCGACAGGTGCGGGCTCGATGCCCGGCAGGTACTCGAGGCTCTCGATTCCGGCGCGATCGCCAATCCGATGTTTCGTCTCAAGGGGGACCGGATCGTCGAGGACGACCATCCGCCCCATTTCCCTCTCCGGCACATGCAGAAAGATCTGCGTCTGGCCGTCAGCCTCGGCGACCGGCTGGGGCAGGCGCTTCACGGCGTGGCCACGGCCAACGAAACCTTCAAGCGGGCCCTGGGCGCCGGACTGGGGGACGAGGATTTCGCCGCAGTGGCCCGGATCATCTCCGGCTGAGCGGAAGAAGAAAAGGAGGCTGTCGTGCGCGGATTCCTCGAGGACTGCCGGCAGATCGAACTGACCGTAAGCCGGATCTACCAACACCTGGCCGGGCGGCAGGGTTTTCCCGCAACCTACCGGCAGATGTTTTTGACCCTGGCCAAGGACGAGGGAGACCATGCCCGGCAGTTTGACCTGGCCCTTCAGTTGCCCGACGGAATGTTGGGGGAGAGGCGCCGGCTTTCAGGAGAGAAGGCCTGCGAGGGGTTGCTGACGGTCCGCCGGCGGCTGCAGGATCTGCTGCAGACCGAATGCAGCCTGAGGCAGGCGCTGGAACTGGCCGTCGAACTTGAACGCCGGTTCATTCGGGTGCACATCGACACCAGCCTTGTCATCGACGACCCGAAGATCTCCGATCTCTTTCGCAAATTGGCCCGCAGCGAGCAAGAGCACCTGGCCACCTTGCGGCGGCATGTCGAACTCTGGAACAGCGAGCACTGAAGACGGAGACGGTCAGTCGTCTTCGCCGAAGATCCGGGCGGAAAAGATGTAGATGTCAGCGTCCGGGCTCTGCCAGGCGGTGGTTGGCAGGCCGGCCTTGACGCAGGTCTGCTTCAGAAAGGTCTCCCGGTCCCAGCCGTGTTCCGTCGCTACCTGCGGCAGCAGCACGCCCCGGTGAAAGCTCTTTTCGATATAGATGCCGTGCCGGCCGACCTCGATCTCCTCGATGGTTTCGATCTTCTGCAGCGGCGACAGGACCGAAATCTCGAGCGAGAAGTTCTGCAGGTCGCTTTCCTGCATCGGGTAGAAGCGGGGATCCTGGGTGGCGGAGGCGACCGCCATCTTGGCGACCTCGCGGAAGAGGGGAAGTTCGGACTGGAAGTTGCCGATGCAGCCGCGAAGCTGTCCGTTCTGCTTGATGGTGACGAAACAGCCGCTGCGCCGGTTGAGAGCCTTTTCCTCGCGCGGTTCCGGTTCCCAGTCCTCTTTTTTTACGGCGTGTTCGATGGCCTGTCGGGCGATCGCCAGCAGGACGTCCTGCTCCCTGGATGACAGCTCCGTCTCCATCGTCTCCTCCCTATCGCAAACCATGTCACGTAAAACAGGCCTGTGCGGCCGGAATCAGGACCATGGTAATGATGGGACAGCGCGATTTCAAGCTCTTTTCGGGTGCGGTGGCCGATTTTGTCCTCAGGCGCCAGCCTTTTTCTGTTTCTCCAGTTTTTTCCGCTCGTTGGCGTTGAGAACCTTCTTGCGCAGCCGGATCGATTTCGGCGTGACTTCCACCAGTTCGTCATCGTCGATGAATTCGAGGGCCTGCTCCAGGGAGAGGGTGCGCGGCGGCGTCAGGCGGACGGCCTCGTCGGAGCCGGCGGCGCGGATGTTGGTCAGCTTCTTCCCCTTGCCCGGATTGACCACCAGATCGTTTTCCTTGGCGTGCTGGCCGATGATCATCCCCTCGTAGACCTTGACGCCGGGACCGACGAAGAGGATGCCGCGCTCCTGCAGGTTGAACAGGCCGTAGGCCACGGTTTCGCAGGCCTCCATGGCAATCAGGACGCCGTTCTTGCGGCCGGGGATGGGGCCGCGCCAGGGGCCGTAGTCGTGAAAGGTGTGGTTCATGATGCCGGTGCCGTGGGTGTCGGTCAGAAACTCGGTGCGGAAACCGATCAGGCCGCGGGCGGGGATGATGAACTCCAGCCGGGTGAAGCCGTCCATCGGTGTCATGGAGACCATTTCCGCCTTGCGGACGCCGAGCTTTTCGATCACCGTCCCCTGGTACTCTTCCGGCACGTCGATGGTCAGGTACTCGAGGGGCTCGCATTTGACGCCGTCGATCTCGCGGAGGATGACTTCCGGCTTGGAAACCGACAGCTCGTAGCCTTCGCGGCGCATGTTCTCGATCAGGATCGACAGGTGCAGCTCGCCGCGGCCGGAAACCTTGAAGGTATCGGTCTGTTCCGTCTCTTCCACCCGCAGCGAGACATTGGTGCGCAGCTCGCGCAGCAGGCGCTCGCGCAGGTTGCGGCTGGTGACGAATTTGCCTTCCTGGCCGGCGAAGGGCGAATTGTTGACGATGAAGTTCATCGACAGGGTCGGCTCGTCGATTGCCACGTAGGGCAGGGCGATCGGGTGCTCGGCGTCGGCGACGGTCTCGCCGATGCCGATCTCCTCGAAACCGGCGATGGTGACGATGTCGCCGGCCTCGGCGACGGTCAGTTCGACCTGCTGCAGGCCGTCGTAGCCGAGCAGCTTGCTGATGCGGCCATTGCGGATCGTGCCATCCTTGCCGATGACGGCGACGGTCTCCCCGGCGCTGATTCTGCCGGCGAAAATCTTGCCGGTGGCCAGACGGCCGATGTAGTCGTTGTAGGCGATGGACGTCACCAGCAGCTGGAAGGGGGCGTCCGGGTCGACGTCGGGCGCCGGCACCCGGTTGCGGATGACCTCGAACAGGGGTTCGAGGCTGTCGCTTTCGTCGTCGAGGTCCTTCTTGGCGATGCCCAGCTTGGCGCTGGTGTAGACGATCGGAAAGTCGAGCTGTTCGTCGCTGGCGTTCAGTTCGCAGAAGAGGTCGAAGACCATGTCGACCACCTGGTCGGGGCGGGCGCCGGGCCGGTCGATCTTGTTGATGACGACGATCGGGCGCAGGCCGAGGTCGAGGGACTTTTTCAGCACGAACCGGGTCTGCGGCATGGGGCCGTCGAAGGCGTCGACCAGCAGCAGCACCGAGTCGACCATCTTCAGCACCCGCTCCACCTCGCCGCCGAAGTCGGCGTGACCGGGGGTGTCGACGATGTTGATCTTCATGCCGCCGTGGCGGATGGAGAGATTCTTCGACAGGATGGTGATACCGCGCTCCCGCTCCAGGTCGTTGCTGTCCATGATCCGCTCGGTGACCTGCTGGTTTTCCCGGAAGATGCCGGACTGCATCAGCATGGCGTCGACCAGTGTGGTCTTGCCGTGGTCGACGTGGGCGATGATGGCGATGTTGCGAACTGTTTCCTGCATGTGAAGTCTGCCCCCTGAAATCGGTGGTGCGAAGCCAAACCGCGCAAGGTTATAGGAAGTCGTGGGACTTGACCAGCAAAAAATGATGATGGTCACTTCATGAAGCCCGAAGCCCGCTCTTGCGTCAGGAATCGAATCCGCCTATTCTTGATTTTCGGTTCCGGTTCGGGCCGGCAATCCGCAGCGAAGAATCAACGAGGTTGGACAGATTCCCATGTGGCGCTTTTACCTTCTTCTGGTCCTGCTGCCGTCATTTCTGACCCTTGCCGGTTGTGCCGTCAATCCGGTGACCGGCCGCAGCGAGCTGGCCCTGATGTCGATCTCGCCCAGCCAGGAGGTCGAGATCGGTCGCAAGACCTTTCCCGAGGTTCTGCAGCGCATGGGCGGCGTCTATCCCGATCCGGAGTTGGAGGCCTACGTCAACGAGGTCGGCCGCCGGCTCGGCCGGGTCAGCCACCGGCCGGAGCTGGACTACCGGTTCAAGGTGGTGAATGACTCGGTGCCCAACGCCTTCGCCCTGCCGGGCGGCTTTATTGCGGTCAGCCGAGGGCTGCTGACCGGCCTTGAAAACGAGGCGCAGCTGGCGGCCGTGCTCGGACATGAAATCGGTCATGTCACCGCTCGGCACGCGGTGCAGGGGATGCAGCGCGGCACCCTGCTCGGTCTGGGCGTGGCCCTTCTCGATGCCGCGACCCGGACGACATCCTACGGTGCCCTGGCGCATCCGGCCGGTCAGCTGGCGGCCGGCCTGATCAACAACCGCTACAGCCGGGAGCAGGAGGGTGAGTCGGACCGGCTCGGCATCGATTACATGGTTCGGGCCGGCTATGACCCCGAGGGTTCGGTGCAGGTGATGGAGTACTTCTACCGCAAGGTGGAGAAGGGGGCCGATCCC
This sequence comes from Geothermobacter ehrlichii, assembly GCF_008124615.1. NCBI lineage: Bacteria > Pseudomonadati > Thermodesulfobacteriota > Desulfuromonadia > Desulfuromonadales > Geothermobacteraceae > Geothermobacter > Geothermobacter ehrlichii. The sequence continues at coordinate 170,831 of NZ_VNIB01000001.1, forward strand.
GACTGGCTGGCGGGGCTTTTCCGCTCGCATCCCTTCTCCATTGAGCGGATGCGGGCCAACCGCAGCTATATCGAAACCCATTACGCTGCCCGGCGGAAGGACCCGGCCATGCGGATCGGCGTCGACGCCTATCTTGCCGCCACCCGGCGCCTGCGTGCGGTCGCGCCCGCCTACGCCCTCTACGACAAGGCGAAGAAGCTGGAAAAGGCGGGGAAGATCCGCCAGGCGATCAGCACCTATCTTGCGGCAGCGGAGAAAGGCCCGGACGAAGCCCTGATTCTAACCGGGCTGGGCATGGCCTACCTGCGGGCGGACGATCCGGTGGCCGCCCGACAGCATCTGCAGCGGGCGTTGCGGCTCGACGACGGTTACTACCTGACGTTGCTCGGCATGGGCTATATCGAATTGCAGCAGGGGCAGGCGGAAAAGGCACTGACCCATCTCGAGCGGAGCATGGAGCTGCTGGCCACGGTCCAGGGCGCTTTTCTGCAGGCCGAGGCCTGCGAGAAGACCGGACGCCGGCAGAAGGCTCTGCGGCTGTACCAGGCGGTGGCCAAGGCCGATCCCGGCGGCAAGCTAGGCCGGACGGCCGCGCGCCGGGCGGCCCGTCTGGGAGGTGTGAGATGATCTGGTCGGATCAGCTCGAGGCGGGCGAAAGCATCCGCTGGGAGGCGACGCCGGCGCCGCGCTGTTACACCTTCCGTCACTGGAAGGTCTCCCTTTTCGGGCTGTTGCTTGTTCTGCTCGCCTCCTGGTGGGAGGTGCTGGCCTGGCAGATGGCGGCGGTCTACCAGCTCGCCTGGCTGCCGTTGATTCCCCTGCCGGTCTGGCTGTTCGGCCTCTACCTGGCGATCGGCAAGCCCTTGCTCGCCCGGCGGGAGTGGGAGACGGTCCGCTACGCGGTGACAGGCCGTCGGCTGCTGGCCCGGCGCGGCCGGAAGAGGCTCGCTCTGCCGCTGGACAGAATCGGCTATTTCTGCCTCGAACCGCACGGAGAGAACCTCGGTTCGGTGCGCGTCGAGTCGAAGGACGGCCAGATTCGTCTGTGTCTGTGCTGCATCGAGTATCCGCGGCAGCTGACCGACCTGCTGGAAGAGGCGATGCGGCGAAGCGGCACCCTTTGCGAAAGGGAGGCGACCGCGATTGACAGCGCCTCCCGGGGCGGCTAGTATCGCCCGATTGCGCCGATTCGGCACGAAAAAATACGCAGACTGGCGCTATCGCCAGAGAAATCGGAACCAATGAAACAGTTCTATCTCGAAACCTTCGGCTGCCAGATGAACGTGGTCGATTCGGAGCGCATCGTCGCTCTGCTCGAAGAGATCGGCTACCGGCAGACCGACAGCGCCGAACAGGCCGACCTGATCCTGCTCAACACCTGCTCGGTGCGCGACAAGGCCGAACGCAAGGTGATCGGCCATCTCGGCCGCTTCAAGCCGCTCAAGGATGCCCGTCCCGAGCTGATCATCGGCGTCGGCGGCTGCGTGGCCCAGCAGGAAGGGGCCGCCTTTCTCGACCGCATTCCCTACCTCGACCTGGTTTTCGGCACCCACAACATCCATCGGCTGCCGGAGATGGTGGCGAAGGTCGAGCGGGATCGCCAGCGCTGTCATGCCGTCGATTTTCTCGACCGCGAGACCCGGCTGCGCCTCTTTCCGAAGCGCAGCGACACCGACAGCGTCACCCGCTTCGTCACCGTCATGCAGGGCTGCGACAACTTCTGCTCCTACTGCATTGTTCCCCATGTCCGGGGACGGGAGGTCAGCCGTCCGAGCGGCGAGATACTGGCCGAAATCCGTGAGCTGGCGGCCGCCGGCGTACGCGAGGTGACCCTGATCGGGCAGAATGTCAATTCCTACGGTCTCGGGACAGAAGGCGAGGTCAGTTTCGCCGGTCTGTTGCGCCAGGTCGCCGCCGTCGAAGGAATCGAGCGGATCCGCTTCACCACTTCGCACCCCAAGGACCTGTCGGACGAGCTGATCGACTGCTTCGGCGAACTGGACAAGCTCTGCCACCACCTGCAGCTGCCGCTGCAGAGCGGTTCCGACCGCATCCTGCGCCGGATGAACCGCGGCTACAGCGCCGACGACTATCTGCGCCGGGTCGAGCGGCTGAAGAAGGTCTGCCCGGACATCCGGCTGACCACCGACATCATCGTCGGTTTTCCCGGCGAGACCGAGGAGGATTTTCGCGCCACGCTCGAAATGGTCGAGCGGGTGCGCTACGCCGATGCCTATACCTTTCTCTACTCGCCGCGGCCGGGGACGGCGGCGGCCGAGCTCGAGGATGACACCCCGGCCGAGGTCAAGCAGGAGCGTTTCGACCGGCTGCTCGAGGTGCAGAACGCGATCAGCGAGCAGACCTGGCAGGCCGATGTCGGGCGCGTACTGCCGGTTCTGGTCGAGGGACGCAGCAGGCAGGGGCGGGGCCAGCTTTTCGGCCGCACCACCTGGAACCGGATCGTCAATTTCGCCGGCGACGAGAGCCTGATCGGCCGCATCGTCGATGTCCGGGTGGTCCGTTCCTTCCGCAACAGCCAGCTGGGGGAACGGGTTGCCGGTGACGGCGACGCCGGGGCATCGGTCAGTTTCGGCTGATTTCTTCTCCCGACAGAGGGACGCCATGGCCAGGGGCCGCATCCTCACCATCGACAGCGAGGACTTCTACCGACGCTTCTATCACGATGTCCTTACCGACGAGGGCTACCTGGTCAGCGGTGCGTCCAGCCTTGACGAGGGGCTCGACTGGCTGCGGCGCGAAGAGTTCGATCTCGTCATCGTCGATCTCGGTCTGGCCGGCGGTGGTGCGGTAGCGGCGGCCATCCGGCAGTTCAATCCCGACCAGGAAATCATGGTCGTCACCGGTCGGGAGGAGGTTGCCCTGGCGGTCGAGGCGATGAAGCAGGGCGTGTCGGATTATCTGCTCAAGCCGATCAACCCCGAAGAGTTCCTCCTGGTGGTCAACCGCACCATGTTCCGTCTCAGTCTGGGGATGGAACACAAGCGGCTGATGAACGAAAACATCGAGTTCGTCTCGATGCTCGCCTGTTACCGCAAGTGCCTTGCCTTTCTGCGGGTCCACGATCTCGACCGCCTTGGCGATCTCGTCCTCGACACCCTGATGGAACTTCTGCGGGCCGAAGGCGGCCTGCTCTGGCTGGTTGGCTACGCCGGTCGCAGCTACCGTCTGCGCTGCCGGCGCGGCCTGGTCCGGTTGCAGCCGGGAGAGGAGGTGCTGGAGCCGGATGCCGCCCTGGAAAAGCTGCTGCACGGCGGATTGCCAGTGCTGCAGAACCGGGACAAGGCCATCCTGCTGCCGCTGCAGGTGGAGAGGCGGACGGTGGCGCTGGTGCGGCTGGAGGCGCCGACCGGGCGGGAAAGCTTCAACCGGCACGACCTCAAGGTGGCCGAACTGGTCGCCGAATTCGCGGCCGCGGCCCTGGACAACGTTCTGGCACGGCGCGCCCTGGAACACGACAGCCTGCGTCTGCCGGCAAGCCAGGCCTACAAGATGGCCTACTTTCGTGATCACGTCACCCGCGAGCTGTACAAGGCGCGCCGGTACGGCCGCAACCTCTCCTTCATCAAGCTCGACATCACCAACTATCGGCCGCTGGCCGACCGCGTGCGCGACCGCGACATGCAGGAGGCGGTGAACCGGCTGGTCGGGATCGTCAACACCGCCCTGCGCGATGCCGACATCATGGCCCAGGCCGCTCCGGGCAGTTACATCATCATGCTGCCGGAAACCGACTACTGGGGATCGCTGGTGGCGCAGCAGCGCATCCGGCGGGCGCTTGACGGTACGGTGGCGGTCAGCGACGGCAGGCGCAGCCAGGCCCTGCAGGTTCTCATGCGTTCGGCGTCCTTTCCGGTCGACGGCGACAGTTTCGACGACCTGGTCGCGGTGGCGGAGCGTCGGCAGGAACGGCTTCGGCAAAGCCTCTACCACCGCGCCGGCATGGAGCGGGAATCCTTCTGGGCCATCGTCGGCCGTCTGCTCGGAACGGCGGCCGATTACCGGCTCGAGGGGCGGACGCTGCGGGTCAGCGAGCGATTGCGCGGCTTCGAGGACCGGCGCAGCAGTCGTTATGTGCGCATGCCGGCCAGCCGGCGGGAGGAGTTGCTCACCTCCTTTTGCCGCGATCTGGTCGAATCCCGCAGAATCCGGGGTATCATCTACCTGGGAAGCGAGGATTTCCAGCGGGAGAGGGACAACCTGCCGCTGCTGGAGGAGATCGAGCACTCGGCCACCAACCTCTTTCTGCTCGGCGGCCGCCGCCGGGTCGGCTGGGATCTGCAGCGGGTGGTGCCGATCCATATCGATGACGAGCAGTTCCGCCGGCTGACCCTGCTCCTCTACCTGAACGAGGATTACGCCTACGCCCTGTTCGCCCGGCGCTTCGGGGAGGAACTGGTCGGTTTTCATACCTCCGATTTCTATTTCGTCGAAAACATGATCGCCAAGCTGCAGCAGCAGTACCGGCTGCAGCCGAAGATCTAGGAAGGTCCATGCAGCAGAGGAAGCATCGCATCGTCATCGCCAGCGGCCGGCACGACCTGGCGCAGCTGGTCCCGGCCCTCGAGGAGGAGGGTTACGAGGTCCTGGTCTGCGACGAGGGGGCGCGGGCCCTGGAACTGGCCCTGGCCAGGCCGCCGGTGATGATGGTTGTCGAAACCTCGCTCTCGCTGCTGCCGACGGAGAGGCTGGTGCAGATTCTGCGCGCCAATCCCCGGACCGAGAGGATCGCCTTCTGTTTCATCGGCCGCGAAGGGGAGGAGGTCGAAGGCTTCCGGCGTCATCGCGACCAGTTCTTTGTCCGTCCTTTCAACTGCGAGCAGCTGCTCGGCGACGTGCTCGGCTACCTGCACCGGCTCGAGCGAACTCGCCGGGTCGGGCGCCAGGACCGGGAGGTCGAGGGGGCGCTGGACCAGATTTCCCTGGTCGACCTGCTGCAGATCTTCAGTCTCAACCGCAAGGACGGATTGCTCACCCTGCGTCGCCGCGACGGGCAGACCGGCACCATCACCCTGCTCGGCGGGCTGGTGACCAATGCCCGCCTGGGGCAGATGCAGGGCGAAAAGGCCTTTTTCCGGCTGCTCGGCTGGAGCGAAGGGAGCTTCAGCTTCGTGCCCGGAGGCCGCCGGGAGGATGAGGCCCGCATCAGCCTGCCTACCGATCACCTGATCATGGAAGGGCTGCGCCAGCAGGACGAGCTGGCGGCGCTTTGCGGGCAACTGCCGGCGGCCGATGACGAACTGGTGCTGAGGGTGCCCCGCGACCATCTGCCGCCGGGGCTGCGTCCCGCCACCCAGGAAATTCTGCTGCTGCTGCAGTATTACCGGCGGGTGCGGGACATCCTCGATCACAGCAGTAGGCCCGACCTGGAGGTGCTGCAGATCCTGCAGGTGCTGCTCGACAAGGGGATTCTCGAGCTGGCGCCTGCGGCGGCCGAGTCGGCAGAGGGGAACGGTTCCCTGCTCGATTCGGAAGAGGTCATCGCCATCAAGGAGGCCTTCGGCGAGGGGGACAGCCTGTTCGAGGCGGCCTCGGTGAAGCTGGTTCTGCTGCCGGCCTCGCGGGCTGACCTGGATGCCTTCGTCGCCTGCCTGCAGGGGGTGCGCGAGTTCGAACCGGATGCCGGACTGCTGCGGACGGCGGAGGATTTTCCTCTTGGCGACGTCGGCCGGCTGAAGGTGGCCGACAGCTTTGCCATCCGCCTGTTCTGCCTGCCGACCACGCCGGACGCCGTTCCCCTGTGGCGGCCGTTCTGCCGCCGCCTGCTCGGCGTGTTGGTCCTGGGCGAGGGGGAGCATCTGGACGCGGCCGAAGAGTTTTTCCGGCTGAACAGCCGGACGCCCATCATTCCGCTGGCGGGGACCGGAAAACGCCCGGGATGCATCCCGCTGGCCCCCGGCGACCGCCAGGGGCTGAAGCAGCTGCTCAGCGCCCTGGCCGAGCCTTACCGGCGACCGGCGGAACTTGACCTGGAGACCTGAACCGCCATCACGGCCGGTTTGGAAGACCGCAACCGAAAGGTGAAAGAACGATGATCGATCTGCATACCCACACCATTTTCAGCGACGGAGAGCTGATTCCGGCCGAACTGGCCCGACGTGCGGCGGTGGCCGGGTACGAGGCCCTGGCCATGACCGACCATGGCGACCGTTCCAATCTCGACCTGATCATTCCCCGCCTGGCCCGGGTGGCCGCCGAGCTGGGTGAAGCCTGGGGGCTGACCGTCCTGCCGGGTATCGAGCTGACCCATGTGCCGCCGGCGCAGATTGCCGCCGCCGCGGCCGAGGCGCGGCAGCTGGGGGCGAAGATCATCATCGTTCACGGCGAGACCCTGGTCGAGCCGGTGGCTGTCGGCACCAACCGGGCGGCCCTGGAGGCCGATATCGACATTCTGGCCCATCCCGGCCTGATCGGCGAGGACGAGGCACGCCTGGCGGCGGAGCGGGGCATCTGCCTGGAGCTGACCACCCGCAAGGGACACAGCCTGAGCAACGGTCATGTTGCCCGCATGGCCCTCGTCGCCGGCGCCCGGCTGATCGTCAACAACGACGCCCATGCGCCGGGGGATCTGCTGTCGCCGGCGCTGATGCGGCAGGTGGTCCGCGGCGCCGGGCTGGACGAGGTGCAGGCCGACGCGGTGCTGGCCAATGCCAGGCATCTGGTGCAAAAGGCGCTGGCGGGGAGGGGCTGATGGACGCGAACGATTTCGCCTTTCTGCGCCAGCTGCTCGAAGCGCCGAGCCCGTCCGGTTACGAGGCGCCGGCGCGGCGGATTTTGCGGCAGAGACTTCAGGGGGTGGCCGACAGCATCGAGGTCGACATGCTCGGCAATCTCGTCGTCCGTCTTGAGGGGCGCGGCGAGCGACGGGCGCGGCTGATGCTGACTGCCCACTGCGACGAGATCGGTTTTATCATCCGGCATATCGACGAGAAGGGTTTTCTCTGGTTTGCCCCCATCGGCGGGGTTGACGCGCATCTTTCGCCGGGACAGCGGGTGAGCGTGCAGACCGCTTCCGGACCGGTTCCGGGCGTGGTCGGCAAGAAGCCGATCCATCAGCAGGACGGAGCGGAGAAGGAGCGGGTGGTCCCCTTTCACGAGCAGTTCATCGACATCGGTTGTTCCGACGGCGACGAGGCGCGCCGGTTGGTCGCCGTCGGCGACCCGGTGGTTTTTGCCGCCGGCCTGCAGCGTCTGCAGGGCAACCGCATCGCCTGTCGCGCCCTGGATGACAAAATGGGGGCCTTTCTCGTCAGCCATGTTTTCATCGAACTGGCCCGTAACGAGCGACCGCCCTGCGATATCGTCGCCGTCTTTTCGGTGCAGGAGGAGGTCGGACTGCGCGGCGCCGGACCGGCGGCTTTCGACGCTGATCCCGATGTCGCCCTGGTGGTGGAGATCGGACACGGTACCGATACGCCGGCCCACGACCCGCGGCGGACGGGCGAGGTGAAGCTGGGCGGCGGACCGCTGCTGTCGCGCGGTCCCAACATCAATCATGCCCTGTTCGACCTGCTCTGCCGGACCGCCGGCGAGCTGGACCTGCCGCTGCAGTTCATTGGCGAGCCGGGCGGAACGGGAACCGATGCCAGGGTGATCCAGCTCAGCCGCCGGGGAGTGGCGACAGCCCTGGTCCGGGTGCCGACCCGCTACGTGCACACGCCCTCCGAGGTGCTCGACCTGACGGATCTGGAACAGGCCCGGCGGCTGCTGGTGGCGACGGCGCGCAAGATCGTTTCGCGGTGCGATTTTCTGCCGTCCTGACGCCGGTGTTTGCGGGCGCTGGTTGCATCTTGACTCGCGCCTGCAGCTGCCCTAGTATTCCTGCTTATTTTTCCGTACCTTTCTTCCGCAGTAAGGAGTTCACCATGCTCGACGCCGAAATTCCCGAAGGATTGACATTCGATGACGTGCTGCTGGTCCCGGACCATTCCGCGGTGCTGCCCAAGGAGGCTGACATCAGCACCTGGCTGACGCCGGAGATACGACTCAACATGCCGTTGCTGTCGGCGGCCATGGACACCGTCACCGAGGCGCGGGCGGCCATCACCATGGCGCGCGAGGGGGGCATGGGCATCATCCACAAGAACATGACGCCCGAAGAGCAGGCTCTCGAGGTCGACCAGGTGAAGAAATCGGAAAGCGGCATGATCGTCGATCCGATCACCATGGAGCCGGAGCAGAAGATCTACGAGGCCCTGGCGCTGATGAAGAAATACCGCATCTCCGGGGTTCCCATCTGCCGGGAGGGGAAGCTGGTCGGCATTCTGACCAACCGGGACCTGCGCTTCGAGACCCAGCTCGACCAGCCGATCGCCAATGTCATGACCAAGGAGAACCTGGTGACGGTTCCTCCCGGCACCACCCTCGAGGAAGCCAAGAAACATCTGCACGAGCATCGCATCGAAAAGCTGCTGGTGGTCGATGACGGCGGGGCCCTGAAGGGACTGATCACCATCAAGGATATCGAAAAAGTTCGCAAGTATCCCAATGCCTGCAAGGACGATATCGGCCGGCTGCGGGTCGGCGCCGCCGTCGGCGTCGGACCCGACCGTGAGGCGAGGATCGAGGCGCTGGTCCGTGCTGGCGTCGATGTCATCGTCATCGACACCGCCCACGGGCATTCCCAGGGGGTGATCGACGCGGTGATCGACACCCGCCGGCAGTATCCCGATCTGCAGCTCATTGCCGGCAACATCGCCACCGGCGAGGCGGCAGAGGCCCTGATTCGGGCCGGAGCCAACGCCGTCAAGGTCGGCATCGGTCCCGGATCGATCTGCACCACCCGCGTGATCGCCGGCGTCGGTGTGCCGCAGATCACCGCCATCGCCAACGTTGCCCGGGTCGTTCGCAAACACGGCGTTCCCCTGATCGCCGACGGCGGCATCAAGTATTCGGGCGAGATCGCCAAGGCGATCGCCGCCGGCGCCGACGTGGTGATGATCGGTTCCCTCTTTGCCGGAACCGAGGAGTCGCCGGGCGAGACTATCCTTTACCAGGGCCGTACCTACAAGGCCTACCGCGGCATGGGCAGCCTCGGCGCCATGAAGCTGGGGAGCAAAGACCGCTATTTTCAGGCGGATGTCGACAGTGATGTCAAACTTGTTCCGGAAGGGATCGAGGGCCGGGTCCCTTACCGTGGTCCTCTATCCGACAATATTCACCAGCTGCTCGGCGGCCTCCGTTCCGGTATGGGCTATACTGGTTGCAAGACCATTCGCGACCTGCAGGAAAAAGCCCGCTTCATGCGCATCACCAATGCCGGTCTGCGCGAATCGCACGTCCACGATGTCAGCATCACCCATGAAGCCCCCAACTACCGGATCGAGCGGAACTGAGTCATGAGCGACATTCATCAGGAACGGATACTGATTCTCGATTTCGGTTCCCAGTACACCCAGCTGATCGCCCGCCGGGTGCGGGAGGCGCATGTCTACTGCGAGCTGCACCCCTTCGACATGGAGCTGGAGGCGATACGTTCCTTTCGCCCCAACGGCATCATCCTGTCGGGCGGTCCCAAGTCGGTCTACGAGGAGGGGGCGCCGTCGATTCCCGGCGAGCTGTTCGACCTGGGCATCCCGGTTCTCGGCATCTGCTACGGCATGCAGCTGATGTGCGACCATTTCGGCGGCCGGGTCGTGCCGGCCGGCAAGCGGGAATACGGTCATGCCGAACTGCACGCCAAGGGACGGCCCGGTCCTCTGTTCGAAGGTTTTTTCCTTGATGGCAAAAGCCCGGTCTGGATGAGCCACGGCGATCACGTCGAGCAGGTGCCGGACGGCTTCGAGGTGGTTGCCGGCACCGACAACGCGCCGGTCTGCGCCATTCAGGACGTGGCGCGAAACCTCTACGGGGTGCAGTTCCATCCGGAGGTGAACCACACCCCGCGCGGCGAAATCCTGATCGATATCTTCGTCCGTTCCATCTGTGGCTGCACCGGCCAGTGGACCCCCGGCCAGATCATCGAGGACGCCGTCGCCCGCATCCGGCGCCAGGTCGGCCGCGAGCATGTCATCCTCGGTCTTTCCGGCGGCGTCGATTCCTCCGTCGCCGCCAGCCTGATCCATCGCGCCATCGGCGACCAGCTGACCTGCGTCTTCGTCAACAACGGCCTGCTGCGCCTGGGCGAGCCGGAGCAGGTTCTTGCCACCTTCGCCGAGAACATGGGGGTGAAGGTGGTTTACGTCGACGCCGAGGACCGGTTTCTGAAGGCCCTGAAGGGGGTGGCCGATCCGGAACGGAAGCGCAAGATCATCGGCAACCTCTTTGTCGATATCTTCGAGGAGGAGGCGACCAAGCTGCCGGACGCCCGCTGGTTGGCCCAAGGGACCATCTACCCCGACGTCATCGAATCGGCCGGGGCCAAGACCGGCAAGGCGCACACCATCAAGAGCCACCACAATGTCGGCGGGCTGCCCGACTACATGAAGCTGAAGCTGCTTGAGCCGCTGCGCGAGCTGTTCAAGGACGAGGTGCGCGCCATCGGCGAGGAGTTGGGGCTGCCGCACCAGATGGTCTGGCGGCACCCCTTCCCGGGGCCCGGGCTGGGCGTCCGCATTCTCGGCGAGGTGAAAAAGGAGTATGCCGACATCTTGCGGCGCGCCGACGCCATCTACATCGAGGAGCTCTACAAGAGCGGCCATTACGACAAGATCAGCCAGGCTTTCGCCGTCTTTCTGCCGGTGAAGTCGGTCGGAGTCATGGGCGACGGCCGTACCTACGAGTACGTGATCGCCCTGCGGGCGGTCGAGACCCGCGATTTCATGACCGCCAGCTGGTATCCCATGCCCTACGAGGATCTGGCCCGCATCTCCAACCGCATCATCAACGAGGTGAAAGGCGTCAACCGGGTCACCTACGACATTTCGAGCAAGCCGCCCGCCACCATCGAGTGGGAGTAGATTCTACGGGCTGCAAGTGATCCAAACAGAAACGCCGCCGGTATTTTCCGGCGGCGTTTCTGTTTGGCGAAGTCAGCTTCTCTCTCTGCGCATGACCCAGAAGATGGCGGCCAGAAAGGATGAGCCGAGAAGGGCGAAGATGAAGCCGTGACGGAAGGTGTCCTGGAAGGCGTAGCTGGTGGCGTAGAGACGCTGCAGCCCGGTCAGCAGCAGCTGCGCCTTGACCTCGGCCGTTGCCGCGTCGGCGCCGATGCGCCCGGCCAGCTCCGGCAGCCGGTTCTGCAGATGGATGACATTCTGCATCACCCCGATCCCCTCATAGTGCACCGCCGCCGATTTCTCCAGGGTGTTGGTGGCGATCGCCGTGCCCAGGCTGCCGCCGACGAAGCGCAGATAGTGCATCAGGCTCACACCGAGGGCGGTATAGGGTCCCAGGTGACGCAGGGCCAGGGCCGACAGCGGCGCGAAGAAGGAGCCGAGGCTGATGCCGAGGGGGATGGTCAACAGGGCGGCGCGGGTCGCCGGCGTGAAATAGTTGAGGGACGGCAGCAGGAAATAGCTGGTCAGCAGGTAGGTCAGGGTGCTGACCACCAGCACCTTCTGCGCGCCTAAGCGGTCGCTGAGAATGCCTGCCAGCGGTGAGAAGATGGCGATGAAGATGGCGAAGACGAGCATGTGCAGGCCGGTGTCGAAGGTGCTCAGTTGCTTCAGGTTCTCATAGTAGAGGGGGAGCAGGTAGAAGACCTGGTAGATGGAAAGGCCCAGGACCAGAAAGTAGAATCCCATCGACAGGGTGTAGACCTTGTCCCGGAAGATCCGGGGGTCGATGAGCGGCCTGTCGCTGTACAGCTCGCTCAGCAGGTAGAGAACGAGGAGCAGCGCCGCGCCGTAGCCGAGCACGCCGATGAGAGTCGACTGCCCCCAGCCGAGCTGCTGCCCCTTGGAGAGCAGGACCAGCAGGCTGACGGTGAAGCCGCCGAGCAGCAGGTAGCTGCGGAAATTGAAGTGCAGCTTTCGGCTGCCGCCCGGCATTTTCGGCAGGTAGAAGGCAGCGGCGACCAGGTTGAGAACGCCGATCGGCAGGTTGATGTAGAAAACCCAGCGCCAGTCGAGGTGCTCGGTGATCCAGCCGCCGATGGTTGGTCCCAGCGAGGGGGCGAAACTGACGCCCATGGCGTAGATGCCCATGGCCAGGCCGCGTTTTTCCGGCGGATAGATCAGAAAGAGAATGGTCTGGGCGCTGGCCATGATGAAGGCCTCACCCGCCCCCTGCACCACCCGGGAGACGATCATCTGCGGCAGGGTGGCCGCCATGCCGCAGAAGGCGCTGGCGAGAGTGAAGACCGTCAGGCCGATGAGAAAAAGCCGTTTCAGACCGAGAACGGTGCCCAGGCTGTGGGTCAGCAGCAGGGCGACCGCCGCCGCCGTCATGTAGGCGGTGATCACCCATTGCACCCCGTACAGGTCGGTGGCCAGCGGCCCCATCATCTTGGGGACGATGACGTCGACCACGGTGGTGTCGAGGATGGCCATGAAGGAGCCGACCATCACCACCACCGTCAGCAGGGTGCGAAAGCCGACCGAGATGCTCGCGGCGATATCCTGCGGCTGCTGCGTCATGACTTTTTGCGCCTGATTTCCACCTCGCCGCCGAGACCGACCCGCAGCGGAGCGAGATCGCCTTCGTCGATGCGGATCCGCACCGGGATGCGCTGTGAGACCTTGGTGAACTCGCCGGCCGAGATGTCCCGGGGGGCCAGAGCGAAGGTGGCGGCGGAAGCGGGAAGGACCTGTTCCACCGTGCCGCGCCAGCTGCGTCCCGGGAAGGCGTCGATGCGAATGATGGCCTCGGCACCCGAGCCGACCCCGTCGAGCTTGTTCTCTTCGAGCAGGGCGATGATGTAGAGATCGGCGGGATCGACCAGGGCGAGCACGGGCCGACCGGGAGCGACGCTGGCGCCGGCGCTGACGAACTTTTTCGCTACCCGGCCATCGATGGGACTGGTCAGGGTGGTGCTGGCCAGATCCTTGCGGGCCTTGTCGAGACTGGCCTGCAGCCGGTCGACCTCGGCCTGGGCCGCTGCCAGGTTCTTTTGCAGTTCGAGTAGCTGATCCTGGCGGGTGGCGGCCAGGGTCCGCTGCAGCCGAGCCGCCTCCAGGGCCGCCTCCAGGGCCTGTCGCCGGCGCACCAGGGCATCCTGTTCAGCGCTGGCGGCGTCGAGTTCGGCGGTGAGTTTTTCCAGCCGCTGCCGGGGAACGACCTGCTGTTCGAACAGGCGCAGAACGCGGTCGCGATCGCGCCGCAGCTGGTCGATACGGGCCTGCAGGGCGGCGATGCGGGCGGCCAGGGCCTCCTTTTCCTGTCGGACCCGCCTGATCTCCTGTTCCGCCTGTGCCGTGGCCAGTGGAAGTTCCCTGGACAGGCGCCGGTAGCCGAGCTTAAGGCCGGCCTTTTTCTCCTTCGCCTTGCGCAGGGCGGCCTCGGCCTTTTCGACCTCGATGCGGTAGCGGTCGGTATCGAGCCGGGCGAGAATCTGCCCCTTGTGTACCGTCTCGCCCTCCCTGACTGTCAGTTCGGCGAGGACGCCGCCGACGCGATCGAAACCGACTTCGGTCAGGCTGTCGCTGGCGACGAAGACGGCGTTGGTGACGGCGTAGGCCAGGCGATGGCTGACGAAACGCACCAGGCCGACTGCCAGGACGACGATCAGCAGCAACAGGATGACAGTTGCCAGTTTGCGCTTGTTCACGGGACGTTTGCCGTTCTTTTCTGAACTCATGGGCGCTCAACCTCTTCGGTGAAAATCGGGCCTCGCTCCAGCATGGCCTGGAGATGACGGCTCAGGGTTTCGGGGTCGTCGTGTTCCGGCCGGTAGCCGGGCAGAAAGCGGCGCAGCGGCGCGGACTGGAACAGGTGCAGGGTCATGCCGATGATCGATCCTGCCAGCAGGGCCGGATCGTGTCCGGGGCTGAGCCGGGCACAGAGCCGGTTCAGTGCCTCGGTCACTTCGGCGAAGACGGTTTGCGCCAGCTGCTGCAACCGCCGTTCGTCGCCGTCGAGCAGTTCGCGCTGGATCAGGCGACAGAAGGTCTGGTCTTCGGCCAGCTGCCGGCAGAGCAGATCGACCGTGTCGAGCAGCCGCCGCCTGTCCGGCCGATCGCTGTTCAGCACGGCCAGCAGGCGTTCGGCGCGGCCGGAAAAGGCCTGCTGCATGGCCGCCAGGTAGAGCTCATCCTTGTCGCGGAAATGATGGTAGATGCTGCCGACGTTCAGCCCGCAGAAACGGGCGATGTCGCGCATGCTGACGCCGGCGTATCCGGCGTCGGCGAACAGGCCGATGGCGACCTCGAGTATCTCCTGTCGGCTGCTCTGCCTGGGCATGGCGCTCACCTTCACCTGCTTCTTGCCGGCTGCCGGCCGAGGGCGTAGTCGAGTTGCGCCGCAGCCAGAAGCTGGCCGTAACGGGCCGCCTGCAGGTTCGATTCGGCCCGGGTGAGGGTGGTGCGGGCCTCGATCAGGTCGCTGATCGAAATCAGGTTTTCGCGGAACTGCAGCACCGACATGCGGTGATTTTCCCGTGCCTGCTGCAAGGCTTTTTCGGCTGTTTCCCGGTTCTGCCGCGCCGTCTGCAGACGGCGCAGGGCCTGTTCCACCTGCAGACCGATCATGTCGCGCAGCTCTTTCAGCGCCTGGCGCTTTTCCTGCAGCCGGTGCCGCTCGGCGTTGAGCCGGGCCCGGTCGGCGCCGCCGGCGAACAGGTTCCATTGCAGGCGCAGGCCGATGGCGCTGTTTTCGTTATTGCGATAGATGTTGCGCGACGCGTTCAGGTTGTCGCCGTCGCGCCAGTAGCCGGCCACCAGGGCCAGCTCCGGATAGAAGGCGCTGCCGGCCAGTCGCAGCTTTTGCCGTGCCGCCTCCAGGGCGAGGGTGGCGGCATGCAGCTCCGGCCGCTTCGCCAGGGCTTCGTCGATCAGGCTGTCCAGTTCGCCGTCGCCTGCCGGCAACGACGGTTCGATCAGGTCGATGGCCGCCTGGCGCGGCCGCCCGAGCAGCAGGTTGAGTCGGCTGCGGGCCACCAGCACCCGGCTTTCGGCCGTCGCCAGCTGCTGTTCGGCCGCCGCCAGCGCCACTTCGGCCTTGAGCACATCGTTGCCCGCAATCATCCCCTGGGCGTTGAGGGCGCGCGCGTCCTGCAGGTGACGGTCGAACTGCTGCCTCTGCTCCGCGGCCAGACGGCGGTCAGCGCGGGCCAGCAGCAGTTCGATAGCGGCGGCGCGGACATCGAACGCCAGCTTGCGGCGGGCGGCCTCCAGATCCCAGGCGGCCAGGTCGGCGCCGATCGCGGCCAGCTTCTGCCGGGCACTAAGGGCAAAACCGGTGAACAGGGGCTGGGTCAGGGAGAGCTGGTAGTGCACCAGATCTTCGTCGTTGACGGTGAACGACAGGCCGTTGAAGCGCTCGAAAGGACGCTCGTCAAGCCGGTCGTAGCTGTAGGCGGCATCGATGCGGAACAAGCGCTCGGCTTTGGCCGCCCGTGCCTCCGCCCGGGCGGCCGCCAGGCGTTCCTTGGCCTGTTCGATCCTCTCGTGACTGGACAGGGCGATGCTCACCGCCTGGTCGATGTCGAGCCGGGCGGGGGCCTCCGCCCGGCCCCGGACGGGGAGCAGGCAGAGTATCAACAGTACGACAACGGGCAATCGGCTCATGGTCGGCCTCCGGATGGATTAAAACGAACGTTTGATACTATAGGAAGGTGCCGGCCCGGTGTCAAGGAGGCAGGTGATGTTTTTCCCTGTTGGCACGGTGCGGCTTGCGTCCGGCGTCCGAATTCTCTACCCTTGCTTCATGCGTAACCTGCTGGGATCCATCCTTGTTGTCATTCTGCTGCTCTGGCCGCTGGCATCCGCCGGCCCGGCGGCGATCAGCGCCTTTCAGTTCCAGTCCTTTGCCGAGCAGTGTTTCCGTCTGCTGAAGGCGGGCCGTTTCGAACAGCTGGCGCGGCTCTATCATCTTCCCGCCGGTTATCCGCCGGAACGGATCCGGCGGGAGCGAAGGGAAATCACTGCAGGGCTCGAGCGGTTGACGGAGGTATTTGGCGCGCCAGACGGCTGTGCCGAGGTGGAAGGGGAGGCGGCGATGCAACTTTTCGAACTGGAAGGGCTGGATGCCGGCTACTGGCGTGACCGGCCGCGTTCGAACCGGGTGGCCTGTCGGACCACCTTCGACCGCATGGGGTCGGGCCGCGTCGTCTTCCGCATCGTGGTCTACGACCGGCGGCTGCAGTTGCGCTCTGTCGGTTTTGCCCTGCCCGGTGGCAGCAAGCGGGCACAAAGGGCCGGGCGGGAGCTGGGGCGGCAGCCGACGGAATGAAGGAGGAAAAATGACCGACAGGGAGACGACCCTGGCCGAGCTGAAGGCGGCCATGGCCCGCTTTGTCGAGGAGCGCAACTGGCGGCAGTATCACACGCCCAAGAACCTGGCCATGTCCGTCGCCATCGAGGCGGCCGA
Source organism: Geothermobacter ehrlichii (assembly GCF_008124615.1). Taxonomy (NCBI): domain Bacteria; kingdom Pseudomonadati; phylum Thermodesulfobacteriota; class Desulfuromonadia; order Desulfuromonadales; family Geothermobacteraceae; genus Geothermobacter; species Geothermobacter ehrlichii. The sequence goes on from NZ_VNIB01000001.1 coordinate 187,256, forward strand.
ACTGATGGAGCACTTCCAGTGGGACGGCGACATCGACCCCGGTGCGCTCGACGAGCGGCAGCGTCGCGAGATCGGCGCGGAGATGGCCGATGTCCTGCTCTATCTCTGCTCCCTGAGCACCTGTCTCGACATCGACCTGGCGGCGGCGACCGCCGACAAACTGGCCTGTAACCGGCGGCGATTCCCCGTCGAGCGGGTGAAGGGGCGCGCCCATCGTCATCAGTGGAAGGACGGAGGCTGAATGTCAGGGGCGAAACGCAGGCCGGGCAAGCCGGCCAAAAAGTACAGCCAGGCGGCGCGGCTGCATGATGTGATCCGCATTCTCGAGGCCCGCTACGGTGCCACGGTCGACGAGCTGGCAGAGGAATGCGGCGTTACCCGGCGCACCGTTTATCGCGACCTGCGGGCCATTGCCGACGCCGGCTATCCCCTGGTCAGCGAGCCGGGCGGGGACGGTCGGGTGGTCTACCGTTTTCTGACCGGCTTCAAGCAGGTACCGCCGGTCACCTTCTCCCTCGAGGAGCTGATGACCCTCTATCTGTGCCGCAACCAGCTGGCCTTTCTGCGCGGCACTCCCTTCCAGGACGATCTGGACGCCATTTTCGCCCGTATCAGGTCGTCGCTGCCACCGCGCAGCGTCGCCCATCTGGAGCGGATCGCCACGGCGATGGCGCCGAAATTTTCCGGCGTGCGCGACTATGCCTCCCGCCGGGAGCAGCTGGTTCTGCTGCGCCGTGCCCTGCTGTTCCAGTATCGTTGCCGGCTGCGCTACCGGCCGCCGCGGCGGGAGGTTGCGACCTATCTCTTCGACCCCTATACCCTCATTTTTCACCAGCAAGCCCTCTACCTGGCCGGCTACGCCCACAACCGCAAGGCGCTGCGGCTTTTTCTGGTCGACCGGATCGAGGCGGTCGAGCTGACCGACGAGAGGTTCGAGGTGCCGGAAGACTACCGGCCGCAGCAGCTGACCGACGGCAGTTTCGGCCTGATCAGCGAGGAGGAGATGGATGTCCGGGTCCGGTTCGGACCGGTTGTCGCCCATCTCGTTCGCGAGCGGCAATGGCATGAGAGCCAGAGCATCACCCGTCTCGAAGACGGTTCCCTCGAGCTGCGGATGCGGGTCGGGGGGCGCACCGAGCTGCTGGCCTGGCTCTATTCCTATCTGCCGCACGTGCAGGTTCTCGAGCCCGAAGAGCTGCGTCGTGCCTTTGTCGACGGCCTGCAACAGGCCCTGGCTGGCACAGTGTGACATATTGTGTCATAAGTGGTGTCTATCCTCAGGCTGCAGCAGAACACAACTTTCTGGCAGGAGGATGCACCATGATCTGGCTCGATCTGATGACGGAAGGCGGACAGGGGCTCTATTTCGAGGCCTGGAAACGGGAGCGGCAGCGGACGGGGAGCGGCGGCGAGCTGGTTTCCGGCCTGATCGGCGACGGCAGTTACGAGGGCGAGGTGCTGGTCGAGCTGGCTGACGACGGCTGCGACCTGACCTTTGTCGACAGCTTTCTCGCTCCAGCGGACCTGCGGGCGTTCCTCTCGCGCGTTTCCGTCGAGGAGCTGAAGGCCGCCCTGCGGGAGAGTCTCGCCGGTTCGATCGACGACTCGCCCCTGGCGTCGTCCCGGCGCCGCCGCGACGATGCGACCAGGTTTTTTTTGGCGGCCCCGGCCGCTGAACGGGGCCGTTTCGGCCGGCGCTGCGTGGCCTGAGCGCCGTCGGCGGGGAAAAGGCGGGCAGGGGGTTGGCAAGTTCCCGTCCCCTGCGCTACAAAAGGGGGCAAATCCTTCGGAGGAGCGTCATGCGCACCATCGTTCTTGCTTCGACAAGCCCCTATCGCCGGCGCCTGCTCGACCAGCTCGGCATTCCCTTTCTGACCGCCGCGCCGAAATTCGACGAGCAGCTGGAGCAGCATGTCGCTCCCGAACTGCTGGTCAAGCATCTGGCCGCCGGCAAGGCCCTGAGCCTGGCCCAGCGCTTTCCCGACGCACTGATCATCGGTTCCGACCAGATTTTCGTCGATCCACGCGGCCGGATTCACGGCAAGCCCGGAACCGCCCGCCAGGCCGAAAAGCAGCTTCGGGCCATGGCCGGTCGCAGCCATACCTTCTACACCGGTTTGTCGGTGCTCGACAGCGCCAGCGGGCAGGCCCTGACCGACTATGCCACCTTCACCGTCACCCTGCGCAAGCTTTCCGACGAAGAGATCCGCCACTATCTCGAGCGGGAGCGTCCCTTCGACTGCGCCGGCTCCTTCAAGGTGGAGGGGCTGGGCATCGCCCTGATGGAACGCATGGAGGGAGACGATTTCAACACTCTGATCGGCCTGCCGCTGATCCGCCTGGTCGACATGCTCGGCCAGTTCGGTGTCCGGGTACTGGCCCCGTAGGCGGCGGCCGCCGCTTTCGTTGACCCCTTCGCGGCGGCGGTGGTAGAATCCGGCCGCTTTCGCCAGACCGTCCTTTCTTCTTTCGATTCTGATGCTCAGGAGTGGGTCGGGCTATCCATGAACTGGCTGCAAATCCGGCTGTTTGGCCCAGTTTTCAGCTCCTTTTTGCCCCGTAGCTACGGCTATGCGGCTGCAAACGAGCCAAAATCTGGTCTCAAACATCCTTTTGCTTCAGCTCGCATAGTTCGACACCCTCCTAGTTCGTTTTTTGAAGCGCTACCGGAGCGGGAATGCAACACGCCAATTTCGTCCATCTTCATCTGCACAGCCAGTACAGCCTGCTTGACGGCGCCATCAAGATCGACGACCTGGTGAACCGGGTCCGCGATCTGAACATGCCCGCCGTGGCCATAACCGACCACGGCAACATGCACGGCGCCATCGAATTCTACAAGAAGGCGCATGCCGCCGGCATCAAGCCGATCATCGGCAGCGAGCTCTATGTCGCGCCCGATTCCCGTTTCAAGAAGAGCGACGCCCGTGGCTCCTCCGAGGCTTCCTACCACCTGGTTCTGCTCTGCATGAACCAGACCGGGTACCGCAACCTCTGCCATCTGGTGACGGCGGCCAACATCGAGGGGTTCTACTACCGGCCGCGCATCGACTGGGAGCTGCTCAAGGAATACAATGAGGGGCTGATCGCCATGACCGCCTGCCTCGGCGGCGAGATTCCGGTGCTGATCAATCTCGGCCAGATGGACGAAGCGAAAAAGCGCGCCCGGGCCATGGCCGAGATCTTCGACGACGGCCGTCTCTACCTCGAACTGCAGGAAAACCACATTCCCGAACAGGCGGTGGTCAACGCCGGCCTGAAGGAGATCGCCGCCGAGCTCGGTCTGCCCCTGGTCGCCACCAACGACTGCCACTACCTGAACCGGGAGGATGCCCAGGCGCACGAGGTGCTGCTCTGCATCCAGACCGGCAAGTCGATGGACGATCCCAACCGTTTCCGCTTTGCCAACGACCAGTTCTATCTCAAGACGCCGGAAGAGATGGCGGCCATGTTCGGCGACTGTCCCGAGTCGCTGGACAACACCGTCCGCATTGCCGAACGCTGCAACCTCGAACTCGACCTGAAGACCTATCATTTTCCGCAATACGAAAAACCGGCCGACAAGAGCCTCGACGAGGTGCTGGCCGAGATGGCGTGGCAGGGGCTGGAAGAGCGGCTGCGGGCCATCCGCCGTCTGCGTCCTGATTTCAGCGCCGAGGACGAGGAGCGCTACCGGGAGCGGCTGCAGACGGAGCTCGACTGCATCAGGCAGATGGGTTTTCCCGGCTACTTTCTGATCGTCGCCGACTTCATCAACTGGGCCAAGGATCACGACATTCCGGTCGGTCCGGGGCGCGGTTCGGCGGCCGGCTCGCTGGTCGCCTACGCCATCCGCATCACCGACATCGATCCGATGCCGTACAACCTGCTGTTCGAGCGCTTTCTCAACCCGGAGCGGATATCGATGCCGGATATCGACGTCGATTTCTGCATCTACGGCCGCGAGGAAGTGATCAACTACGTTCGGGAGAAATACGGCGAGAAAAACGTCGCCCAGATCATCACCTTCGGCACCATGCAGGCCAAGGGCGTGGTGCGCGATGTCGGCCGCGCCCTGGGCATGACCTACGCCGAGGTCGACAAGATCGCCAAGCTGATCCCCTCGGTGCTGGGCATGACCCTCGAGCAGGCGCTGAAGCAGGAGCCGAAGCTGGTCGAACTGCGGGAGAAGGATCCCAAGGTCAGGGAGCTGATCCGCATCGCCCTGGCGCTGGAGGGGCTGACCCGCCACGCCTCCACCCATGCCGCCGGCGTGGTGGTGACGCCGAAGCCGCTGCCCGAATACCTGCCGCTGTACAAGGACCAGAAGGCCAATTCGCTGGTCACCCAGTACTCGATGAGCTATGTCGAACAGATCGGCCTGGTCAAGTTCGACTTCCTCGGTCTGAAGACCCTGACCGTCATCAACAACGCCGTGCGCCTGATCCGCGAGGGGGTCAACCCCGATTTCGACCTGAAGACGGTGCCCGACGACGACGAGAAGACCTACCAGCTTCTCTCCCGCGGCGAGACCACCGGCGTCTTCCAGCTCGAATCGAGCGGCATGAAGGAGTATCTGGTCAAGCTGAAGCCGAACTGCTTCGAGGACCTGATCGCCATGGTCGCCCTCTACCGGCCGGGGCCCCTCGGCTCGGGCATGGTCGACTCCTTCATCAAGCGCAAGCACGGGCTGGAGGATTTCGACTACCCCTTTCCGCAGCTCGAGCCGATCCTGAAGGACACCTACGGCGTCATCGTCTACCAGGAACAGGTCATGCTGATCGCGCAGACCCTGGCCAACTACAGCCTTGGCGGCGCCGACCTGCTGCGGCGGGCGATGGGCAAGAAGAAGCCCGAGGAGATGGCCAAGCAGAAGGAGATCTTCCTCGCCGGCGCCAAGGAGAACAAGCTCGACCTGAAGAAGGCCGAGGCGGTCTTCGACCTGATGGAGAAGTTCGCCGCCTACGGCTTCAACAAGTCGCACTCGGCGGCCTACGCCCTGGTGGCCTACCAGACCGCCTACCTGAAGGCGCACTACCCGGTCGAGTTCATGGCGGCACTGCTCACCGAGGACATGGAAAACACCGACAAGGTGATCAAGAACATCAACGAAGTGCGCTCCATGGGCATCGAGGTTCTGCCGCCGGACATCAACGCCTCGGATCGCACCTTCACCGTGCATGACGGCCAGATCCGCTTCGGCCTCGGCGCGGTCAAGGGCGCCGGCAGCGCCGCCCTCGACGCCATTCTGGCGGCACGGCAGGAAGCGCCGTTCGCCTCGCTGCACGATTTCTGCGAGCGGGTCGATCTGCGCAAGGTCAACAAGAAGGTGGTCGAGGCGCTGATCAAGTGCGGCGCTTTCGACTCGCTGGGCGGACATCGCGCCCAGTACCTGGCGGCCCTGGAAGATGCCATGGAGACAGCCGCCCGCATCCAGCGCGAGCGCGAAATCGGCCAGGAATCCCTGTTCGGCAGCGAGGAGATCCACACCACCGCCAACGGCGACGGCTACGGTCGCCTGCCGGACGTTCCCGAGTGGGACGATAAGACCAAGCTCGGCTTCGAGAAGGAATCGCTCGGCTTCTACATCTCCGGTCATCCGCTGGCCCGGCACGCCGAATCGATCAGGCGCTTCGCCACCGTCGACACCGCCGGGCTCGCCGAATGCAGTGACAAGGAAGAGGTTCGTATCTGCGGTATCGTCAGCGGCCTGAAGGAGCTGACCACCAAGAAGGGCGACCGGATGGCGTTTGTCACCCTGGAGGATCTGAACGGCTTCGTCGAGATGGTTGTCTTTCCCGAGACCTATGCCGAATCGCGCGAGCTGCTGCAGAGCGAGGAGGCTCTGCTGATCACCGGCAACGTCGACGCCGGCGAAGAGAGCAACAAGCTGATGGTGAACAAGGTCCAGAACCTGAGCGAGGTTCAGGCCAGCGAAACCCGGCGGGTTCATTTCCGGCTGACCACGCCGGGGCTCGACGAAACCCGTCTGCGGCAACTGCGCGAGGTGATCGAGAAACACCGCGGCGAGTGCCAGGTCATGCTGCACATGGTCATTCCCGACCGCAGCGAGACGACCTTGCGGCTGCCGGACAATCTGAGGGTTGCGGCGACGGACCAAATGTTGGATGATGCCGAACGCCTTTTCGGCTATAATATCGTCACTTTTGAGTAGGACATGCTGTCGGCGGGAGCCTGCCATGGATGGTGGAGACGCCCGTCGGATACCGCAAGACAAACCGTTCGGGAGAGTCGAATGCACTATTACCTCGATTTTGAAAAGCCACTGGTCGAACTCGAGCAGAAGATCCGCGAGTTGCGGGACTACTCGACGGCCAACGTCGATTTTTCCAGCGATATCCGCAAACTGGAAAAGAAGGCGACCAAGTTGCGGGAAGAGATCTTCTCCAAACTGACTCGCTGGCAGCGCACCCAGCTGGCACGTCACCAGAACCGTCCCTACACCCTGGACTATATCGAACACATTTTCACCGACTGGTTCGAGGTGCACGGCGACCGCAATTTTCGCGACGATCCGGCCCTGGTCTGCGGCTTCGCCCGTCTCGACGGGGAACCCTGTGCCATCATCGGCCACCAGAAGGGGAGGGACACAAAGGAGAAGGTGCATCGCAATTTCGGCATGCCCAATCCCGAGGGCTACCGCAAGGCCCTGCGGGTGATGAAGATGGCCGAGCAGTTCGGTCTGCCGATCTTCACCTTCGTCGATACGCCGGGGGCCTTTCCCGGCATCGGCGCCGAGGAGCGCGGCCAGGCCGAAGCGATCGCCCGCAACCTGCGGGAGATGGCCGGTCTCAGGGTGCCGGTCATCGTCACGGTCACCGGCGAAGGCGGTTCGGGCGGTGCCCTGGCCATCGCTGTCGGCAACCGGGTGATGATGATGCAGTACTCGGTCTACGCCGTCATCTCCCCGGAGGGCTGCGCCGCCATTCTCTGGTCGGATGGCAGCCGTGGTCCGGAAGCGGCCGAGGCCCTCAAGCTGACCTCCACCGACATCGACGCTCTGGGATGTGTCATCGACGACATCATTCCCGAGCCACCGGGAGGCGCCCACACCGATCCCGTAGCGGCCGCAGCCAGCGTGAAGCAGTATCTGAAGAAACATCTCGAGGAGCTGAAGCAGCTTTCGCCCGACGAGCTGGTCGAGCAACGCTACCAGAAATTCCGCGCCATGACGCGGGTCAAGGAGTAGCTTCTGGCGTCAGGGGCCTGTTTCGAGGTGGTCGGTCTCGGCCAGTGCTGCTGGGACCAGGTCGGGTTGGTCGAACAATGGCCGCATCCCGACGCGAAAACCGAGCTGCTCGCCAGCTGCGAGCAGGCCGGTGGGCCGGTTGCGACTGCCCTGGTGACCCTGGCGCGGCTGGGTGTGCGGACGGCCTTTTTCGGTGCCGTCGGTGGCGACGAGGCCGGCCGTCTGATCCGGTGGAGTCTGGTGGCCGAGGGAGTTGACTGCCGCCTGCTGCAGGTCGATCCCGAAGGGGAGAGCCAGCGTGCCTGGGTGATTGCCGACCGGACGACCGGCAAGCGGAACATCTTCTGGAAGAGGGGCGCGAGGCGCCCCTTTCACTTGACGGACGAGACCGCGGAGCTGATTGCTGCGGCAAAAGTGCTGCTGCTGGACGATCTCGATTTCGACGCCGCTCTGGCCGCCGCCCGGGCGGCCCGCGAAGCCGGGGTGACGACGGTGCTGGACGGCGGGTCGTTGCGGCCGCGAACCGCCGAGCTGCTGCCCCTGATCGATCACCTGGTGGTCAGCGAAAAATTCGCCCGGCAGTGGACCGGACGGCCCGAGCCTCCGGCGGCGCTCGAGCCGCTGGCAGCCTTCGGCGGCACGGTGACGGTCACCGCCGGTGCCGAAGGCTGCTGGTCGCTGCTCGCCGGCGAGGTGATCCACCAGCCGGCTTTCGGCGTCGATGTGATCGATACCACGGGGTGCGGCGATGTCTTTCACGGCGGCTATGTTTTCGGGCTGCTGCAGGCCTGGCCGCTGCCGGCGGTGCTGGCCTTCGCCTCGGCCTGCGCCGCGCTCAAGGCGCGGGGCCTCGGCGGGCAGGCCGCCATCGCCGGACTGGATGAAACCCTGCGGTTTCTGGCCCGGGAAACCGGCGACATCCGCTGGACGACTCTCCGCATCACCGAGTGACGAGAATGCGCCTGTTCATTTTCTGCTGTCTGCTCTGCACGTTGCTGCTGACCGCCTGTGGCGGTCCCGCCTACCGGACCCGGGTGCTCGACACGCCCGAAAGCCGCCGGCTGAAGGGGTACGAGCGGCCCTACATGGTCAATGGCCGGCGCTACGATCCGCTGCCTGATCACCGTGGATTCGTGCAGGAGGGCATCGCCAGCTGGTATGGCCGCAAGTTTCACGGCCGCAAGACCAGCAACGGCGAGATCTACGACATGTACGCCATGACCGCCGCTCACAAGACCCTGCCGCTGGGCGTGTACGTGCGGGTGACCAACAGGCGCAACGGCCGGCAGGCGGTGGTGCGGATCAACGACCGCGGCCCCTTTGTCGCCGGCCGCATCATCGATCTTTCCTACGCCGCCGCCCGGCAGCTCGACATCGTCGAGACGGGGACCGCACCGGTGCGCATCGAGGCGCTCGGTTACCGCGCCGACGGGCGGGACGGCTACCGGCAACCGAAGAGCTACGACGCCGGAGTCTTCGCCGTCCAGGTCGGTGCCTTTTCCCTGGCGGACAATGCCTATCGCCTGGCCGCCAGGCTGCGCGGCCTTTTCGGCACGGCCAGTGTCGCCGAGGGCGTTGTCGCCGGCCGTCGTTTCTTCCGGGTGCGGGTCGGCCGTTTCGTCAGTCTGGCGGCCGCCGAGAAGGTTCGCGCCGAGCTGGCCGCCGGCGATTTTGCCGGCGCCTTCGTGGTGTCTCTGCAGTGAAGCCCGAAACTCTGCTGCAGCGGCTGGGCGATGAGGAGACGCTGGTCATCGATGTCCGGCTGCGCTTCGAATTCCGGGCCGGCCATATTCCGGGTGCGGTCAACATTCCCTGGTGGCGCGGCGGGTTGCTGGCGGAAGCGGTCGCCGGGGCAAAAGGGTCGGTGGTGCTGACCTGCGAGCACGGTCCGCGCGCATGGCTCGCGGCCGGGCTGCTGCTGTTGCGCGGGCAGACGGACGTGTCACTGCTTTCCGGACACATGCGGGGCTGGCGCCGGAAACGTCTGCCGCTGGTGAAGGAATGAACGCCAGACCAATACCGAGGTCGTCATGGTGAGTCGAGGCAAGAAAATCTACCGCATCTACTTCAACAGTATGGGAAAATCTTACGAACTCTACGCCCGCCAGGTGGAGCAGGCCGATCTCTACGGTTTTGTCGAGGTGCGGGATCTGCTCTTCGGCGAGAAATCGTCCATTGTCGTCGATCCGTCGGAAGAGAGCCTGAAGAAGGAGTTCAGCGGCGTCCGGCGGCTGCTCATCCCCTTTCAGGCGGTCAGTCGTATCGAAGAGGTGGAAAAGGAAGGTCCCGGCAAGGTGCTTCCCATGACCCCGACCGGGCAGCCGGGCGGCCCGGGTCTGCCTCCCTCCGCCCCCATGGTCAGGGACTGAGCCCGTCTTCATCCCCGCCGGTTCAGAAGATCCCTTATCCGCTGCCGTTTCTCCGCCGGAATGTTCCGGCTGTGCAGCAGCTCTTTCAGCTGTGTTCCCTTCAGTGCCGGCAGCCAGCAGACGTACCAGACCATCGGCGTTCGCGGATGCTTGAGGATCGCCATTTTCAGGTTCGGCCTGTGCTGCCAGCGCGGATGCCGGGCGATCTGCGAGATGGTTTCCGCCGTGGCGGCGCCTGTGCGCAGGAACTGGAGCAGGGCGACTTCCTTGAGGCGCGGGTTGTCGAGACAGGGCCCGACGATCTGCGGATGGCCCTCCTTGACCAGTTCCGCCAGGATGGCGTTGGTTCCGCGCCGCGCAAGGGTGATCTTCTGGCCGAGCGGGATTTCCGGCAGGCGGCGGATGATCTGCCGTTCGGCGGCCAGGCGCTGGTCGGGCGTCATGCCGGGCAGCAGGCAGAAGTCGAGCAGTTCGAACAGGTAGAGGTGCGGCAGCAGGCTCAGGGCGATGGCGGCGGGAAGGTCCGGGTTGCGGGCCATGGCCAGGATCAGCCGGTGGCTGGCGCCTTCCCGGAAGCGCTGGTGCAGGGCCTTGAGCAGGTCCTCGCCGAGATCGCGCCTCTTCAGCAGGACCAGCAGGTGGTCTTCGTTCAGGTGGGGATTCTTCAACAGGTTGCGCACGACCAGCGGGTCCGGGTCGTGGACCAGTCGGAACAGCTCCTCCGGCCCGGCCCGGAGCGCCAGCAGCAGGCGCCGGGCCTGATCGGTCGTTCCGGGAAGTGCCCCGTCGTTCATGCTCAGCCGCCCTTTTTGCTCTTTTCGTAAAAGCCGTATTCCTCGAGAAACGCCGTCTTGAACGCCCGGTAGCGTCCCTCTTCGATCGCCTTGCGCGCCTGCGCCACCATATCGAGGTAGAAGTGGACGTTGTGGATGGCGGCCAGGGTGGCCGAGAGCACCTCGTTGGCGTTGAACAGGTGGTGCAGATAGGCGCGGGAGAAGTTGCGGCAGCAGTAGCATTCGCAGCGGGTGTCGACCGGGTAGAAGTCGCGCCGGTATTTGCGCTGCGTCAGCCGCATGCGGCCGCGGCGGGTGAAGAGGGTGGCGCTGCGCGCATAGCGGGTCGGAATGACGCAGTCGAACATGTCCATGCCCCGCTCGATGCTTTCGAGAATGTCTTCCGGCAGGCCGACGCCCATCAGGTAGCGGGGTTTGTCCTGAGGCAGCCAGGGCTCGGTGAATTCGACTACCTGCTTCAGCAGTTCCAGCCCCTCCCCGACGCTGACCCCGCCGATGGCGTAGCCGGGAAAATCCATCTCCGTCAGCGCTTGGGCGCACTGGCGGCGCAGATCCTCGTAGACACTCCCCTGGACGATGCCGAACAGGGCCTGGTCGCTGCGGGCATGGGCCTTGCGGCAGGCTTCGGCCCAGCGGATGGTCTTGCGGATCGATTTCGCCGCGTAGTCGTGACTGGCCGGGTAGGGGATGCACTCGTCGAAGGCCATGATGATGTCGGCGCCGAGGGCGTTTTCGATGGCGATCGCCTCCCGCGGGCCGAGAAAGGTCGATTGGCCGGTCACCTCGTTGCGGAAGGTGACGCCGTCCTCGCCGATCTCCTTGTTGGGCAGGGAGAAGACCTGAAAGCCGCCGCTGTCGGTCAGGATCGGCCCCTGCCAGTTCATGAACCGGTGCAGTCCTCCCGCCTTTGCGACCAGACCTTCGCCCGGCCGCAGGTGGAGGTGGTAGGTGTTGGCGAGGATGATCTGTGCCCCTGCGGCCGCGACCTGGTCCGGCGTCATGGCCTTGAGGGCACCGTGGGTGCCGACTGGCATGAAAATGGGGGTCTCGATGGTTCCGTGCGGCGTGTGAATCCGGCCGCGCCGGGCGCAGGTGGTGCTGTCTTGTGCCAGAAGTTCGAAACGAAACATGAACGGCCTTTCTGCTGTGGTGTGGAGTATGGGTTCTTGTAACAGAAAACGGCCGGCGCAACAAGCCGTCGGTTGTCGCACGGAGGCTGGCAAAAGTGGTTGTCTCAAAGGTGGTTACGGCCCGTTTTCGTATCCGAACGGGGTTTGAAAAACTGTATACAGTGTGCATCTTTTCGGTTGACACGTATACAGGTTCGATGGTATCTAGTCCACGCTTGCAGGGCCCGTTTTCCGGGCGCTTTTTCCCTATTGACTGTGCCTTTAAAACTCTTGTTGAACAGGGGGTTTGCCGATGTCGTCAGATACCGAGTGGAGAGGACCACCAGCCCGCCGCAGTCTATCCGATCCAGATTGTAAGCACCGCTTTCCCCTGAACGTTCCGAACTTACATTTCGAGGGATTAAAAACATGAGTATGCTGAAAAGTTCCGTAGGTCGAAAGGTCATCATGGCCGTCACCGGCCTGATCCTGATTCTTTTCATTACCGGGCATGTTCTGGGTAACATGTCGCTCTATGCCGGACCTGACGGCATCAACGCCTATGCGGTCCATCTGCGCGATCTCGGTCCGCTGCTCTGGGTTGTGCGCCTGGTCATGCTGGTCGTGTTCGTGGCCCACATCTGGCTCGGCATCTCCCTGACCCTGGAGAACCGCTCGGCCCGCCCGGTCAGCTACACCCAGAAGGTGAACCAGAAGACCTCGTTCGCCGCCGAGACCATGATCGTCAGCGGTCTGGTGATTCTGGTCTTCGTGGTCTATCACCTTCTCAACTTCACCCTGCACGCCGTCGGTGTGCCGGCCGGGACCGGCGAACTGATGGACGCCGCCGGGCGTTTCGACGTCTACACCATGGTGGTGACCAGCTTCAAGCAGGTCAAGCTGAACGTCCTGCTCTACGTCGTCGGCATGGTGGCCCTCTTCCTCCATGTCAGCCACGGTTTCCAGAGCTGGATCCAGACCCTGGGCTGGAACAACACCAGAACCCTGCCGGCCTTCACCAAGGTCAGCAAGCTCTACGCCTTCGTCGTGGCGCTGGCCTATATCTCGATTCCGATTCTTGCTCTCGCGATTCTCAAAGCTTAGGGGGTACCGACTGTGATACTCGATGGAAAATGTCCGACCGGACCGATTCAGGAAAGCTGGGACAAGCACCGTTTTGAACTCAAACTGGTGAATCCCGCGAACAAGCGCAAATTCAAGATTCTCGTGGTTGGTACTGGCCTTGCCGGCGGCGCCGCCGCCGCGACTCTCGGCGAGCTTGGCTACAATGTCGAGGCCTTCTGTTATCAGGACAGTGCCCGCCGCGCCCATTCGATCGCCGCCCAGGGCGGCATCAACGCCGCCAAGAACTATCCGAACGACGGCGACAGCATCTTCCGCCTCTTCTACGACACCATGAAGGGCGGCGACTTCCGCGCCCGCGAGGCCGACGTCTGGCGTCTGGCCCAGGTTTCGAACAACATCATCGACCAGTGCGTCGCCCAGGGCGTGCCCTTCGCCCGCGATTACGCCGGTTATCTCGACAACCGCTCCTTCGGCGGCGCCCAGGTCTCCCGGACCTTCTACGCCCGCGGCCAGACGGGGCAGCAGCTGCTGCTCGGCGCCTACCAGGCGCTGTCGCGCCAGGTGAAGGCCGGTACGGTGAAGATTTTCGCCCGCCGCGAAATGCTTGATTTGGTCGTGGTCGACGGTGTCGCCAAGGGGATCACCTGCCGCAACCTGGTGACCGGCGAGATCGAATCCTACTGGGGTGATGCCGTGGTGCTGGCCACCGGCGGTTACGTCAACGTCTTCTACCTGTCGACCAACGCCATGGGCTGCAGCGTCACCGCCACCTGGAAGGCGGCGAAGAAGGGCGCGTTTTTCGCCAACCCCTGCTACACCCAGATTCATCCGACCTGCATCCCGCAGTCGGGCGACCATCAGTCGAAGCTGACCCTGATGTCCGAGTCGCTGCGTAACGACGGCCGCTGCTGGGTGCCGAAGAAGAAGGAGGACTGCGGCAAGGCTCCGGGCGAGATTCCGGACGAGGACCGCGACTACTACCTGGAGCGCAAATACCCCTCCTTCGGCAACCTGGCCCCGCGCGACATCGCCTCGCGTGCCGCCAAGGAGCAGTGCGACGACGGTCGCGGCATCGGCCCCGGCGGTCGTGGCGTCTACCTCGACTTCGCCGACGCCATCAAACGCTTCGGCAAGGACGTGATCGCCGCCCGCTACGGCAACCTGTTCCAGATGTACGAAAAGATCACCGACGAGGATGCCTACCAGGTGCCGATGCGCATCTATCCGGCGCCGCACTACGCCATGGGCGGTCTCTGGGTCGACTACAACCTGATGAGCAACATCCCCGGCCTGTTCGTGCTCGGTGAAGCCAACTTCTCGGTGCATGGAGCCAACCGTCTCGGTGCTTCGGCGCTGATGCAGGGTCTGGCCGACGGCTATTTCGTCATCCCCTACACCATCGCCGGCTACCTGGCCACTGTCACTCCCGGTACCGTCAAGACCGATGCTCCCGAATTCCGGGAGTCGGCCGAGCAGGTCAAGGCGCAGATCGACAAGCTGCTCTCCATCAAGGGCAAGAAGACCGTTGCTGAGCTGCACCGCGAGCTGGGCCGGGTCATGTGGGAAGACGTCGGCATGGCCCGCTCGAAGGAGAGCCTCGAGCACGCTCTGAAGCGGATTCCGGAAATCCGCAACGAGTTCTGGGAGAACGTCAACGTCACCGGCACCAACGAAGAGATCAACCAGCAGCTGGAGAACGCCGGCCGCCTGGCCGATTTCCTCGAATTTGCCGAACTCCTCGCCAAGGACGCCCTGCACCGCGAAGAATCCTGCGGCGGGCACTTCCGCGTCGAGCATCAGACCGAGGACGGCGAAGCCAAGCGCGATGACGAGAACTTCGCCTACGTGGCCGCCTGGGAGTTCAAGGGCACCGACAAGGAGCCCGAACTGCACAAGGAGCCGCTGAAATTCGAGAACGTCAAACTTGCTGTGAGGAGTTACAAATAATGGCTGAAAAAGGTATGAATCTGACACTGCACGTCTGGCGGCAGAAGAACGCCAGCGACCCCGGACGGTTGGAGCAGTACCAGGCAAAGAATATCAGCCCGGACAGCTCCTTTCTGGAAATGCTCGACCAGGTCAACGAAGAGCTGATCAAGGAGGGCAAGGAGCCGATCGTCTTCGATCACGACTGTCGCGAGGGCATCTGCGGCATGTGTTCGCAGGTCATCAACGGCATTCCTCACGGCCCCGAGAAGGAGGCGACCGTCTGCCAGCTGCACATGCGGCGCTTCAAGGATGGCGACGCCATCTTCATCGAGCCCTGGCGCTCGCGTGCCTTCCCGGTGATGAAGGACCTGATCGTCGACCGCAGCGCCCTGGACCGCATCATCCAGGCCTATGGCTACACCTCGGCTCATACCGGCGGTGTTCCCGACGGCAATGCCATTCCGGTGTCGAAGACCTACGCCGACGCCGCCATGGACGCCGCCGCCTGCATCGGTTGCGGTGCCTGCGTCGCGGCCTGCCCCAACGCTTCCGCCATGCTGTTCACCGCGGCCAAGGTGTCGCATCTCGCCCTGCTGCCTCAGGGCAAGGTCGAGGCCACCCGCCGGGTCAAGGCGATGGTCGCCCAGCATGACGAGGAAGGTTTCGGCAACTGCACCAATCATTACGAGTGCGAGGCTGCCTGCCCGAAGGGCATCAGCGTCAATTTCATTGCCCGGATGAACCGGGAGTATCTCAAGGCCCTGCCCAAGGCCGACTGATACAGTCGCATGTCCGACTCGGGGCGGATCTTCGGATCCGCCCTTTTTTTATCGGCGGCCATGGGGTAAAAGGGAGAAAAGCGCGACCGGCATGATGGGGGCGAGAGAATGGAATTGCGACCTGCCAGCGGCGACTGGAAGGATATCGACGCGGGATTGCTGCGTCTGCATCTGGAATTCGAGGAGGATTTTCGCCTCGACCTGCCGCAGCTGCTCCTTCTGCGCCGGGAGGTGAACCGGGCGGCAAAGGCCCTGGCGAAGATGCGCTCCGGCGACGAATGCCGCTCCCTGCGCCTGCTGACGGCGCCGCCACCATCGGACGATCCGCAGGTCAGGCGCTATCTCGCCAAGCCGCCGGTGCCCTACGTGCTCCGTCCCGTTCCCGGCCTGCCGCGGATCCTGACGGCAGGCGATTCTCTCGATCTCGACTTCTTTCTTTTCGGCGGCGGCAGGGAACTGGCGGCAACCCTGATCGATCTCTTCGTCTACATCGGCGAATGCGGTTTCTGCAACGGGGAGGGGAAATTTTCCCTAAGCCGGGTCAGTGTCGTCGACGAGCGAGGCGAAGCCGTTGCCGTCTGGTGTCCGGGACAGGTTTGGACCAGCCCGCAATGGCCGCTCTTCTTTTTCGATCGTGAGCCGCAGCTTTTGCCGGGCCAGCGTGGCGCGATCCGCTTCATCACGCCCGCCCGGCTGATGCGGAGGGGCAAACCCCTCTTCAGGCCGTCGCTGGCGCAGCTCTTCCCTTTTATTGTCCGTCGTGTCTGCGGTATGTGCCACTACTGGTGCGGCGTCGACCTGCTGGCCGATCCGGGCGATTTCTTTGCCAACCTTCCGCAAGAAGATATTCGGGGTGGCCTGCAATGGCGGGACTGGCGGACGCTGTCCGGTGACAGGGGGGAACAGCCGGTCGGCGGGCTCGTCGGCCGCATTGCCGTGCCGGCAGAATGGCTTGCGTACGGAGCTCCCTTCTTTATGCTCGGAGCGCGTCTCAATCTCGGCAAGGGAGCGGCCTGCGGTGCCGGGGCCTGGGAGCTGGTTCTGGAACCGTGATCTCCCTGATCGCTTGCGACCGCCGCCCTCTTGGTTATACTTTTGTAAAATCCTGTAAATACAGGGAGGTACTTTATGGCGGACATCTGGAAAGAGCGGGAACGGGCCCTGGAAAACGAATACATCTACCGTCGGGAGAGAGAGCTGATCCAGAAGATGCGCAAGGAAACGAAGGAGCGGCTGATCCGGGAGCTCTGCCGCAATCGCTGTCCCAAGTGCGGCGAAGAGATTCAGGCGATGACCTTTCGCGGCGTTCCGCTCGACAAGTGTCCCGGTTGCGGTGGTGTCTGGCTCGGTCCGCGCGATCTGCAGATCCTCTCCGAAAAGGATCACCGGACCTGGTTCGAAAAATGGTTCAAGGACGAGGAAGCCGCCGAGACGAGCCGGGCGGCCGGCGAATAGGCGCCAGGGGGGCAGCGTACGATGTCGTTTTTCGGTTTTTTGCTGCTTGCGGTCCTGATTCTCGCCGGAGCCTGGTTTTACCAGTGGTTGCGCCGGGTCGAGGAGGAGATCCGGGCCGAGCTCGGCACCGGTGACGAGCCGGCTGAAGGGTCGACAACAGACGCTGAAGATTCGGCCACGGATGGTGAGGAGATCGGCACTGCCAGAAGTGCGAATGCGTCCGGAGTAGATGGAGACGAGCTGGTTCGGGCTGTGCTGGCGGCGGTTGCCGCCGAGCCGGGCGTGAAACAGACCGCGCTGTACGACCGGTTTTCCGAACTGCCGAAGAAACGGCTGCAGGAGCTCTTTCGCCGACTGGAGAAGGACGGGCTGCTGACCAGGGAGAAGGAGAGGGGGACCTACCGGCTCTATCGCCGGAAGTGAAAGGCAAATACGACCGGAAAGATGATGGACAGAAGGCCCGCCGGAATTGCCGGCGGGCCTTGTTTTTTCATGGTGCGCAGCGTGAGCTACTTCAGGTTGTAGAAGACGCCCCGGCCGGCGAAGACGGCGACGGAATCGAGTTCGTCCTCGATGCGCAGAAGCTGGTTGTATTTGCAGATGCGGTCGGTGCGGCAGAGAGAGCCTGTCTTAATCTGACCGGCGTTGGTGGCCACGACCAGGTCGGCGATGGTGGTGTCTTCCGTTTCGCCGCTGCGGTGCGAAACGACGGCGGTGTAGCCGGCGCGCTTGGCCATCTCGATCGCTTCGAGGGTTTCGGTCAGGGTGCCGATCTGGTTGAGCTTGATCAGGATCGAGTTGGCGATTCCCCTGTCGATGCCCTCTTTCAGAATCCGGGTGTTGGTGACGAACAGGTCGTCGCCGACCAGCTGAATCCGTCCGGAAAGCCGCTCGGTCAGAAGTTTCCAGCCGTCCCAGTCGTTTTCCGCCATGCCGTCCTCGATGGAGATGATCGGATAGCGGTTGACCAGGTCTTCGTAGAAGTCGACCACCTGCTCGGCGCTCTTGAGCGCGTCTTTCTCGTTGGCGAAGTTGTACTTGCCGTTTTCGTAGAGTTCGGAGGCGGCGACATCGAGAGCCAGCAGAACCTGCTCCCCGGCCTTGTAGCCGGCGGCCTCGATCGCTTCCATGATCACCTGCAGGGCTTCTTCGTTGCTGCCGAGGTCGGGGGCGAAGCCGCCTTCGTCGCCGACGGCCGTGTTGTAGCCTTTCTCCTTGAGCACCTTCTTCAGGTGATGGAAGATCTCGGCGCCCATGCGCAGGGCTTCCTTGAAGGAATCGGCGCCGGCAGGCATGATCATGAACTCCTGGATGTCGACGTTGTTGTCGGCGTGGGCGCCGCCGTTGAGAATGTTCATCATCGGCAGCGGCAGTTCCTTGGCGTTGGCGCCGCCGATGTACTGGTACAGCGGCAGGCCGGCGTCCTCGGCGGCTGCCTTGGCGCAGGCGAGCGAGACGCCGAGGGTGGCGTTGGCGCCGAGGTTGCTCTTGAAGTCGGTGCCGTCGAGTTCGATCAGCTTCCGGTCGATGCCGGCCTGGTCGGAGGCTTCCCATCCGATGATGGCGTCGGCGATGACCTCGTTGACATTTTCCACCGCCTTGGTCACACCCTTGCCAAGGTAGCGGCCCTTGTCGCCGTCGCGCAACTCGATCGCTTCGCGCTCGCCGGTCGAAGCGCCGCTGGGAACGGCGGCACGACCCATGGCGCCGCTTTCGAGGAAGACTTCGACCTCGACGGTGGGATTGCCCCGCGAATCGAGGATTTCTCGAGCATAAACGTCAATGATTTCACTCATTTTATCCCCCTTGCCGGTTGTTGATGCAGCACTGGTTTCGCTGAAAACGTCCTATTTATAGCACAGAGCCGGTTGAATGGAAGCCTTTTCTGGAGCGCCGGCTGGCCATGCAATTGATTTTCCCTGGCCCTGGTGGTATTTTGTCGGTCTTAAACGCTTTCGCAGTGAAAGGTGCCCCATTTGAACGAGAGCGACAGTTCACACCTTCTTGATCTGTCCGATCCGGAGCTGACGGCCCGCCTTCTTGGCCGGCAGAACCGTCATCTCAAACAGGCTGAAAGACTTCTTGGGCTGAAGATCGGCTCCAAGGGGACCAGCCTCCATTTTCGCGGAGAACCTCACCAGGTCGCGCTTGCCCGACGGCTGTTCGAGGAGCTGGCCGACCTGCTCCGGGAAGGGTATCCGCTCTATCCACCGGACATCGATTACGCGGTGCGCATCCTCAGTGCTGATTCGCGGGCGCGTTTGCGCGACATCTTTCTCGATACCATCTATGTCTCCGCGCGCAAGAAGGTGATCACGCCGAAAAGTCTGGCCCAAAAAAACTATATTGACGCCATTCGCGAGCACGACGTGGTCTTCGGGGTGGGGCCGGCCGGTACGGGCAAGACCTATCTGGCCATGGCCATGGCAGTGGCCAGCCTGACGCGCAAGGAAGTGAGCCGCATCATTCTGGTCCGACCCGCGGTCGAGGCAGGGGAGAAACTCGGGTTTCTGCCCGGCGACATCGCCGAGAAGGTCAACCCCTACCTGCGGCCGCTCTACGATGCCCTCTACGACATGGTCGATCTGTCCAGGGGCCAGGAGATGATCGAGCAGGGGACGGTCGAAGTCGCGCCGCTGGCCTTCATGCGAGGACGAACTCTCAACGACGCCTTTGTGATTCTGGACGAGGCCCAGAATACCACCACCGAACAGATGAAGATGTTTCTGACCCGGCTCGGTTTCGGCAGCCGTGCCGTGGTGACCGGAGACGTGACGCAGATCGACCTGCCGGCCGGAAGGGCGTCCGGCCTGCTGGAGGCGATGGATGTGTTGCGTGGCGTGTCCGGCATCGCCATGGTCCGTTTTTCAGACCGCGACGTGGTCAGGCATCCCATCGTGCAGTCGATCGTGCAGGCTTACGAAAAACGTTCCCGCCGGACCAGGGGGCGGGAGCAGGGCGAACAACCATGAGCAGACCGGAAAAGAAAACCGATGCCGTGCCTCGCAAGCTGGCGCGCGGGGCGGCGGACAACGGCCGTTTCTGGGGGATCGACAAAAAATACCAGCCCTATCTGCTGCTCTGCCTGCTGGCGTTTGTCCTCACCCTGATCATCGTCCCCAAGGGGGGATTCACCCCGGCGCATTACGCGCCCGGCGATGTCGCGGCCATCGACATCAAGGCACCCCGGGATCTGCTGATTCCGGATGAGAAACTGACCGCGAAAAAGCGCCAGGAAGCGCAGCAGGCCGTGTTGCCGCTCTACGATTTCGATCCGGCGGTCGGCAGCGACCTGACCGACCGGCTGCGGCAGGTCTTCGGCATCCTGGCGCCGGAAAGGCTCGAGGAGGGGGATCTGCATCGTGTCGAGTCGGAAGTTGAGGGCGTGCTCGGGCTCGACGTCGATGAAGGGCAGTTCGCGATCCTGCGCCAGCTCGCTGCGAAAAGCGAGCTGCACCAGCCTCTGCTCGACGAGGTGACCCGTGCCCTGTCAGTGAAGGCGGTCGCCAACCTGCAGCTGTTCAAGCAGGACCGGGAAAAGGGCGTTGTCGTTCGCGACCTGGTCGCCGGAACGGAAGCGGAGCTGGCCGACCTTACCGAAGTTGTCGGCGTCGGTGAAATCCGAGATCGGTTACTTGCCGGTCTGAAGCGGGCCGGCCTCGATCGCCGGCAGCGCAAGGTGCTGCACGGTCTGCTGGTCCGGATGGTGCGTCCCAATCTGACCTTCAACAAGAACGAAACCGAAGAGCGGAAGCGGCGGGCGGCCGAGGCGGTGCAGCCCATCCTGATACAGGTCAAGAAAGGGGAGATGATCGTTCGCGAGGGGGCGAGGGTCACCGAGGAGCAGGTGCGCAAGCTCAAGGCGCTGCGCGATCTGAAGAAGGATCGTCGCAACCTGAGCGCGGCGGCCGGGATGCTGCTGGTTCTGCTGCTGGTTCTGCTGGTCAGTTTTCAGTTTGCCGGCAAAAACATCTCCAAGTTCCGGCTGCAGCCTCGCGACATGCTCTTTCTGGTTCTGACCTTCAGTGGTCTGTTCGTGCTGATCAAGCTGGCCATCTTTCTCGCCGCGGCGGTGGAAACGGCCTTTCCCTACATCGACTCGGCCAGCTTCTATTACCTGATTCCCTTTGCCGCCGGCGCCGTTCTGGTGCGCATCGTCCTCAATTCGGAAGTTGCCCTGGTCTTTTCCGCCCTGGTGGCGCTGGCGGTCGGCCTGCTCTTCAGCAACAGCCTCTTTCTCGCCCTTTACGTTCTGATCGGTTCGCTGACCGGCGCCCATTTCGTTCGCCACTGTGGAACCCGTTCCGCCCTCTACCGGGCTGGCTGGCAGGTCTCCCTGGTTAACATGGCGATGGTGTTCGGTCTGCACCTGATGGCCGGCCATTCTCTGTCGATCCAGCTGCTCTACAAACTCGGCTTTGCCATGGCCGGCGGTTTTTTCTGCGCCATCGTCGCCACGGCGGCGGTGCCGCTGATCGAGGCCGTTTTCAAGTACACCACCGATATCAAGCTGCTGGAGCTGGCCAACCTGAACACGCCGGTTCTGCGGCAGCTGATGGTGCAGGCGCCGGGGACCTATCATCACTCCATTGTTGTCGGCAACCTCGCCGAGGCCGGCGCCGAGGCCATCGGCGCCAATCCGCTGCTGGCCCGGGTGGCCGCCTACTATCACGACATCGGCAAGATCAAAAAGCCGCTCTACTTCGTCGAGAACCAGAGCGGCACGGAGAACAAGCACGACAAGTTGAGCCCCTCCATGAGCGCCCTGATCCTGATGGCCCATATCAAGGACGGGGTTGAACTCGCCCGGGAGAACAGGCTGGGTCGGGAGTTGATCGACATTCTGCGCCAGCACCACGGCACCGCCCTGATGAAATATTTCTACGACAAGGCAAAGAACCAGCAGGACCCCGAGGTGCAGCAGGTCGACGAACGGGACTACCGTTATCCGGGGCCCAAGCCGCAGACCCGGGAGGCGGCGCTCATCATGCTGGCCGACGCGGTCGAGGCCGCCGGACGCACCCTGACCGACCCGACCCCCGCCCGTATCCAGGGAATGGTGCAGAAGATCATCAACAACATTTTCATCGACGGTCAGCTCGACGAGTGTGAACTGACCCTGAAGGATCTGCACAAGATCGCACGCAGCTTCAACCGCATTCTTGCGGGCATATTCCACTACCGGATCGACTACCCCGAACCGGTACACAAGGAAAAGGAACCGACCAGGAAGAAGAATGGCGACCATACAGATCGAGAATCGGCAGGCGAGGCAGCAGATCGACCTGGACGAACTGGAAAAGGCGGCGCAGAAGATCTTAAACGTCTTGGGATGTCCTGAGGGTGAGCTTTCGGTTCTGCTGGTCGACGACGAGCGGATCCGGGAGATCAACCGCGACTATCTCGACCGCGATCGGCCGACCAACGTCATCTCTTTTTCGATGCGTGAGGGGGAGGGAGCAGATCTCTGTCCCGGATTGCTCGGGGATGTGGTGATTTCCACTGAAACGGCCGCCAGGGATGCTCTGGAAGCCGGACTCTCGTTTCGGCACGAGCTCTATTTTCTGCTTCTGCACGGCATTCTGCACCTGCTGGGCTATGACCACGAACGCAGCGGCGAGGATGAAGCGGCCCGCATGGAGGCAAAGGAACGGGAGGTTTTCGCCCTGCTTCGTCGGGAATTTCGGTTGTCGTGACCCGCGAACCCGTCAAACCCTCGACCTGGCTCGAGAGCGTCAACTGCGCCATCGAAGGCATTCTCTGGGCAGCGCGGACCCAGAGACACCTGCGCTGGCATTTTCTCGCCGCCATGGCGGTCTTCATGGCGGCGCTCTACCTTCGGATTCCGGTGGTCGAGCTGATTCTGCTGGCTTTCGCCGTCACCCTGGTGCTGTTCGCCGAACTGGTCAATACGGCCGTCGAAATCGTCGTCGACATGGTTTCGCCCGGTGCCAGCGAGAAGGCCAGGCTCGCCAAGGACGTCGCCGCCGGGGCGGTGCTCATGGCGACGGTCGGTGCGGCGGCGGTCGGCTATTTCGCCTTTTCCCGCTACGTATTTCCCGTTGTCAGGGAGGGGATCGCTCCTTTGCAGCGGGCGCCGGGGGAGGTGGCGGTCGTTGCCGTGATTGCCGTGACCATCATGGTGGTGCTGTTCAAGGCCCGGTTTGGCCGGGGAACACCCCTGCACGGCGGAATGCCGAGCGGGCATGCCGCCGTCGCTTTTTCCATCGCCACATCGATTGCGCTCTCCGATGTCGGTGTGGTCATCGTCGTACTGGCTCTGGCGTTGGCGGTTATGGTCAGCCACAGCCGGTTGCTGATGCGCATTCATGATGTCAGGGAAGTCGTCGCGGGAGCGGGGCTGGGCATTCTGCTGACACTGCTGGTGCATCTGCTGCTGTGACTCCAGGGACGTCAAGAGCGGCAGTCAGGATGAAGGGTGTTTTTCTCGGGAGGAACTGTTGGCTGACGAACAGAGACGACAACCGGATGAATCGCTACTGAGCAGGTTCGGGCGCCTGTTGCGTGGCCGGCGGCGGGCGCTGTCGGAAAGAGAGCTGCAGGCCATGATCGAGGAGTCGGAGGAAGAGGGGCTGATCAACGAGGAAGAGAGCGAAATGCTCGCTTCCATTTTCGAGTTCGGCGAAACCATCGTCCGGGAGGTGATGGTTCCCAGAACCGAGATGGTCTGCTGCCCGGTCGATGCTCCCATGGAGAAGCTTCTCGCCATCATCATCAATTCCGGCCATTCACGTTTTCCCATCTTCGAGGGAACGACGGACCGCATTGTCGGGGTTGTCTACGCCAAGGACCTGCTCCGCTACTGGGGGCGGTCTCCCGACGAGGTCAGCATCCGCCAGGTCATGCGGAAACCCTTCTTCGTTCCGGAAACCAAGAAGATCGAGGAACTGCTGAAGGACTTCAGGACCAGGCGGGTTCATCTCGCCATTGCCGTCGACGAATACGGCGGCACGTCGGGGCTGATCACCATCGAGGATCTGCTGGAGGAGATCGTCGGCGACATTCAGGACGAATATGACCTGGAGGACGTGCAGCTTCGTCAGGAAGCAGAAGGCGTCTTTGTCGTTGATGCGCGCATCGGCATGTCGGAGCTGGAAGAAAGCCTCGACATCGACATCGATTGCCCGGAGGATGTCGATACCCTGGGCGGCTATCTCTGCCATCTCTGCGGCTCGGTTCCCGCGCCCGGCCGGCAAGTCGAAGCCGGCCGGCTGCGGCTCGATGTACTCGAAGCCGATGAGCGGCGCATCAGCAGGGTGAGGGTCACCCTGCTGCCCGAGAGTACCGATGAAGACTGAAACGGCGGTGCGGCGGTTTTTCCGGCCGGATCTGGTCGCCGCGGCCGGCTCGGGTCTGCTGGTCGCCCTGGCCTTTCCCCGCCCGTCCCTCTACCCGCTGGCCTGGATCGGATTTGCTCCCCTGCTGGTGTCCGGCAGCCGCCGGCCCTTTCGCGCCGGCATGTTGGCCGGCACGGTCTTTTTCGGCCTGGTCCTCTACTGGCTGAATATCGTCATGACCACCTACGGTCGGCTCGCCCTGCCGCTGGCGCTGGCGGCCTGGCTTCTGCTTTCCGTCTATCTCGCCCTTTTCTGGGCCGTCCCTTTCTGGGGGGCGCTTCGGCTTCGGGCGGTTTGCCGTTTTCCTCTGACCCTGGTCTTTCCGGTTTTCTGGGTCGGTTGCGAATATCTGCGCGGCTGGCTGCTGACCGGTTTTCCCTGGGCCCTGCTCGGCTATTCGCAGCACCCCTTTTCGCTGGTGTTGCAGACGGCCGACCTGTTCGGAGTCTATGGCGTCAGCTTTCTCGTCGCCCTGGTCAATGCCCTGCTTGCCGAAATCGTCCTGGGCCGGAAGGACGGCCACCCGCTGCCGGTCAGGTCGCTTCTGGCTGTCGGCTGCCTGCTGGCCGCCGCCCTCGGCTACGGCGCCTGGCGGCTGGACACCCCTGCGGCTTCGCCGCAACAGGGATTTACGGTGGCGCTGGCGCAGGGGAACATCGACCAGGCGCAGAAGTGGGATGCCCGGTTTCTGTATGAAACCCTCGACATCTACCGCCGGCTGAGCCGGCAGGCGTCACGGGCGGGGGCCGAGCTGACGGTCTGGCCGGAAAGCGCGACCCCCTTCTATTTCCAGGAGCCGGGCAGACCCCGTTCGCTGGTGGTCGGGGCGGCCCGCGAGCTGGGCGGTTTCCTGCTGTTCGGCGCGCCGGCCTACGAAAGGGAAGGAGACAGAGTCAGGTTTTACAACAGTGCCTACCTGCTGAATGCCGCCGGCGAGGTTCTGGGCCGCAGCGATAAGATTCACCTGGTTCCCTTCGGCGAATACGTGCCGCTCAAGTGGCTGCTGCCGTTTGTCGACAAGCTGGTGGCCGGCATCGGGGATTTTTCTTCTGGGAGGGTCATGCCCCTGAAGATGAACGGTCAGGCTCTCGGCGTACTGGTTTGTTATGAGGCGATCTTTCCCGATATCGCCCGCAGTTATGTCCGCCGGGGCAGCGATCTTCTGGTCAATATCACCAACGACGCCTGGTTCGGCCGTTCTTCCGCGCCCTGGCAGCATCTGGAAATGGCAGCCTTTCGCGCCGTGGAGCAGCGCGTCTGGCTGGTGCGCGCCGCCAATACGGGGGTTTCGGCCCTGATCAGTCCGACAGGTAAAGTCGTCAGCCACTCAAGGCTGTTCGAACCGGCGCTGGTCGTCGGCCGGGTCGTGCCCGGAGCCGGTCCGTCCCTCTACCGGCGGATCGGTGACGTTCTGCCGTTTTTCTGCCTTTTGACGGCGGCAGGGTGGCTCTGGATCCTCTGGCGTCGGTCGTCGGGCAGGGCAGGCTGATTTTCCGGCAGGAGCGGCTTGCCCCATGCCTCCTCAGCGGGTATAATCGCGCACCCGATTCAAATCCAGATCACGAGGTTGCTGATGTTCAGAGAAGAGATAGACAAACTCCGGTCGCTGAAGGAAAAGCTCGTCGAGCTGAGGAGGTATCTTTGACCTCGACGGCAAGAAAGAGCGGATTCAGGAACTGGAGGCCGAAATAGCGCGTCCCGGTTTCTGGGACCGGGGAGACGAATCCCAGGATGTCCTGCGGGAACGGACCAGCCTGCAGAAAACGGTCGAGGGCTGGGAAGAAGCCTACGGCGAGCTGGAGGATCTGCTGGTTCTGTGCGAACTCGGCGAGGAGAGTGAGGACGAGGAAACCCTCGCCGAGGTGAAATCCCTGCTTCCCGAACTGGAAAAGAAGATCGGGAAGATGGAATTCGCCCGCATGCTCAATGGCGAGTATGACGCCAACAACGCCATCGTCAGCATCAATGCCGGTGCCGGCGGTACCGAGGCGCAGGACTGGGCGGAGATGCTGCTGCGCATGTATCTGCGGTTCTGTGAGCGGCGCGGATTCAAAACGGAAATCACAGATTACCAGCCCGGCGAGGAAGCGGGCGTCAAGAGTGTGACCTTTTCGGTCGGAGGCGACTACGCCTACGGCTGGTTGCGGGCGGAAAAGGGCATTCACCGGCTGGTGCGCATCTCGCCTTACGATTCGAGCGCCCGGCGCCATACCTCGTTCTGTTCGGTGTTCGTCTTTCCCGAGCTGAACGACGATGTTGAGATCGATATCCAGGAGAAGGATCTGAAGATCGATACCTATCGCGCCAGCGGCGCCGGCGGGCAGCACGTCAACAAGACCGATTCGGCCATCCGGATCACTCATGTCCCGACCGGCATCGTGGTCTCCTGCCAGAACGAGCGCTCCCAGCACAAGAACAAGGCGGTGGCGATGAAGCAGCTCAAGGCTCGGCTGTTCGAGCTCGAGCTGCGCAAGAAGGAGGAAGAGGCGGCGGCGCTGGCCGGCGACAAGAAGGAGATCGCCTGGGGCAGCCAGATCCGCTCCTACGTGCTGCATCCCTACCGGATGGTCAAGGATCACCGGACCGGCTACGAGGTCAGCAACACCGACGCGGTGCTCGACGGTGACCTTGACGGCTTCATCGAGGCCTATCTGCTGGGCGGACAGAACTGATTTCGGGGCCGGCCGTCCGGTTTTGCCGGCGCGGTCGGCGCGACTCGATCGAACGGGTTGAGGAAAGGCTTTTGAAGACGATGGAAGAGACAAGCGACATCCGGGGCCAGCGGCTGGCCAAGGTCGAAGAACTGCGGCAAAACGGCATCAACCCCTACGCCAACGGATTTGCTCCCACACATACGCTCGCCGAGGTGGCCGAGGCCCACGGCGGCCATGCGGCCGAGAAACTGGCGGAACTCGATGTCCGTTACGCGGTCGCGGGACGTATCATGGCCCGCCGCGATTTCGGCAAGGCCGCCTTCATCCAGCTGCAGGACCGCAGCGGCAGGCTTCAGGTCTACGTGAACAAGCAGCAGGTCGGTGCCGAGACGTTCGAGCTGTTTCGCAAGCTCGATATCGGCGATATCGTGGGGCTGGAGGGGAGGCCGTTCCGCACCAAGACCGACGAGCTGTCCCTGCGTGCCGAGACGCTGACGCTGCTGACCAAGTCGCTGCAGCCGTTGCCGGAGAAGTGGCACGGCCTGACCGATGTCGAAACCCGCTATCGTCAGCGCTATCTCGATTTGCTGGTCAATCCGGAAGTGTGCGAAACCTTCCGCAAGCGCAGCCGCATCATCGCCCTGATTCGCCAGTTCATGGTCGAACGGGATTTTCTCGAGGTGGAGACGCCGATGATGCAGCCGATCGCCGGCGGGGCGACGGCGAGGCCCTTCATCACCCACCACAATACCCTGAAGATGGATCTCTTCCTGCGCATTGCGCCGGAACTCTATCTGAAGCGGCTGGTGGTTGGCGGATTCGAACGGGTGTTCGAGATCAACCGCAATTTCCGCAACGAGGGGATTTCGATCCAGCACAACCCCGAATTCACCATGATGGAGTTCTATCAGGCCTACGCCACCTACCATGACCTGATGGATCTGACCGAGGAGTTGATCTGCAAGCTGGCGCGGGAAGTGTGTGGTTCGCTCAAGATCAGCTACGGCGGTCGCGAGGTCGACCTGACACCGCCCTGGGACCGGCTGACGGTGCGCGAGGCGATCTGCAGGTATGGCGAAGTCGATCCGGAGGTGCTGGAGGACCATGACCGCTGCCTCGCCTATGCCCGCAGCAGGGGGCTGGAGTTCGAGGGGCCCATCGGGCACGGCAAGCTGCTGACGGAAATTTTCGACGAGGTGGTTGAACCGCACCTGTGGAATCCGACTTTCATCACCGAATATCCGACAGAGGTTTCGCCGCTGTCGCGCAAGAACGATGACAACCCCGATGTCGTCGACCGTTTCGAGCTGTTCGTAGTGGGCCGGGAGCTGGCCAACGCCTTCTCCGAGCTGAACGATCCCGTCGATCAGCGGGAGCGTTTCGAGAAACAGCTGGCGGAAAAGGAGGCCGGTGACGAGGAGGCCCACGCCATGGACGAAGACTACATCCGCGCTCTCGAATACGGCTTGCCGCCCACCGCCGGCGAGGGGATCGGCATCGACCGGCTGGTCATGCTGCTGACCGACTCGCCGTCGATCCGGGACGTCATTCTCTTTCCGCAACTGCGTCGCGAAACCCGCTGATCACGGACCGGGAACCGGACCTGTCATGGGATACGAATGGTTTGTCAGCCTGCGCTATCTGCGGGCCAAGCGCAAGCAGACCTTCATATCGGTCATCTCCTTCATCTCCATCGCCGGGGTCACCCTCGGTGTCGCCGCCCTGATTCTGGTGCTGGCGGTGATGACCGGTTTTCATGACGGTGTCCGCAAGCAGATCCTCGGCAACATTCCGCACGTTCTGGTGCAGAAATACGGTGGCGCCCTGGAAGACTCGCCCGGTTTTCTCGACGATCTGCGTCAGGTTTCGCCACATGTCGTGGCCGTCACGCCATTCGTTGCCCGGGAGTCGATGCTGCTGGCGAACGGGAATGTCTCCGCCGTCAGTCTCAAGGGGATTCCCCGCAGCCACAAGGTGCTGAAAAAGGAATTTTTGAGCCTCGACAACCAGGATGTCGCCTCCCTGCTTTTCCGTGAAGATGACAACCACCTGCCCGGTATTCTCGTCGGCATCGACACGGCGACCGCCCTCGGTGTTTCCCTCGGAGACACCATCAATGTCATCCCGCCGATGTTCACCATGACCCCTTTCGGCATGATTCCGAAGATGAAGCCCTTCAGGGTGGTCGGCATCTTCAGGCAGGGTGGCGGTTTTCTCGATACCTTTTTCGCCTATGTCTCTCTGCCGCAGGCCCAGGCCTTTCTCGACAGCAGGGAGCAGCTGACCGGCATCGAGATCGATGTCGACCGTTATGACCATGCCGCCGGTGTTGCCGAGGCCCTGCGCGCCAGGTACGGATTTCCTTACGTGATCCGCTCCTGGGAGGATATGTTCGGCTCTTTCCTTTCGGCGCTGAAGCTGGAGAAGCTCGGACTGTTCATCGTGCTCGGCATCATCGTGCTGGTCGCCGCCTTCAACATCGCCTCCACCCTGATCATGGTGGTGATGGAAAAGAACAAGGATATCGCCATTCTGCGTTCGATGGGAGCGACCTCGCGCAGCATCATGAAGATCTTTCTGTTCGAGGGGCTGGTCATTGGCGTGGTCGGCACGTCGCTGGGGACGGTTTTCGGCCTGTTGCTGGCCTGGAATGCCGATCCGGTGATCAAGTGGGCCGAGAGGACTTTCGGCCTGAAGATCTTCGACCAGGCGGTCTACGGGATGGACCATTTCCCCTCGGTGGTCAACTCCGGAGATGTCCTCGCGGTGGTGGCCGTCTCCTTGGGCATTTCCCTGTTGGCAACCCTCTATCCTGCCTGGCATGCCGCCAGGACGGATCCTGCCGAGGCCCTGCGCTATGAGTGACGACAGAATCAGCGTCCGGAATCTGGTCAAGTCCTATCCGACCGCCGAGGGGACGGTCGAGGTCCTGCGTGGAATCGATCTCGACATCATGACCGGTGAGCGACTGGCCATTGTCGGCGCTTCCGGAGCCGGGAAGAGCACTCTTATGCATATCTTGGGCGGGCTGGACCGTCCCACCGATGGCCGGGTCTGCTATTCCGGTCAGAACATCTGGGCGTTGCCGGAGGCGGGGATCGATTCTTTTCGCAACCGGACCATCGGATTTGTTTTTCAGTTCCATCAGCTGTTGCCGGAGTTCACTGCGCTCGAAAATGTCATGATGCCGATGCTTGTCGGAGGAAGCGGTCGCAGGGAGGCGAGGGAAAACGCCGAGCGGCTGTTGCGGGAGGTCGGCCTCGGGCACCGGCTTGGACACAAGCCGGGGCAGCTTTCCGGCGGGGAGCAGCAACGGGTCGCCATCGCCCGTGCCCTGGTGATGGAGCCGAAAGTCCTGCTGGCCGACGAGCCGACAGGCAATCTTGATTCAACTACCAGCGAAAGCGTTTGGCGGCTATTGGAACAGGTTCACGAGCGGTACCAGCTGACCATGATCATCGTGACCCACAGCGAGACTCTGGCCGGGCGGATGGATCGGATTGTCCGCATGGCGGATGGCCGGATCCTGCCTTGAAAAAGGTTTACACTCTGGCATTCCATTCTCTATAATGACCCATTTTGTGGTCCCAGAACGCAGGAGATTGCCGGTTCCATGCTGAAATTTCGCCGTTTGGCCCTTGCCATTCTTCTTCTTGTTATTTGCAGCAGCATACCTGCCTGGTCGGTTACCTATCGTGTCGATGATGTCGTGGTCAGAGGAAACCGGCGGGTCGAGCTCGATTCCATCCTGCCGCTGCTAACGGTAAAACCGGGAACCACGGTTATGACAGAACAGATCGATGCCGATATCCGGGCCATCTACGGCCTGGGACGTTTCGAGGACATTTCGGCGGAAATCATCGAAGAGAACGGCGCGAAAATCCTGATCTACAACCTCAAGGAACGCCCCCTGGTTCGAAAGATCATTTTCGAGGGGAACGATGAATTCGATGAGAGCAAGCTGCAGACCCTGATTACCCTGCGCACTCCGGATATTTACGAACCGCGGGTGGTGGAGGAGAGCGTTCGGGCGATTCGCGACGAGTACGTCAAGGAAGGTTACTACGGTGTCGAGGTCAAGCCCGAGGTCAAGGTGAACGACCGGGCGGAAGCCGAGGTGACCTTCAGGATCAGGGAAGGGGAAAAGGTACTGGTCGATCACATCGTTTTTGACGGCAATACGGTCATTTCCGACCGAAAGCTGAAGAAGGTGATGCAGACCAAGGAGCGCTGGTTCCTCTCCTGGCTGACCGGCCGGGGTACGTTTCTCGAGGATGTCCTCAAAAACGACCTTCTGCTCATTGCCGATGAATACCTCAATCAGGGGTATCTGCAGGTGAAAGTCAAGGATCCGGTCATCCTGATCAGTGAGGATCGCAAGTCTCTTGATATCTATATCGAAATCGAGGAGGGGGACCAGTTTCGGATCGGCAAAATCGATGTCGATGGCGATCTGCTGCTGCCGCGTGAGGAACTGCTCGCAAAAATCACCCTGAAACCGGGCGACGTCTTCAGTCGCAGGCAGTTGCGGGAGAATGTCATCAGGCTCAGCGATCTCTATGCCGATCGTGGCTACGCCTTTGTCAATGTCGCTCCGCTGTCGCATCTCGACACGGAAAAAAGGCAGATCGACCTGAAGTTCGACATTGAAAAGGGTGACAAGGTTCATATTCATCGCATCAAAATTTCGGGGAACACCAAGACGCGCGACAAGGTGATTCGCCGGGAGATCAAGTTGGCCGAGGGAGATCTGTTCAGTGCCTCGAAAATCAAGGCCAGCCGGCGCAACATCAACAATCTCGGCTTTTTTGAGGAAGTCGAACTCAATACCCGTAAAATATCCGAAAAAGGCCTGATGGATATCGATGTCCAGGTCAAGGAACGCCCGACAGGAACCTTCAGTGTCGGAGCCGGTTATTCATCGGTGGACGGGTTGGTGGCGCAGGGGTCGGTGAGCCAGAGCAACTTTCTCGGCCTTGGATTGAAACTCGATGTCTCCGGTTCCTTCGGCGGCAAGTCGACCACCTACAACCTGGGCCTGCTCGATCCGCATTTTCTCGACACCCGTTTCGCTCTGGGCGGCGACCTGTACAAGACCGACCGTGAATATACCGATTACGACAAGGCGACGGTCGGCGGCGATGTCAAGCTTGGTTTCAGCATCGCGGAGGACAACCGGTTCTTCTTTGTCTATCGCTACGAAGAGAAAGAGATCACCAACGTCGATCCGACAGCTGCCATCGAAATACTGGAGGCGGCCGGGGTTTCGACCCTTTCGGCACTCACAGCCTCCTTCACGCGTGATCGAACCGATTACCGTCCCGATCCGACCCGGGGGTACATCGGGGAGATATCGGCCGAGTATGCCGGTCTGGGTGGCACTGAGAAGTACGCCAAGCTCATCCTCGACTACCGTCATTACATTCCGGCCATCTGGAAGACCTACTTCATGCTGCATGGCCAGATCGGCCACGCCTTCAAGGTGTCCGGCGACCCGATTCCCCTGGATGAAAAGTTCCGTCTTGGCGGCATCAGCACCCTGCGCGGTTTCGATTCGCGCGAGGTCGGCCCCCGTGTTCAGCAGGTCGACGAGTTCGGCGTGCCGATTCCCGGCGCCTATGACTATCCCGGCGGCAACAAGGAGGCCTTTGCCAACATCGAGTATCTCTTCCCGCTGTTCCCGGAAGTCAAGATGAAAGGCGTGGTCTTTTTCGATGTCGGCAATGCCTGGGCATCCGGCGAAAACTATTTCGACGATGTGCGATACAGTGCCGGAGCCGGCATCCGCTGGATGAGCCCGCTTGGACCGCTGCGGCTGGAGTGGGGGCGCAACCTCGATCCCCGCGACGGTGAGGAAACAAGCCGTTTCGATTTTTCCATGGGACGATTCTACTGAATAAACGGACAAAGTCAGTCAGATGGATGAAAGGATGATAAACATGAAAAGATGTGTACTGCTGTTGGCGCTTCTGGGCATGGTTTTTCTGGGGGTGAACGGAATGGCGGCCGACCTCAAGATCGGCTATGTCGATCTGCAGAAAGTTCTCAACGAGTCCGATGCCGGCAAGGCTGCCAAGCAGAAGATCGGTGAAAAGGTCAAGGAATACGAAATCCAGATCCAGGCCAGGCAGAAGGAGCTGCAGGCCGCCAAGGAGGAACTCGAGAAACAGGCTCTTCTGCTGTCGGACGAGGCGCGTTCCAAGAAGGAACGGGAATATCAGCAGAAGCTGAAGGAGCTGCAGCGCTTCACCAAGGATGTGAGGGAAGATCTGCAGATGCGGGATTCGGATGCTACCAAGAAGATTCTGGCCGAGATTCTGAAGATCGTTTCCAGTTATGGCGAAGAGCAGGGGTACACCCTCATCCTGGAAAAGAATGAGAGCTCCCTGATCTATGCCAGTGACAAGATCGATCTGACCGACGCCATTCTCGAGCGCTACAACCAGAGCAGAAAAAAGTAGAACGGGGACTCTCATGGCGCGATTGAAGGAACTGGCGGAGCTGGTTGGTGGCCGGGTGGTCGGTGATCCCGAGCTTGAAATCAGGCGTCTGGCCGACTTCGATGAAGCGGGGGAGGGGGATATCGCCTTCGTGAGCCGGGCCAGTTATGCCCGGCGACTGCACCAGCTCAAGGCCTCCGCGGTGATTCTCAGCGCCGAGGCGCCGATATCCTGCAGCCAGCTGATATGTGCCAACCCTTATCTGGCCTTTGCCCGTATCCTGGCTTTTCTCGAGGTCGAGAAACCCCGGCCGCTCGGCATCATGGACGGGGCCTGGGTCGACCCGTCGGCGGAAATCGGCGATGAGGTGACCATCTATCCCGGCTGCCATGTCGCTGCTGGTGCCCGTGTCGGTCGCGGGACCATCCTCTACCCCAACGTGGTGCTCTATCCGGATGTGGTGCTCGGTGAGGACTGTGTTTTGCACGCCGGCGTCATTGTCCGGGAGAAATGCCACCTCGGAGACCGGGTGATTGTGCAGCCCAATGCCGTTATCGGATCCGACGGATTCGGGTTCGCTCCCGACGGGGAACGTTACGAGAAGATTCCGCAGGTCGGTGTTGTCGTGATCGAAAATGATGTCGAGATCGGGGCCGGGACCTGTATCGATCGGGCCGCTCTTGGAGAAACCCGCATCGGCGAGGGATGCAAGCTCGACAACCTGGTGCAGATCGGCCACAACGTTCGGGTCGGTCCCCATACGGTCATGGCCGGTCAGACCGGTATCGCCGGTAGCACGATCATCGGCCGGCACTGTACCTTCGGCGGCCAGTCCGGGACCGCTGGTCATATCAAGGTCGGTGACAACGTTACGGTCGCCGGCAGGGGAGGTGTCGCCTCCGATACCGAAGGGGGCCAGGTTCTTTCCGGTGCTCCCGCCATGCCGCACAAGGAGTGGCTCAAGGCATCACTGACGTATGTCAAGTTGCCTGAAATGCGCCGGGAGTTGAACCGGTTGAAAAAGGAGGTTGCGGCGCTGACTGCCGCCATGAAAGAGTTGGGGGACGAGGTATGATGGATATCCGTAAAATCATGGAGCTGCTGCCGCACCGCTACCCGTTTTTGCTGGTTGACCGGATCATCGAGGTTGTTCCCGGCAAGAGGGTGGTCGGTTTGAAAAATGTCACTATCAATGAGCCCTGTTTTCAGGGGCATTTTCCTGAGCACCCCATTCTTCCCGGCGTGTTGATTGTCGAGGCCATGGCCCAGGTGGGAGGGGTGTTTGCTCTGACCAGTGACAATATCGGCGAGAACAAGGTGTCCTACTTTGTCGGGATCGACAAGGCACGCTTTCGCCGTCCGGTCCGTCCGGGCGACACCATCCGTATCGAAATGGAACAGGTCAGCGTCAAGCGGGGTATCTACACTTTTGCCGGCAAGGCCTATGTCGACGGCAAGGTGGTGGCTGAAGCGCAGCTGATGGCTACTTTTGCCGACAAATAAAAGAGGTTTGCACGATGATTCATCCGACAGCGCAGATTCATCCCGGAGCCGAGATCGCCGATGATGTCGAAGTCGGTCCCTACGCTGTGATCGGCGAGCATGTCCGTATCGGTTCCGGAACCCGCATTGGCGCCCATGCGGTTATCGACAACTACACCGAGATCGGATGCGACAACAAGATCTACCAGTTCGCATCGGTCGGGGCCGAGCCCCAGGATCTGAAGTTCGCCGGCGAAAAGTCCTGGTTGCGCATCGGCGACAGGAATAAGATTCGCGAATTCGCCACCCTGCATCGGGGGACGGCCGATGGCGGGGGCGAGACGGTGGTCGGCAACGACTGCCTGTTCATGGCCTATTCGCACGTGGCGCATGACTGCCGGGTCGGTGATCATGTGATTCTGGCCAACGCCGCAACCCTGGCCGGGCATGTCGTCGTCGAGGACCATGCCATTCTTGGTGGTCTGTCGGCCGTGCACCAGTTTACCCGTATCGGTGCGCATGTGATGCTCAGCGGCGGCACCATGGTGGTGCAGGATGTCGTCCCCTATGCCATGGCCCAGGGAGACCGGGCGCGGATTGCCGGCATCAATCTGGTCGGACTCAAACGGCGGGGATTTTCCGACGAGGCGCTGAAGCGGATCAAGGCGGCCTACAAACTGGTCTTCCGCAGCGATTTGCGGCTCGACGAGGCGCTGAAACGGCTCGAGAGCGAACTCGGAGGAAATCCGGAAATCGATCACATGCTCGCTTTTCTCCGGGGCAGCGAACGCGGCATCACCCGCTGAAGTCCGGGAGTGCGCTAGATGGTGGATCCGTCATCGGAACGCCACAGGGTTCTTGTTGTTGCCGGGGAAGCTTCCGGCGATCTGCACGGCGCCAATCTGATCAGGGCGGCCCGGGAGCATGCTCCCGGGCTCTCCTTTTTCGGTGTCGGCGGAAAGAAGATGGCCGCCGAAGGATGTGAAGTCCTGATTTCGGCCGACCATCTCGCGGTGATGGGGCTGTTCGAGGTCGCCGGCAAGTTTCCCGTCATCCGCAAGGCCTTTCGACGGCTGTCGCAGATATTGCGCGGGAACGACAGACCGGACCTGCTGATCCTGATCGACTACCCGGGTTTCAACCTGCGGCTGGCCAAGGTGGCGCACGAGGCGGGGGTGCCCGTTCTCTATTACATCTGTCCCAAGGTCTGGGCCTGGGGACGCAGGCGCATCAAGCTGCTTGCCGAACGGGTCGACCGTCTGGCCTGCATCTTTCCCTTCGAGCCGGAGCTGTTCGCGGGAACCGGTCTCGATGCCCGGTACGTGGGCAATCCGCTGCTCGACGAGTACCGGCCGGGACGGTCGCGTCAGGATTATCTCGAGGCTGTTGGCTTCGATCCCCGGCAGGCCGTTGTCGGCCTTTTCCCTGGCAGCCGGCGGTCGGAGATCCGTTATATCTTCGACACCATTCTGCAGACCGGCCGCAGGTTGCAGGCCGACGCCGGCATCCGTCAGTTCCTGATGCCGGTGGCGCCGTCTCTCGATCCGGCGGAGCTGCAGCGACGGGTCGATGCCTGTGGGTTGCCGGTCAGACTGGTGACTGGCGATATCTACGAGATTGCGGCGGCCTGCGACGCCGTTCTCTGCGTTTCCGGCACCGTGACCCTGCAGGTGGCGCTTGCCGGGACACCGATGGCCGTCATCTACCGTACCT
Organism: Geothermobacter ehrlichii; assembly: GCF_008124615.1. Taxonomy (NCBI): domain Bacteria; kingdom Pseudomonadati; phylum Thermodesulfobacteriota; class Desulfuromonadia; order Desulfuromonadales; family Geothermobacteraceae; genus Geothermobacter; species Geothermobacter ehrlichii. The sequence goes on from NZ_VNIB01000001.1 coordinate 223,613, forward strand.
CGCCGCTCAGCTACGCCATCGGCCGGCGGCTGGTCCGGATACCGCATTTCAGTCTGGTGAATATTGTCGGCGGTCGCGAAATCGTCCGTGAATTTCTCCAGGAGCAGGCCGAGCCGGTGGCGCTGGCGGCGGAGTTGCGCCGGTTGCTTGAGGATGTTGCCACCCGTGAATCGATGCGGGCCGAGCTGGCGGCTCTGCGCGAAAAGATGGGGAGTCCCGGCTGTTCGCGGCGCGTTGCGGCCATGGCCGTGGAACTTTTGCAGAAAAAATAGAAATGGAAACCGGTTTTGTCTGACACTGCCAAGAAAAACATCTATCTGCGGCTGGTAGCCTATGCCGCGCCCTACAAGTGGCGCATCGCCCTGTCGATGGTCGCCTCGCTGCTGGTCGGCGGTTCGGATGCCCTGATCGCCTATCTGGTCAAGCCCTTCATCGACGAGATGATCGTCGCCGGAAACATGCAGCTGGCGAAGCTGGTGCCGCTTCTGGTCGTCGGCCTGGCCGCCACCAAGGGGGCGGCGCGTTTCATCCAGATGTACTACATCCGCTATGCCGGCCAGGGGGCCATCCAGGACATTCGCAACCAGCTCTACGGCCACCTGGTCAGGCTGTCGATGCCTTTTTTCGTCCGCCATTCTTCCGGTACGGTGATGTCGCGGGTGCTGAATGACGTCAACCTGATGCAATCGGTCCTGTCGGACGTTTTGGTGACCCTGCTGCGGGAGTCGACCTCCATGATCGCCCTGGTCGCCTATGCCTTCTATGCCGACTGGAAGATGGCGCTGATGGCTTTCGTGGTGATTCCCGCCTCGGCCGGCCCGGCGGCGGCCATCGGCAGGAAGATCAAGACCTTTTCGCGTCGTGGCCAGAGCGCCATGGGCGAGGTGACCAAAAGCCTCGAGCAGACCCTGTCCGGCATCAAGGTGATCAAGGCGTTCGGTACCGAGCGGGAGGAAGAGGAGCAGTTCCGGCGCGAAAACGCCGGTTTCTTCCGCCTGATCTGCAAGACGTTCCGTTACGATGCGGCCTCGTCGCCGATCATTGAGGTGCTGACCTCGATCGGCGTGGCAACAGTGCTCTGGTACGGTCTCTACCGGGTCGGGTCCGGCGACATGACCAAGGGGGAGCTCTTTTCGATCCTGGCGGCCATCCTGCTCATGTACTCGCCGCTGAAGCGACTGACCCGGGTGAACAACGTCTTCCAGCAGGCGCTCGGCGCGGCGGAGCGGGTCTTCGAGATGCTCGACCACGAACCCGAGGTCGTCGATGCGCCCGACGCGATCGAGATGCCGCTGTGCCGGGGCGAGGTCCGGTTCGAGCAAGTCACCTTCGCCTACGAGGACGAGCCGGTGTTGCGGGACTTCTCCCTGGTCGCCCCGCCCGGCCAGGTGATCGCCCTGGTCGGTCCGAGTGGCGCCGGCAAGAGCACGGTCATCAGCCTGCTCAACCGGTTCTACGACCCGCAGCAGGGGCGGGTCCTGATCGACGGCTATGACATCCGGAAAGTGACCCAGGAAAGCCTGCATCGCAACCTCTCGCTGGTGGACCAGGAAACTTTCCTTTTTCATCGCAGCATTCGCGACAACATCCGCTACGGTCGTCCCGAGGCCACCGACGACGAAGTCGTCGAGGCCGCCCGCAAGGCCTGCGCCGACGAATTCATCCGCCAGCTGCCAAACGGCTACGACACCCAGATTGGCGATCGTGGCGTCCGGCTTTCCGGCGGCCAGCGACAGCGCATCTGCATCGCCCGGGCTATTCTGCGCAACGCGCCGATCCTGCTGCTCGACGAGGCGACCAGCGCCCTCGATACCGAAAGCGAATCGCTGGTGCAGCAGGCCCTGGTCAATCTGATGCAGGGAAGAACGACCTTCGTCATCGCCCATCGTCTGTCGACGGTCATGCACGCCGACCGGATCCTGGTGCTCGACCAGGGGAGGGTGGTCGAAGCGGGCAGTCATCAGGAACTGCTCGGCCGTGACGGGCTCTACCGGCGGCTGTACGACATGCAGTTCAAGGACGGGGAAGCATGAGCGGCTGGAAGGATCGTCTGCTGCTCGGTCTGGCGCCGCCGGCCGCCGCCCTGGTCATCCGCCTGCTTCATGCCAGCATGCGGACCGAGATCATCGGTGAGGAGCATCCTGCCCGGTTCTGGGAGCAGGGGAAGAATGTCATTCTCGCCTTCTGGCACGATCAGCTGCTGCTCATGGTGCTCGGCTATCGGGGACCCGGGGCGAAGATTCTCATCAGTGCCTCCAAGGACGGCGAACTGATCGCCCGCACCATGCGCTTTTTCGGCCAGGATGCAGTGCGCGGTTCTTCGAGCCGCGGCGGACGGGCCGCTTTTCGCGAAATGCTCAAGCTGGCCGAGGAGAAGGTCGATCTGGTCTTCACTCCTGACGGTCCGCGCGGCCCCAGGCACGAACTGAAGGACGGCGTGGTGCAGCTGGCCCGCATGACGGGCATGCCGGTGATCCCGATGGCTTTCGTCGCCAGCGCCGGGCACCGTTTCGGTTCCTGGGACAGATTTCTGTTGCCTCGCCCTTTTGCGCGCGGAGTCTACGCCTTCGGCGAACCGGTCCATTATTCGCGCGCAGAGGGGCCGGAAAAATTCCGCTTGCGTCTGGAATCGGCCATGAAGGAGAATCAGCGGCGGGCCGAGGCCAGGCTGGAGGACCATGGTTTATCTGCTGTATGATCTCATACTGCTGCTGGCGGCGATCGTCCTGACCCCCTACTACCTCTGGCGGGGGCTGAAGTACGGCAAGAGCCGGCGCGGCATCCGTGAACGTCTCGGGCGATTCGCCCCCGAAAGCCTGCGCCGGATCACCGGAAGGAAGGTGATCTGGGTGCACGCGGTTTCGGTGGGGGAAACCCGGGCAGTGGTGCCGCTGCTCAGGGAACTGAAAAAGGGATACCCGGAGCATGCCCTTGTCCTGACCAATGTCACTGAAACCGGTCGGTCGGTGGCAGCCGGCCTCGATTGCGTCGATCTCTGCCTCTTCTTCCCCTTCGATCTCTCCTGGGTTGTCCGAAGGGTGCTCAGGCGGCTCGATCCGGAGATCATCATTCTCGTCGAAACGGAGCTCTGGCCGAATCTGGTGCGGCAGGCTCATGCCAGAAATGTTCCGGTGGCGCTGGTCAACGGCAGAATCTCCGATCGTTCCTTTCCCCGCTATCGCAGGGTCCGGCCGCTGCTCGCCCCCCTGCTGAAAAAGATCGTCCTGTTCGGGATGCAGACCGAACTGGATGCCGAGCGGGTCCGCCGGCTCGGCGCTCCGCCGGAACGGATTCGGGTCACCGGCAACCTCAAGTTCGACATGGCCGTTCCCGAGATCGGCGACGGCGAGCTGGCCCGCTTCCGCTCTTTGCTGGGACTCGCTCCGGAGGCTCCGGTTCTGGTCGCCGGCAGCACCCACCAGGGCGAGGAAGAACTTCTGCTGCAGGCGTTCGAAGTCTGCCGGGCGGCCCATCCCGCCCTGCGCCTCGTTCTCGTGCCGCGGCATCCCGAAAGGGCCGCCGAGGTGGGCGAGCTTGTCCGGTCACGCGGATTTGTACCGGTGCTGCGGAGCCAGTGCCCGCAGAACGCCGCCGGCGAGGGAGTGCCGGTCGTCATTGGCGATACCCTCGGCGAGATGCTGCGCTTCTACGCCCTGGCCGACATCGTCTTTGTCGGTGGCAGTCTGGTTCCGATCGGGGGGCACAACATCCTCGAAGCCTCACTGCTGAAAAAGGCCGTTCTTTTCGGGCCTCACATGAACAACTTCAAGGAGATCGCCCAGCTGGTCCTGTTTGCCGCCGGTGGGCGTCAGGTCGACGATCTGGACGAACTGGTGGCGGCGCTGACGGATCTGTTCGGTGACCGCGAACAGCGTGAAAGGATGGGCCGGGCTGGGCACGCCCTGATCGAGCGGCATGCCGGCGCCACGGCGCGCACCCGGTCCTGTCTGGATGACCTGCTGGGAAGCGGACGATGAGTGCCACCGGCCGATATCGCCGTTTTGCCGTCGAAGGTCCGCGCGGTGCCGGGGAATGGCTGCTTTTTCTGCTTCTGCTTCCCCTGTCCGTCATTTACGACGGTATTACCCGGTTGCGGGCCCTGGCCTACCGTCGTGGGTGGTTGCCGGTTGTTCGACTGCCCGTTCCCGTGGTGTCAGTCGGCAATCTGACGGCGGGTGGTACGGGCAAGACGCCGATGACCGGCTGGCTCCTTTCGTGGTGCGCCGCCAACGACCTGAAGGCGGCTGTCATCTCGCGCGGCTACGGCGGCCGGCGGTCGGTCGAACCGCTGACGGTCTGCGCCGGCAAGGGGCCGATGGTGGGGCCGGAAGAGGCCGGCGACGAGCCTTTTCTGCTGGCGCGGCGTCACCCGGATGCGATCGTCGTCGTCGGTGCCGACCGGGTGCGGGCGGGCAGGATGGCGATCGAAGAGCACGGAGCGCAGATTCTGCTGCTGGATGACGGCTACCAGCATCTGAGGCTGGCGAGGGATCTGAACATTCTGCTGGCCGATGCCGGGCGCCCCTTCGGCAACGGCCGGGTGCTGCCCGCCGGTTACCTGCGGGAGGGACGGCAGGCCGCCGGCAGGGCCGATCTGCTCATTCTCACCAGGGCCGACGTGGCGGGCCGGCAAGAGCCCGTTCTCGACCTTGATCTTCCCGTGATCCGGACCGGGCACCGGCTGTCGCAGCGGGTCGTTCCCCTGCGGGGAACGTCTCTGGCTGTCGACCGGCTTCGCGGCCGAAAAGGCGTTGCCTTTTGCGGCATTGCCGACCCCGAGGCCTTTTTCGCCCAGCTTCGCGACCTGGGACTGACGTTGCGGGAGACGGTCGCCTTTCCCGATCACCACACCTATCCACCGCAGTCCCTGCAGGCTCTGAACAGGCTCGGGGAGGATGGCGATTATTTCATAACCACTGAAAAGGATGCTGTCAAACTGTCCGCCGATTCCCTTGTCCGTCCCTGCTACCGGATCGGACTGGACATCGTTTTTCTGCAGGGACGGGATATTCTCGAACAGAAGCTGAAGGTGATCAGAGAAAGGATACGCAAGCCGATGGCTGTACCGAAGGATCTGCTGGACATCCTGGCCTGTCCCCAGTGCAAGGGAAAGGTGCGTTTCGACGAGGACAATGCGGAAATTATCTGTGAATCCTGTCGACTCGCCTATCCCGTCAGGGACGAGATTCCGGTGATGCTGATCGATGAAGCCCGGACGATCTGAAAGCGACGGTCTGCCGCTGCTGATCCTGAGTGACGGCCGGCCCGGGCATGTCAACCAGTCCGTCGCCTTTGCCCGGCACCTGGGCAGGGACTATCGCCTGTGCCGGGTGCGGTTTCGCAGCCGTTGGGCGAAGGGGCTTTCCTATCTGCTTGACCGTTGCGGTATCGAGACGGCGGCGTTGTTTGACCACGACGAGGTGACCGGCCCCTTTGCCGCCGTTGTTTCCGCCGGGTCGGACACCTATTACGCCAACCGGGGGCTGGCCCGGCACCTGGGCTGCAAATCGGTGGCCATCATGCTGCCGCGCGGCTATCGGCTCGGGTTCGACCTGATTGTCGCCCAGGAACACGACAACCCGCCGCGGCGGTCGAATTTGATCTCTTTGCCGGTGAACCTGAGCTGGGTCGAGCCCGCCGGGCATGTGCGTCCCGACGGCGAAGGAGGAATCGTTTCGGTGATTGTCGGTGGCGTCAGCAAGCGCGGCCGGATCGACCCCGCGCGTCTCGAGGGGCAGGTCCGGAAGATCTTCGATCATTTTCCCGGGCAGACGATCTGGCTGACGACCTCCCGCCGCACCTCGCCCGCGGTGGAGGCCATGCTGCGCCGCTTTCCCTTCGCCTATGCCGTCTTCTATTCCGAAAGGCAGATCAATCCGATTCCCGATTTTCTGCTGCACAGCGACTATGTCTTTCTGACCGACGATTCGACCTCGATGATCAGCGAGGCGGTAAGCTGGGGACGCTCCAGGGTCGAGATTTTGCCGTCCGCCGACGGTCTGCCGGCCGGGAAGCCGGGGAGATTTCTGCGCCGTCTGCAACAGGGGGGCTATCTGCATCTGTTTGAGGGTGAACCGGGTTGTGCCGACCGGAAGGTCGATCTGCGGGCGATGCTGAGCGAGGTTGCGTTGTGAAGATTGTCCAGTTGTTGCCGGAGCTGAACGAAGGCGGTGTCGAGCGGGGCGTGGTCGAGCTGAACCGCGAACTGGTGCGGCGCGGCCACGAAAGTGTCGTCATCAGCGCCGGCGGCAGGCAGGCATCGCAGATCGAGGTCGACGGCGGCCGGCATGTCACTTTCGATGTCTGCAGCAAGAATCCGCTGACCGCTTTTCAGCGGGTGAGGGGACTGAGGCGTCTGCTGCGGGAACTGGCCCCCGACATTCTGCACGCCCGCAGTCGCGTCCCCGCCTGGCTGGCCTGGCTGGCCAACCGGCGGCTGCAGATCCCTTTCGTGACCACAGTGCACGGCTTCAACAGCGTCAACGCCTACAGCCGGGTGATGACCTTCGGCGACCGGGTCATCTGTGTCAGCGGTGCCATCCGCGACCATGTGCGCCGGCACTATGACGTTCCGGAGGAAAAGCTGGTGGTGATTCCCCGCGGCGTGGATCTGGATGCCTTCGATCCTAACCGGGTCGACCGGGAGTTCATGACCCGCTTCCGGGCAGAACACCGGCTCGAGGGCAGGTGGGTCGTCACCGCCGTCGGCCGCATTACCCAGCTCAAGGACTACGAGACCTTCATCCGCGCCATCGGAGAGCTCGGCCGGCAGCGGCCCGAGGCCGTTGGCCTGATCGTTGGCGGAGTACGGGAGGACAAACGCGACTATTTTGCCTCGTTGCAACGCCTGGTGACAGAGCTTGGCCTGGAGGACAGGATCGTTTTCGCCGGCAGCCAGCAGAGAATCGCCGAAATCTACGCCCTGAGCGACGTGGTGGTGTCGAGTTCGAAAAAGCCCGAGAGCTTCGGCCGGGCCGCAGCCGAGGCGCTGGCGATGAATGTGCCGGTCGTCGCCAGCAGGCACGGCGGTGTGCTCGACATCGTCAGGGAAGGGCAGACGGGCTTTTTGTTCGCTCCCGGCGACGATGCAGAGCTGGCGCGGCAGATCATGCGGGCGGCAGGCCTGGATCGTTCCGGGTTGCGAAAGATGGTGGAAGAGAATTTCAGTCTGGAAATGATGGTCGATCGCACCCGGGCCGTATATGCCGATCTCGGCTGCGGGCAAGGTTCCAGCTGATGTAAAGGTCCCCGAGGATTCGATGAAAAGATTTTCCATTATCACGGTATCGTTGAATGAGGAGGAGAGCATCAGAAGGACCTGTGAAAGCATCTGTTCACAGGAGTTTGACGATTACGAATGGATCGTGATCGATGGAGGTTCGACGGACAGAACACTCGATATCCTGAACGAATACGGACACAAGATAAGCCATATGTCATCCGAACCGGACGATGGCATTTACGATGCGATGAACAAGGGTGTGGAGAGGGCCTCCGGCGACTATCTGGTCTTCATGAACGCTGGCGATTCCTTCTACGACACCCGGGCGTTGGGGCTGGTCTCGGAAGCTCCGGAGAAGGATATCCTGTACGGAGATTTCATGTGCGTGGCCGTGGACGGAAGGAGTTTCGTCAAGAAGTTTCCGGACGTGCTGCCGAAGGATTTTCTGGTGGGCAACATGCTGCCGCATCAGGCTTCTTTTTTCAAAAGAGACCTCTTTGCCCGATATGGCGGTTATGATACGTCCTATCGAATCGCCGGAGACTATGAACTGTTCGTCCGCTTTCTCTACGCGAACGGGGCTTCGTCCTGGCATGTTCCGCATGTCGTTGCCGTTTTCGGTACCGATGGCATCAGCAGCGACCGGGCGTACAAGAAACTGCGGAGGATTGAAAACCACAGGGTCAGAAAAAGGTATTTCCCCTGGTCACTTTATGGCCTGAAACGCATAGAAAATGAACTGAAAATAAGATTTTTCAATAGATAAAGAATAAATTATGACCAAGCCTGTTTTTATTCTGTCCTTGCCGAGATCAGGGTCCACTTTATTGCAGCGCCTGCTTTTGATGAGCGGCCATTGTGCAACTTTGGGAGAGCCCAGTTTGCTGTTGCGATTTCTTGGGGAAGATGACGTTGTTGTCAGAAAAGCCACATATTGGGAATTTCTTGTTTCCATTGGAATGAAAGATATTCGCGAAAATTGGAGTGGCTTTGATGACGCGTATTATTCGGGTGTAAAGGATCTGATGCTGAAGATCTACACCGGCCTTGCTGGTGGAAAAGAATGGTTCGTTGATAAAACTCCCAGATATACACTTATTTGCGAGGAAATTCATAAGGTTTTTCCTGATGCAAAGATAATCGTATTGTGGCGACACCCCTTGGCCGTGGCTGCTTCAATGTATAAAACTGCCAATAAAGGGTTTTGGTATCCCGAGGAATTTTCAATAGACTTATATGAAGGGATGATGCGTTTGCACGCTTTCTCTCGCTCTCATGAGGACGAGATTTGTGAAGTGCGCTACGAAGATCTAGTTGTCAATCCTGCAGCTGAACTCAAGCGTATAGGTGAATACCTGGGCTGGGATGGCTTGGAAGAGGTTTTGCGGACCCCGCTGATATCGTCGGCTGGAGGGTCGCTAGGGGATCCGACAGGTGTGAAAAAATTTAAAACAGTTTCTTCCTCAAATCTGAACAAGTGGGAAGAACTGTATAATAATTGGTACCGGCGATGTTGGGCACGCCGGTATTTTAGAGGTGAGCGGCTGGCTGCTATGCGGCAGTATGGATATGAGCTGCCGGAAGGCATTTCTGGAATGCGATTCTGGAGGTGGAACCTGTTGGCAGGGATGAAAGATTGGATTTTGGCTGCGAGCCGAAACTCTCGTCGAATCAGGAACCCTGTATTGATTACCCGCTTTCTGCGAAAATTCAGAAAGAAATATGGGTATGGGGTCATGTTCCGATAGAATCACTCTCACTCTGTTTGTACAGAGATAGTTGTCACGTTGTAACTGGAATTTACCACGTCATCCTTTTCGGCTGTTTGTGTCAGAAGGAAGGGACACGGTCTGTCATGGTCTGACGATAGTATTTCCTTCGATGAAACCGCCGTTCGAGACGGGTCCGCAGGTGAAACAGGTGAAAGGTGGTCGCCCGAAACAGGCGGATGCGTTTCGCCTTGGGAATCTGGCCGGGGAATTCTTCTTCCAGCCGGATCGGCAGCGGCACGATGCAGGCGGTCCTGAAGCCGTAGTCCCATTCCCGGTCGAGAGCCACATCAAAGGGCAGGCACATCGGCAGCATTCTGTCGACGCAGCATTGTGCAGCATGCCGGTTGACAAAATAGGCGCCGGTGTTCTTCAGCACCCTGAGATTGTAGGCCAGCCGGTACCCTCCGGAAATCTCGGCGAAGGGCAGATACTCTCCCTCGCGCGAAGAGGTCAGGCGCAGCATGTCCCAGTAGGTTTCGTGTTCGCAGGCGCTTTGCAGGATGCCGGCTATGTTTTCCGGCAGGGTGACGTCGTCCTCAAGAATCAGGGCGTGGGAACACTCCGACTGCAGAAAGGTCCGCAGGGCCTTGATGTGACTCAGATAACATCCTATTTCACGCTTGTTCGTCTCTTTGCCGGTGAGGATGTGGTAGCGCCGCTCGTCGTATCCTTCGACCGGCTCCTGTAGCCTGTCGCCGTAGATGCCGTCGATCCGCTGAAAGGGGATCTGCAACGTTTCCAGCTGGCGGCGCATATGGTCCCAGCGCTGGGTGGCGTGTTCGAGATTGATGACGTATGCATGAAAATTCACGGGAGCACTACCTCTGCGTGTCTGAACATCAGTCCTGTGGCCGGGCCTGGCGGGCCAGTTTCCTGTCCTTGGCAAGCGTACTGAACCTAACATATTGCGTGCAACAATTCAGGTAGAATTTCCACAGGCCGCGGGTCAGCGGATAGAGCAGGCGCATGGTGCCTTCGAGCCGGACCGTTTTGTCCCAGCGCAGGTTGTCGTCGAGGGTGTCGATGCAGGACGGGGCCTGGTCGTTGGGCAGAACCGGCGAGGGGGTGACCGAAAAGGTTCGAAGTCCGGTCAGCCAGACGGCTCCGTGCAGGGTATCGACGGCGAGCCAGTTTTTCTGCATCAGCTTCTCGAGACGTTCGGCGGCCCGCAGGTTGAGCATGTACCCATAGGCGCCTCCCGGGATGCCCAGTTGCCGCGACAGCATGGCGCTCGTTCCTGGAAGGGGACGGATGGTTCGGGTGGAGCGGTAGTTCTTCTGCCGGCCTAGAAAGCGGACCAGATCCCAGCAGTCCCGTTCGTGACGAAGGGCTGCCAGGACTGCCGGCAGTTCGTCGGTGAGAATGGAGTCGTCCTCGAGTACGACCGCGCACTCGATTCGATGTTCGATCATGTGACGGTACACGTTGCGGTGCCCGAGGACACAGCCGAACTCCCCGTTGGAGAGGTCGCGTCCGTAAAAGAGGCGCCGCTTGACCGGTTCGTAGGCCGGGTGGGCCAGCAGGTCGAGTTTGCGGCCGTCGACGCCAGGGATGAACTGAAAGCTGAGGCCGAGTTCAGTCAGTCTCCTGCGGATGCTCTCCTGCCGGGATGTGGCGTCTTCCAGGGTGATGATGAAGATGGGACAGCCGTTGTCTGTCATGGTCCTCGATCGGGTTGTCGGATGGTTAGGGCCCGGTGCCGTCGAAGATCGCGGTCAGTACTTTTTTCGGCGCGGCAGAAACAGGCGCCAGAACCGTCGCCAGGCCCTGCGCATCTGCCGGTAGGCCTGCATCTGTGGTCGGTGGTACATGTCGTACAGCTGCCGTTCCCGTTTCAGTCCCCACCGGCTGCGGTTGCGGCGAAAGGCCAGCGGCAGGGGCTGGTCGAAGATGTTGGCGAGAAAGGTGGCGTAGGTCTGCGCCCGCAGAGATTCCGGCTCCCGGCCGTCCCGGAACCAGGGCTGAGCCAGCATGCTTTTGTAAAGCTCCTCGTCCTGGTCGATACGCCTGACTTCCTCGACCACGGCTTCCAGGGAAGCGAACTGGTGGCAGTTGACGAATGCCCGCGGGTTGAAGATGTTCGCGATGTCCGGGTCTCCCCAGTAGATGGGGATGGCGTCGACGGCCGCCGCCTGCGCGAACTTTTCCGTCAGGTAGCCTGGGTGGGAGCAGTTTTCGAAGGCGATGGCGAACTTGTGTCGGGCCTGAAAGGCATGCTTGTCTGTCACCGGACCGCCGACGTTGTTGCGCCAGCTGCCGCCTGAGTTAACCTGCCTGTACTGTGAGAGCAGCTCGAAGATGCGGACCCGCTCCTCGGCACTGTTGCGGGTATTGGACATGACGTAGGCGCAGAAGTCGGTTTTCTGTCGCGCCACTTCGTCGGGATTCTTGCGGGGGCGGAGCAGGGCGGCATAGTCCCGGCGGTAGAGCCTGATCAGCGGCAGCCAGACGTACCGGTCGGCAAAAGAGAGCTTTTCGAAGGCCATGGCATAGTCGCTGACGGCGAAGTCGGGAGTGACGTTTTCGCCGGTGACGAAGATCCGCACGCCGGGACATTTCAGTACATCATAACCGTCGATGGAGTGAAAGACATAGTCGGCCTTATGGCCGTCGGTCCACACGAAATCATAGCGGTCGTCGACGAACGCGAGAATGTTTTCGATAAAATCCCGTTGGGAATCGACGGCGGCTATGCATTTGACGGCTCTGGTCATGATCCGGTCCGGTGCGCCCCTTCGTGGAGGCCTCCCTCAGGATTCGCGCCAGTAATCCCTGATCCAGGGAGTGGGGCGGCAGGCCTTGTAGATCCGTTTCCATCCACGGGCCGCCTTGGGCGAATCCGGAGAGGACCATCGGCCGGCCATGGCGTCCCTGATGTCGGGGTGTCCGTGAAAGGCCAGCACCTTGGTTCCTGCCGGCGGCCGTGACGGCGTGACGAAGTGGCGCAGGACGGCCCAGGGCAGGCAATGGAACTTGAACGACCTGAACCAGGCTTCCGGCCAGAAGTTCAGCTTGCCGTATTTCCGGATCACCATGGCAGACAGGTATTCCTGGGAGGCGGTGCCGTACTGGCGGATGATCGGCTCCGGGTCCGCTTCGAATGTAGTGCGGACATATCCCAGGGTGCCGACAACGAACGAATAGCAGGTGGCCTGGCCGACATGGTCGCCCTTGGTGTTCCAGTCGTTGATGATGTAGAAACCGTCCCCTTGCGGATAGGCGAACAGCTCGTCGAGATTGTCCATGATCAGGACATCGAGATCGAAGAAGAAGACCCTTTGCCCCTGCAGCCCACCGAGGTCGTCGGCACACAGCCCGGCTTCCTTGCGGTAGGCGTAGCGGTTGTGCTCGGGTGCGATGTCCATTGCCGGTTCGGGATGCCGGATGATCTCCGGGTTGAGCCCTGGCAGCGGCTCGTCGGAGAAGAGATGGAAGGCGACCGGGAACGAAGTATTTCGCCTGATCATGGCGTAGAGGATGTTGACGTCCTCTTCGCCGTAGGCGTCGCCCCACAGGATGCTGATGATGTGAACGGGAGATTTCTCGGGCATGAATAATCCGTTGGTGCTCAGGGTCTGATTGATTCAACCAAGGAATGTTCGCACTTTTTTCAGCGCATTTCCAGTTTTCCAGCACGCAAAGGAGAGAAAGTCGGCTGGATGGCGCATCCGCATTACCCGTCGGCCGTAGATGACGCCTCCCGGCTTCTGGTCCGGCGAATCGTCGGTCGTTATGATGCGCTCGAGCATGGCGGGCAGGTTGTAGTCCTCGAGGACGCGCCTTCTCGCTTCCAGTACCGCGTCGAGGCGCCGCTCGTATTCGCCTTCGCGGGAAAGAACCGCGCGGATGGTCGCCAGGGCGCCGTCGAAATCATCGATATTGATCGGAATCAGGCTGTCTTCCGGAAAGTAGTCGAAGACATTCGGGCAGCCGCAGTAGATCGGAACCGAGCAGGCGAGAAAGGCGTCGGCGAGTTTCTCGGTCCACAGGTGCGGCGCGATGTGGTTTTCGATCACCAGGTGAAATTTGAAGGGATCGAGAGCCTCGTATTTCTTTTCGACGAACCTGACTCCGTGGCCGAAGATTTCGAGTTCGGGCAGTTCCTTTTTCAGCCGCCAGGTGAAATCAAAGCGCCGGGCGTGCATGGTGTGGGCCTGCCGTTTGGATGAGCAGACGGTCGAGATCAGCTCGGTTTTGGGAACCGTCGGTGCGTTCTTGATGTCGTCGTAGCTCTTGCCGTAGAACCAGATGTTGCCGGTCTGGGAGCGGATGGCGTTGGGATGGGGCAGGGCCCATTCTTCCTGGTTGGTCAACACCCTGGCGAACTGGCCCGCAAAGGCCTTGCCGTAGCGGGTGACGGCGGAAGGCTCAGAGGTGATCAGGATGGTGTTGCTCCGGGGACAGGCCAGCTCTTCCCGGCTGCCCGGCAGGATGCGCGGGAGGTCGTCCAGCACGACCAGCCAGTCGTAGTCGCGACAGAAGGGGTCGGAAGTGAATGCACACGCCCCCCATTCAGGACGACCGCCTGGGCATTGTCGTGCCCAGGGGAAGTCGGGTTTGCTGCCGCTTCGGAAGACAAGTTTGACTCGGATTTTGTTTTTTGGCTTTGCCATGGGATGGAATTTTGCTAAACCTGAACCGGCAAAAAAAGTGTAAGGGCTTGTTTGCCGGATTATTTGAAAGTTTTGGCTCGACGTTTGTAAAAACCACCTCTTTTATCCTCGTTTCATGCCTGTTGTCAAATCCAAAAGGGCTGAAGACGGGTCTCGTAGATCGGTCTCCCGACGCAAGAGAGTTTTTCATGGATCTTCCACTGCATTCCGTCTGTATCCCCGCCTATAATCACGAACGCTACATTCTCTCCTGTCTGGAAAGCATCAGGGCTCAGACCTATCCAAGGCTGGAACTGACCGTCATCAATGACGGCTCCCGGGACCGGACAGCCGAACTGCGGAAGCTTTTCTCGAGCGTTGCCGCCATCGTTTCGAGCGGGTCGAACTGGTGCGAAGCAGAACAGGGGGGGCTCAGACGTGTAACGGGTTGCTGGAATTGGAGCAAGGGGACGAGTTTCAAACGCCTGGCAGAGGCGACTCTGAAACGAGTCGTTGACAAGCTGAACACCCGGCCGAGAAAGTGCCTCTGCTACCGGACACCCCTGGAGGTCTTCAACGAGACTGTGGGTGGTGCACTTGCAACTTGAATCTGCTTTCTTTGAAAATTGATTGTCGGTGGGCAGTAGTAAGGTAGAGGTGCTTGTGGATATTTATAATGGATTCAGGGGTGTTCTCCTTGTATAGCAACTTTGTTTCGTGTCCGGAAAAGTATGTAACTGTCTGCATCATCCTGATGTATGTCGCCATTCTTTTTTGGTGCGTACCGTGGATGATGACGTCGTCGATTCCTGTTGTTCTGTTGATTGCTCTTTTCTTGCTGGAAAAGGAGGCCCTTTTTGCTGAATTGAGGTCTTATCGGACTGAAATTGTTCTTGTTCTGCTGATTCTTTGCCTTGGTGTCGTGTTCTCCTGGCTGCCGGAGAAATCGGTCAAAGGGGGCTATGACTTTGCACGCGGTATCGTGTTTTTTTTCCCTGCTTGTATTTTGGTGCGGCGATATCCTGAGAAGGTGAAAAGCTTGTTCTGGCCATTATTGATCACGGCCATTATTTTTTTCTTGGCAGCAGCGATCTGGGTTTATACGCAAAATTTTGCAGTTCCACGTGGTTTTCTCAAAGGTCTTATTTCCTGCTTTCGGCATTACAATGCCTTTGGTACCTGTACGGCGTTGCTGGCGGGGCTGAGTCTGGTCGGGTTGCTGTTTCATGATGGAGCCCTGGCGGTTCGCCGGCTGGCGTGGGCACTGCCTGTCGCCGGGATGGCACTGACCGTCGTCAGTGGTTCCCGTGGAAGCGTTGTCGCCCTGCTGGTTGCCATTGCCGTCACTGTCGGTTGCCGCCTGAAGCGCGGGCGCCTTGCGTGGTTTCTCGGTGGCAGTACCCTGTTGGCCTTTTTTCTGTACCTGCTGCAGTCCGGAATCCTTGGACGACTTCTTCCCGGCTGGTATCGGGGCGGTGATTTTACCAGCGGACGAGTACTGATCTTCCGGTCCATACTCGATGCCGTCTGGGAGCAGGGGCGGTGGTTCGGTTTTGGCATCAACAGCTACAGGTATCTCGACGTGGCTCAGCCACTCAGGTATCGCCTCATGCTGCCGCACAATGTTTTTCTCGAAGCCTGGTTTTCGCTGGGGATTGTCGGCTGTCTGCTGGCTGCGCTGCTGGTGGCAAGGCTTCTGTTCAGACTGCATCGTCGACCTGTGCACGGTATGCTTTACTATTCAGGGCTGGCAATTGTTGTTTTCTATCTGATGCGCGGGCTGGTGGACATGAAACTTTTCAGCCAGTATTATCCGGCGGCTCTGGCCTTCGGCTTCGGGTTGATGCAGGGGGCGGGGAGTCCGTCTTCGGGAAGGTTGGAACAATGAAGGACGTGGTTCAGGGCTATCTTCGGGCCCATCTCGACCTGATTGAACAGTTGCACCGGCATCCCGGGCCGATGCTGGATCTGGCGGCCCGACTGACACGGACCCTGTCATCGGGAGGGCGGGTCTTCGCCTTCGGCAACGGTGGCTCGGCGGCCGACGCCCAACACTTCTGCGCTGAACTGGTTGGTGGTTTTCGGCTGAAGAACGCTCATCGCGCCGCCGTTTCCCTGGTGGCGGATGCAGCTGTCCTGACAGCCCTGGGCAACGACTACGGCTACGACGAAATCTTTGCCGTACAGCTCAGGGCGCTGGCCGCTCCCGGTGATCTGGCCCTGGGGCTGACGACCAGTGGCCGCTCGCCGAATGTGCTGCGCGGGCTTGAAACCGCCCGCGAACTCGGAGCACAGACGGTCTGTCTCTGTGGCAACCATACCGAATTGGTCGGACCGCTTGCCGACCTGGTCCTTTCGATTCCCGCCGACGAGACATCGCTGATCCAGGAGGCGCACGGCATCGTTCTGCATCTTTGCGCCCTGCTGGTCGAGCGTGCGGAACAGGAGCGATGCCGATGACCGCCGTCGAGCACTTTCTGGCCGGTTGTGCCGATCTCGAGGTTCTGGTGGTCGGCGACCTGATGCTCGACCACTACCTGTTCGGTCAGACCGGACGCATTTCTCCGGAAGCGCCGGTACCGGTGGTCCGTTTTCTGTCCGAAGAATTCCGCCCCGGTGGTGCCGCCAATGTCGCCCTGAACCTGCGCCGACTGGGCTGCCGGGTTCACCTGGCGGGGGTGGTGGGGGATGATGCCGATGGCCGTTCGCTGCGGCGGCTGGTGGAACGGGAAGCCGTCTGCACCGCCGGCATTGAAACCGATGAGGGGCGTCGGACGACCCGCAAGACCCGGATCATCTCCCGCAATCAGCAGGTTCTGCGCATCGATCGCGAGGATGTGGTTCCCCTGGGAGCGGAATGGGTCGATCTGCTGCTGAACCGGCTGCTGCCCATGATCGAGACCTGCCGCCTGGTTCTCTGCTCCGACTATGGCAAGGGCAGCCTGCCGCCGGCGCTTCTTTCAGTGCTTGTCGACCGTTGTCGCCAGAGACAAGTGCCGGTGCTGATCGATCCCAAGGGAGTCGACTACACGCCGTACCGGGGTGCGTCGCTGCTGACGCCGAACAGAAGCGAACTCTGCCGGGCGGCGCGGCTCGATCCGGGCGACAGTGACGATGCACGCCTGTTTGCCGCCGCCCGGCGTCTGGTCGGCGAGCTCGACCTGGATGGGATGCTCGTCACGCGCAGTGAAGAGGGGATGACCCATGTCGACCGTGAGGGCCGTCTGCTGCACAGCAGCGCCCGGGTCAGGGAAGTTCACGATGTCGCCGGCGCCGGGGACACGGTGCTGGCGGTGGTCGGCGCTGCGGTCGCTCTCGGTCTGGAGATGCCGGAAGCCATGCGGCTGGCCAACCTGGCCGCCGGCATCGTGGTTGGAAAGCCGGGGGTAGCGGCGGTGTCCCCCGATGAGCTGAAAAATGCCGATCGTCCCCGTGACAAGCGCATCGCGGCGTCCCGGCTGGAGCAGATTGGAAACGAGGCGCGTGCTCTCGGGCGCCGCATCGTCTTCACCAACGGCTGTTTCGATCTGCTGCATGTCGGTCATGTCAGGTATCTGCAGAAGGCCAGGGAGTTCGGCGACCTGCTGGTGCTCGGCCTGAATTCGGATGCTTCCATCCGGCGGCTCAAAGGGGAGCGACGACCGCTGATCGGCCAGGAGGAGCGGGCGCAGATTCTGGCTGCTCTGGACAGTGTCGATTACATCGTCGTTTTTGACGAGGACACTCCCATCGAGCTGATCCGGGCCCTGCGGCCGGACATTCTGGTCAAGGGCGGTGACTACGCACCCGAAGAGGTGGTCGGCAGGGAATTCGTCGAAAGTTATGGCGGTCGTCTCGAGCTGGTGACCTTCGAGGCCGGCAAGTCGACCACGGCCATTGTCGAGAAGATTCTCGATACCTATCGCGACTGATGACGTCCGTGCCCGTAAGAGGACGCCCCGCGGTCTTTCTCGATCGTGACGGAACCCTGATCGAAGAGCGCGATTACCTGTGTCGTCCGGAAGATGTCGTTCTTCTGCCGGGGGCGGCCGAAGCGGTTTGCCGGCTCAACCGGGCCGGCATCGCCGTTGTTGTCGTGACCAACCAGTCGGGGGTGGCGCGTGGTTATTTCGATCTGGCAGTGGTTGGACGGATTCACAGGCATCTCGACCGTCAGCTGGCCTGTTCGGGGGCCCGTATCGATGGTTATTATGTCTGTCCGCACCATCCGACGGAGGGCGATACGCCCTGGCGTTGCGACTGTGAGTGTCGCAAGCCGAAGCCGGGGCTTCTGCTGCGGGCTGCCACCGAGATGGGGATCGACCTGTCCCGTTCCTTCATGATCGGTGACAAGATATCGGATTTGCAGGCCGGCGAGAAGGCGGGGTGTCTGTCCCTGCTCGTGCGCACCGGTTACGGCGAATGGGTGCTGACCAGCCATCCGCACCGGGCGGAGCGTGCCTTTTCCAGTCTTGCCGCCGCCGTCGATTTTGTCCTGCAGGACCAGGGACTGTGGCGGGGCAACGGCACTGGCCGGCGCATTGACCCTAAAGAGGATTAATGGTATGTTTCGAATCCTGAAAAAGGGCTGGAGATGACAGGTGCTCAATCGGCTCTGAACGATCTGTTCGGGGCTTTTTGACTTTTGGGGGACTTGGTGAATCTGGAAAAGGTTGTTCAGGATACAGGTATTGCCGTTGTCGGGCTCGGCTATGTCGGTTTGCCGCTGGCCGTGGCCTTCGCCCGGCATCTGAAGGTGACCGGGTTCGACATCGACGAGCGGAAACTCGGGCAGCTGCGGCGGGGTCAGGATGTCACCGGCGAGGTGGCGCCGGAAGATCTGAAGCGGGCCGACATCGTCTTTACCTCCGATCCGGCGAAGCTGAAGTCGGCGGCCGTGGTGATCGTCACCGTGCCGACCCCTATCGATTCGAACCGCAAGCCGGATTTGGGGCCGCTTCGGTCGGCCTGCAGGACCATCGGTCCGCACCTCGCCCCGGGCGCCGTGGTTGTCTTCGAATCGACGGTCTACCCGGGGGTGACCGAGGAGGAATGCGTTCCCTGGCTCGAAGAGGCCTCCGGCGGGAAATGCGGCGTCGATTTCAAGGTGGCCTATTCGCCCGAGCGGATCAACCCCGGCGACAAGGTGCATACCGTCGAGAATATCGTCAAGGTGGTGGCGGCCCAGGATGCCGAAAGCCTGGAACTGGTGGCCGGTCTGTACGGCCTGATCGTCAGGGCGGGAATTCATCGCGCTCCCTCGATCCGGGTTGCCGAGGCGGCCAAGGTAATCGAGAATACCCAGCGTGATCTCAACATCGCCCTGATGAACGAGCTGGCGCTGATCTTCAACCGGCTCGGCATCTCCACCCGTGACGTGCTGGCGGCTGCCGGTACCAAGTGGAACTTTCTGCCGTTCACGCCAGGCCTGGTCGGCGGCCACTGCATTGGGGTCGATCCCTATTATCTGACCTACAAGGCGGAGGCGATCGGTTACCATCCCGAGGTGATCCTGGCCGGCCGGCGCATCAACGACGGCATGGGTAAGTATGTCGCCGAGATGACGGTCAAGAAGCTGATTGAGGCCGATCTTCCGGTCAAGGGGAGCCGGGTGCTGGTGCTCGGCCTGACCTTCAAGGAGAACTGTCCCGATATCCGCAACAGCAAGGTGGTCGATATCCTGAACGAACTGCGCAGTTTCGGCGTCGAAACCCTGGTGTACGATCCGGTCGCCGATCCTGAAGATGCCCGTCGCGAATATGGTGTCGAGCTTCTGTCAAGCCTGGAGAGCGTCGGGGTCGATGCTGTCGTCTGGGCCGTCGCTCACGAAGCCTTTCGGAAACTGGCCGACACCCTTCCCGCGCTTTACCGTCACTCCGGGGGGCGGGTGCTGGTGGACGTCAAGCATCAACTCTCTGTCGAGGCAGCCCGGCGGCTCGGTCTGCTGTACTGGAGTCTCTGATCGTGACGGGCAAGCGACTGCTGGTTACCGGCGGAGCCGGTTTCATCGGTTCGAATTTCGTGCGCATGGCCCTGGCCGAGGCGGATATCGCTTGCCTGGTCAATCTCGACAAGCTGACCTATGCCGGCAACCTGCGGAGCCTGGCCGACGTCGAGGATGATGCGCGATACGTTTTCGTCCGGGGAGACATCTGTGACCGGCCGCTGGTCGAAAGGCTGCTGCGCGAGCATGATATCGGCACCATTGTTCATTTTGCGGCCGAGTCGCATGTCGACCGGAGTATCGTCGGGCCGGACGCGTTCGTGCGTACCAATGTCGTGGGTACCTTCACCCTGCTGGAAGCGGCGCGGACGGTCTGGGGGGACGATGTCGCAAACAGGCGCTTTTTGCATGTCAGCACCGACGAGGTGTATGGCTCTCTGGGAGAAACGGGCTACTTCAGCGAAACGACTCCCTACGATCCCCGCTCGCCCTATTCGGCGAGCAAGGCCGGCTCGGATCATCTGGCCAGCGCCTATTTTCACACCTACGGCCTGCCGGTTCTCATCACCAACTGCTCCAACAATTACGGCCCCTACCAGTTTCCCGAAAAACTGATCCCCCTGATCATCAACAACGCCCGCCAGGGCAAGGAGCTGCCGGTCTACGGCGACGGCAGGAACGTGCGCGACTGGCTTTATGTCGACGATCACTGCCGGGCGATCCTGGCCGTGCTCCAGGGGGGGCGGCCGGGGGAAACCTACAACATCGGTGGCAACAGCGAGAAGCAGAACATCGAGGTCGTTCAGACCATCTGCGACCTGCTCGACGTGAAGCTGGGGCTGCTCGACGGTCGGCCCCGGCGCAGTCTGATCCGTTTTGTCAAGGATCGGGCCGGGCACGACCGGCGCTATGCCATCGATGCCACCAAGATCAGAAACGAACTCGGCTGGAAGCCGCAGGTGCGATTCGAAGAAGGAATCCAAAAAACCATCGACTGGTACCTCGAGCACCAGGACTGGCTGGATGCGGTGCTCGACGGCAGCTATCAGGACTATTATGCCCGGATGTACGAAAATCGCTGAGATTGCCATGGAGCCGGCCCGCGTTGCGTTGATCGGCGCCAAGGGGATGCTGGCCCGGGCGGTTCGGTCCGTGCTCCCGCAAACGGCCGTGGTGCAGGGCTATGACCTGCCGGAATTCGACCTGACCGACCGGCGTCAGGTGCTTGATCGGCTTGCCGCCTTTGCTCCGACACTGATCATCAACTGCGCCGCCTATACCGATGTCGATGGTTGTGAGACAGCGGAAGAGCTCGCGACTTGCGTCAATGGCAAGGGGCCGGGTTTTTTAGCCGAGGCGGCGATGGATACCGGTGCCGTTCTGGTGCATATCTCCACTGATTACGTTTTCGACGGCCGGGCGGAGTGCCCCTGCCGCGAGGAGGATCCGACCGCGCCTCTTTCGGCCTACGGTCGAAGCAAGCTGGCCGGCGAGACGGCCATTAGAGATTCCGGCCTCGGGGATTACCTGATCGTTCGCACCAGCTGGCTGTACGGGCCGGGTGGCAGAAACTTCGTCGAGACCATGCTGCGCCTGATGGCCGAACGCGAAGAGTTGCGGGTGGTTGCCGACCAGGTCGGTTCTCCGACCCTGACCTTCGATCTGGCGGAGGCCATTCTGAGGCTGCTGGCTGCCGGGGGACGGGGAATCGTACATTTTTCCAACAGTGGTCAGTGCAGCTGGCACCAGTTCGCCGAGGCGATACGCGACGAGGCACTGGCAGCCGGCATGTCGCTGAAGGTGCGGCGGATCGATCCGATCGCGACAGTCGATTATCCGCTGCCGGCGCGCCGGCCGGCCTGGTCGGTTCTGGACAAGAGCCGGTACACGCAACTGACCGGCGTTTTTCCGCCCGACTGGCGGCAGAGCCTGAAGCGCTACATGAAAACGAGACAGGAGGGATGAACCCATGTCCGGGGTGAAAAAGGGGATTGTCCTGGCCGGCGGCGCCGGCACCAGGCTCTACCCCCTGACCAAGGTGGCCAGCAAGCAGTTGATGCCGGTCTACGACAAACCGATGATCTATTATCCCCTGTCGACCCTGATGCGGGCTGGCGTCCGGGATATTCTGCTGATCTCCACGCCGCAGGATATCCACCGTTTCGAGAACCTGCTCGGGGATGGTCGCCAGTGGGGGATTTCCATCACCTATGCCGTGCAGCCGGAGCCGAAGGGAATCGCCCAGGCGTTCCAGATTGGTGCCGACTTCATCGCCGGCGACAATGTCAGCCTCATTCTCGGGGACAACATTTTTTATGGACGGATGGGACTGGAGAGGATTTTTGCCGAATTTTGCGACGGAGCGCTGATTTTCGGCTACCCGGTGGTCGATCCCGAGCGTTACGGCGTGGTCGAGTTCGATGAGGACGGCCGCGCTGTCGGCATTGAGGAGAAACCGGCGAAGCCCAAGTCGCACTATGCCGTTCCCGGGCTCTACATCTACGACGGCCGGGTGGTCGAGCTGGCGGATGCCCTGAAACCCTCGGCGCGCGGCGAGCTGGAGATCACCGACCTCAACCTGGCCTATCTCGAGCGGGGACTGCTGCGGGTCGAGAAGCTGGAACGGGGGATCGCCTGGCTCGACACCGGCACCCATCAGAGCCTGCTCGAGGCGAGCCATTTTATCGGTACCCTGGAAGTCAGGCAGGGGCTGAAGATCGCCTGCCTGGAGGAAGTCGCCCTGAACAAGGGATATATCAGCCGCGAAGAGTTCTCCCGTCTGCTCGACGATGTTCCCAGATCGAGCTATCGCGACTATCTGCTGCAGGTACTCAGGGATTTCCGTGAACGATGAAGATCATTCCGACCGAAATACCGGACGTTCTGCTGATTGAGCCGCAGGTGTTCGGCGATGCCCGGGGATTCTTTCTCGAATCCTTCAACCAGCGTCGCTGGGAAGATATGACGGGGCAGTCGGTGGTTTTTGTCCAGGACAATCACTCGCGGTCGGTCAGGGGAGTGCTGCGGGGCCTGCATTACCAGTTGCCGCCGGCGGAACAGGGCAAGCTGGTGCGCTGTGTTGTCGGCCGGATTTTCGATGTCGCGGTCGACATCCGCAAGAATTCCCCCACCTTCGGTCGCTGGGTCGGGCGGTACCTTTCCGCGGACAATTTCCGCCAGCTGTGGATGCCGCCGGGATTCGCCCACGGTTTTCTGGTTCTTTCCGAGCGGGCCGAGGTGCTGTACAAGACGACAGCCTACTACGCGCCGGAACATGATCGCGCCATCCGCTGGGACGATCCCGAACTGGCAATTGACTGGCCGCTCGATGCTGCGCCGAAACTTTCGGAAAAGGATCGGCTCGCCCCCCCGATTGCCGAGGCGGAGTTGCCCTGATGCAGCTGGAAACCCGCACCCGCTCGATCCTCAAGGCCGTTTCCTGGCGTACCCTGGCAACCCTGACCACGGCGGTGATTGTCTTCCTCTTTACCGGCAGGGTGGCGCTGGCGCTGACCGTAGGCGTCCTGGAAGTGTTCGCCAAGATGGCGCTCTATTTCTTTCACGAGCGGCTCTGGCAGAAGATCCGCTTCGGCCGGCGGGACGTTCCGTCCTTCGTCGTCTGGTTTACGGGGTTGCCCGCCTCCGGCAAGAAGGATGTGGCGGACAGGGTCTACCGGAAGCTCGAACGCACCGGCATCAAGGTGGAACGACTGGACAGCCACGATGTCCGGCATCTCTTTCCGAAGCTCGGTTTCTCCCCCGAGGAGGTCGATCGGCATGTCAAAAGGGCCGGCCATCTCTGTTCGATGCTGGAGAAGAACGGAGTCAGTGTGGTCGCGTCCTTTGTATCACCCTACCGGGAAGGCCGCCAGTTCGCCCGGTCTCTGGCGCGCAATTTCGTCGAGGTCTACATGAAGAGCACGGTCGAGGCCTGTGAACGCCGCGACCGCAAGGGACACTACGCCAAAGCCCGGCGCGGGGAGTACCGTTTTTTCCCCGGTGTGGACGTGACCTACGAAGAGCCGGAATCCGCCGAAATCGTCATCGAGATCGACCGGATGACGGCGGACGAGGCCGCAGACCGGATCTATGGGTATCTGCGGCGGAATTATCTAAATGGTGTTTAGGAAAAAGCGGCTGGAGGCTGGAGGCTGGACGTGTCACGCGTCACGGGTGTTTACGCGTCACGCGTCACTCGTCACTCGTCACTGATTAGAAAAGGAAAAGCTCATGACCCATCTGGAACAACTCGAAGCCGAAAGCATTCACATCATGCGGGAAGTCGCCGCCGAGTTCGAGAACCCGGTGATGCTCTACTCGATCGGCAAGGACTCCTCGGTGATGCTGCACCTGGCCCGCAAGGCCTTCTACCCGGGAAAGATCCCCTTTCCGCTGCTGCACGTCGACACCACCTGGAAGTTCCGCGACATGATCGCCTTTCGCGACCGGATGGCGGCCGAGCACGGTTTCGAGCTGATCGTGCACGTCAACGAGGAGGGTGTCGCCCAGGGGATCAATCCCTTCACCCACGGCAGCGCCCTGTACACCGACGTGATGAAGACCGAGGGGCTGAAGCAGGCGCTGGACAAGTACGGTTTCGACGCCGCCTTCGGCGGCGCCCGCCGGGACGAGGAGAAGTCGCGGGCCAAGGAACGCATCTTCTCCTTCCGCAGCGCCAACCACCGCTGGGATCCGAAGAACCAGCGGCCCGAGCTGTGGAACCTGTACAACACCCGGGTGCGGCCGAAAGAGAGCATCCGCGTCTTCCCCCTGTCCAACTGGACCGAGCTCGACATCTGGCAATACATCTACCTGGAGAACATTCCCATCGTGCCGCTCTACTTCGCCGCCGAGCGGCCGGTGGTCGAGCGCGACGGCATGCTGATCATGGTCGACGACGACCGGCTCGAGCTGCTTCCCGGCGAGCAGGTGCAGAAAAAGATGGTGCGCTTCCGCACCCTGGGCTGCTATCCGCTGACCGGGGCCATCGAATCGACGGCCACCACGTTGCCGGAGATCATCCGCGAGATGCTGCTGACCCGCACTTCCGAGCGGCAGGGGAGGCTGATCGACCACGACCAGGCCGGCTCCATGGAGAAGAAGAAGGCGGAAGGATACTTTTGAAAAACGGTGTCGGCGAAGCCCCCCCTTCGCCCTTCGCCGAATCTGGAGCTTGTATGAACAGCCAATCGGAACTGATTGCCGAAGACATTCACGCCTACCTGAAGGAACAGGAAGAGAAGTCCCTGCTGCGCTTCATCACCTGCGGCAGCGTCGATGACGGCAAGTCGACCCTCATCGGCCGGCTGCTGTGGGACTCGAAGCTGATCTTCGAGGACCAGCTGGCAGCGCTGCAGGCCGACAGCCGCCGCATCGGCACCCAGGGGGACGACATCGACTACGCCCTGCTGCTCGACGGTCTGCAGGCCGAGCGCGAACAGGGGATCACCATCGACGTCGCCTACCGCTTCTTCAGCACCGACCGGCGCAAGTTCATCGTCGCCGACACCCCGGGCCACGAGCAGTACACCCGCAACATGGTGACCGGGGCCAGCACGGCGCAGGTGGCGGTGATCCTGGTCGACGCCCGCAAAGGCGTGCTGACCCAGACCCGGCGGCACAGCTACCTGGTGTCGCTGGTGGGCATCCGGCACGTGGTGCTGGCGGTGAACAAGATGGACCTGGTCGACTACCGGCAGGAGCGGTTCGAACAGATCCGGCGCGACTACGAACTGTTCGCCGGCAACCTCGGTTTCGACGAGATCGTCGCCATCCCCATCTCGGCACTGAAGGGTGACAACGTGCTCAAGGCGCGCGGGAACACCGAGTGGTATGACGGACCGAGCCTGATGAACTACCTGGAAACGGTTCAGGTGGAGGACGAGACGCGGAAGAAGCCGTTCCGCTTTGCCGTGCAGTGGGTCAACCGTCCGAACCTCGATTTTCGCGGCTTTTCCGGCACCGTCGCCTCGGGGCAGATCGCCGTGGGTGACGAGGTGGTAGTGGCCGCCTCGGGGCAAACCAGCCGCGTCAGCCGCATCGTCACCATGGACGGCGACCTGGAGCAGGCCCGCGCCGGTCAGGCGGTCACCCTCTGCCTGGCCGACGAAATCGACATCAGCCGGGGGGATGTCCTGTCCCGACCCGATGAACGACCGGCCTTCGCCGACCAGTTCGAGGCGCATCTGGTCTGGCTGCACGAGGATGCCATGCTGCCCGGCCGGACCTATCTGCTGAAGGCGGGATGCAAGACGGTGCCGGTCCAGATCGGCCAGCTCAAGTACCGGGTGGACGTGAACAGCATGGAACACCTGCCTGCCAGGTCCCTGCAGTTGAATGAGATCGGTGTTGCCAATCTGGCCACCGGGCAGCCCATCGCCTTTGATCCCTACCGGGAAAACCGTGCCACCGGCAGCTTCATCCTCATCGACCGGCTGACCAACGCCACCGTCGGCGCCGGCATGATCGATTTTCCGTTGCGCCGGGCGACCAACATCCACTGGCAGTCGGTCGATATCGACAAGATGGCGCGGGCGGTGATCAAGGGGCAGAAGCCCTGTGTCCTCTGGTTCACGGGGTTGTCAGGCGCCGGCAAGTCGACTCTGGCCAATCTCGTGGAGAAGAAGCTGCATTCCCTCGGATATCATACCTACCTGCTCGATGGTGACAACGTCCGGCACGGCCTGAACAGGGATCTGGGTTTTACCGACGCCGATCGGGTCGAGAATATTCGCCGGGTCGCGGAAGCCGCCAAGCTCTTTGTCGATGCCGGTCTCATCGTGCTGACGGCCTTCATCTCGCCGTTTCGCAGCGAGCGCAAGATGGCCAGAGACCTGCTGGAAGAAGGCGAGTTCATCGAGATCTACGTCAGCACTCCGCTCGAGGTCTGCGAGCGGAGAGATCCCAAAGGCCTTTATCGCAAGGCACGGGCCGGTGAACTGCCCAACTTTACCGGCATTGACTCCGAATACGAACCTCCGGAAGATCCCGAAATCGTCGTTGACGGGAGCCACGACAACCCGGAGGAGCTGGCGGAGCTGATCGTCGAAAAAGTTCTCGGCAAGAAAACAGATGATTTCAGAGATGGAACTCTTTGGCAGGAAGGGTTGTGAGTGTCAATCCGGTTGCGACGAAGAATGAACGCTGCCAGGGAAAGAGAAGGATTCAAGGTCAATTTTCTGCTCGCCGGAGTACAGAAGGGGGGGACCACGGCTTTGTCGACCTTTCTCGGACAACATCCGGACATCTGTATGGCTCCCTGCAAGGAGGTCCACTTTTTTGATCGTCCCGACTATGAACACCTTGCGGGTCAGGGAGAGCTTGACCGGACATATCGAAAGGCTTTCCCCAATTATGAGGGCCAGGTTGTTGTTGGTGAAGCTACGCCGATCTATATCTATTGGCCATGGGCTCCGGAAAGGATTTTCAGATACAATCCGAATATGAAGATACTGATTATTCTGCGCTCGCCCATGGAGCGAGCCATATCTCACTATCATATGGAGAGGTTCAGGGGAAACGAGAAGAAAAATATTTGTATGGCTTTTTTAATGGAGCCATTTGTTTTGCACAGATATCGCAAGGATCAGTCAAGCAATTCTCCTCTCAGAGTTTGCAGCTATCTCAGTCGAGGATTTTATGCACGACAGATTCGTCGACTACTCGAATATTTCCCTGAAAAAAATGTCAGGTTGGTGTGGAATAAGGACTTGAAAGAAAATCATGCAGCAACTCTTGACAAGATATTTGATTTTCTTGAGGTGCCAAAGAACGGAGCAGGTATTGAAAGGAAAAATATTTTCCAAGGTAAGTATTCAACGGGATTTATTGAAAATATAATTATCTTTATTGGCAGGTTTTTGTATTTTTATGATTGTTTTATTTTAAGAAAAAAATATGGGCATCTTGTTTTGTGAGTGATATATGAAGTTTGGAAGGTTTTTGACAGTAGTGTTTTTTTATGTCTATGCCCTTGAAAAAAAGGAGTGCAAAGATGGGTTTCTTGGCATTCTTTGGTGGGTTATAGACCCTTTGATTTATATGGTGGCTTTTTACGCTATCTTTGCGCTTGGTCTGCGAGGAAAGGGGACGGAGTTTGCTCCTTTTCTTTTGTGTGGTCTTGTTCCATGGAAATGGTTTGCAAGCTCGATAAACAGGGCTACTGTATCAATAAAGAAAAATTCTCAGCTGATAAAACAGGTTTACTTGCCAAAATATGTATTTCCAAGTGTTGAAATTGTTAGGGGTGGTTTTAAGTTTTTGATTTCTTTTTTTGTTCTTGTTTTGTTCCTGTTTTTTTATAAAGGTTGTTTGATTGACTTATTTTATATTGTGCCAGTATTTATTGCCCAGATGTTTTTTATTTTTTCTCTTGGAATGTTGCTTTCTTCATTTTATCCTTTTTTGCCGGATATTAAGCTTGTAGTGGAAAACATGATCATGTTTCTGTTTTTTGTTTCTGGAATTTTTTTTGACATAGACAAGTTCAGCCCCGAAGTCAGGCAGATTTTCATGCTCAATCCTATGGCAATATTGATCAAGGCTTTCAGAAGGGTTCTGCTCGACAACGATTTTCCGGATGTTGGGCAGCTGCTCTATGTCTTCCTGCTCTCTCTGATTCTGTTTATTGCCGCGCTCTGCATACTCAAGCGCTTTGATCGTTTCTATTCGAAGATTGTCTGATATGTCAGCTGTTTCCATAAGGGTCGAGGGTCTTGGCGTCTACTACCGGCGATGGTCGGGGTTCCTGCGGAAGGACAGGTTTTGGGCCCTTGAGGATGTGTCCTTCGAGGTGGCTCGGGGGGAAACCTTTGGCGTAATCGGCCGGAACGGGGCCGGCAAGAGCACGCTGCTGAGCGTTTTGTCGGGCATCTGTGCGCCTGACCGCGGGTCGGTTGAACTGTTCGGGGGGCGGGCGTCGCTGCTGTCCCTGCAGGTTGGGTTTGTCAAGGAACTTTCTGGACGCGACAATGCCCTGCTTGGGGCTCTTCTGATGGGGGTCGAGTTGAAAACAGCCAGAAAGCGTCTGAACGATGTGGTTCGCTTTGCAGGCCTCGAAGAGACTATCGATCAGCCGTTTGAAACCTATTCAGCCGGCATGAAAGCCAGACTGGGTTTTTCGGTGGCCTTTCATGCCCAGCCGGATATCATTCTCCTCGATGAAGTTCTCGGTGTTGGTGATGCTGCCTTCAAGAAGAAGTCCTCACAGGCCATGAAGGAGCTCATCTCCTCGCACCGAACCGTGGTGCTCGTATCCCATAACAGCGAGACGATTCTGGAACACTGTGACCGTGTTTTATGGCTGGAGCGGGGGCGTGTAAAGCAAGTGGGACGACCGGAAGATGTTGTTGCCGAATACGAACAGACAGTGAAGTGAGTATGTCTGATGAATTTGGCTTGTCTGCCGCCAAACCCATGGGGCTGTTAAACAATGACACTGGCAATATTCGATAAATTTATCCGAAGAGTCAACCGGGATCGAAGGTGTGTTATCGTACACGATCATCTCTTCAAAAATGCCGGTACGACCATCGATTGGGTTCTGAAAAAAAATTTCGGATCAACTTTCGTCGATCACCGCGATGATGTGTCGATGAAAAAGGGGGCCGAGTACCTTGGGCCCTATATCGTCAAAAACAGAAAAATCGTTGCCATCAGCTCGCATCATATTGTTCTTCCTCTTCCCTCTCTGCCTGGTGTCAATATCGAGCTGCTGAAAATGTTCAGACACCCTTTGGCGCGCGTCCTTTCTGTCTATTCTTTCGAGAAAAGACAGAAAGAGCAGACCTTGGGGGCGAAGGTTGCTCAAAGCTCCAGTTTCCGGGAGTATCTGGCATGGCGGTTGTCAAAGGACTCGCCAGGGGTCATTCGCAATTTTCATGTGCGCCGACTGCTCCCCGGCCTTATGCGCAACAAGGAGATCAGCGATCAGGAATTCAACATGGCGATCGAAACATTGGAGGGCATGAAATACTTCGGCCTTGTCGAAGAATTCGATGACAGCATGATTCTCTTTGAAACCAGATTGCGAGAATATTTTCCCGACCTGGATTTTGCCTACAAGGCCCAAAATGTTGGTCGTGGATTGCCTAAGGAGATTGATGAGGATGTGAGCCGTTTGCGCGCCATGGCCGGCGAAGAGCTGTATGCCCGCCTGGTTGAGGCAAACCGTTTCGACCTCGAACTGTACCGTTTGGCACGTGACCGGTTTTCCTGCTTTTTGAACGGGCTTTTCGAGCTTGACAAAAAGCGGGCCGATTTCCGTCGTCGCTGCCTTGCGCTGGTTTGATCGCCGATAGAAAGTTTTTTTATGGAAGATCGAGAAAAGAGTCTGCTTCTTGTTGCGGGAATGCACCGTAGCGGCACATCGGCCGTTGCTGGCGCGCTACGTTTTTACGGATTTGATCTCGGAGAGGATCTCCTGCCGGCCAAGAAGGACAATCCCAAGGGGTTTTGGGAGCATAAGGCCGTCGTTGCATTCAATGATGATTTGCTTTCTTCTCTGGATAGCCGTTGGAATGATCCGTTTATGTTGCCCGAGGATGGTTTTGATGAGGGGAGGGCGGACCAACTTGCCATGCTGCTGGAGAAGGAGTTCGGCCCGCTTGCCCGGCCATGTGTCAAGGATCCCCGGATCTGTCGTTTGCTTCCCCTGTGGCAGCAGGCGCTGGAAAGGCTTGGCTGGCAGGCCCAATATTTGGTTGTTTTCCGGCACCCCGGAAGTGTTGCGGCATCTCTTGCTCATCGTAACGGTATCCCCCCGAATGAGGGATTGGCATTGTGGCTCAGCTACACTCTTTCCTTGCTGAAATCGCTTCCTAACGAGGGTGTCGCCTTTGTCTATTATGATGATTTTCTGGACGATCCGGCCGCCATTCTGTCCGAAAGATTGGACCGGCTCTTTCCCGCCGAGTCGTTGTTGCCTGATACGGTAGGTCTGAAAAATTTCGTCGATCGTTCTCTTTGTCACCATTGGACAGAACATGCCCGAAATGGTGATGCTGACATGATCCGGCAGCTCTCGGTGGAGATATTTGACTTTCTGAAGTTTCTCGCCGCCGGTCGGACTCAGTGGAAAAGCCAAGAAATCGCTGATTTCGTGAGCAGGTTTCGTTCCCTGGAAACTGCCGGGAAGGCCTGGGGAAGGAGCGCGCTGATCGCGGATTTCGGTTCCCGGATCTCGTATCTGGAGGCCGAACTTCAGGACTCGAACAACAGGTGCCAAGAACTTCGTCGGGAGTTAAACAACCAGCTGCAGGAGCTGAATGCCAGACAGCAGGAGCTGAATGCCAAACAGCAGGAATTGAACGCCAAACAGCAGGAATTGAACGCCAAACAGCAGGAATTGAACGCCAAACAGCAGGAATTGAACGCCAAACAGCAGGAATTGAACGCCAAGCAGCGTCAACTGGATGAGATTTATTCTTCACGGTCCTGGAAAGTTGCCAGGGTTTTGAGCCGTGCTTGGCGAGCCTTGCCGAAGCCTGAACAGCTACAGGAACTCATCTTTCGTCTGGCCAAGCGGGCCTATCACCGCCTCCCGTTGAATATGCGGACAAAAAACAGGCTTCGCTCCGTTCTGCAGAGGGCTTTTCCCGTGCTCAACAGAGCCAGGGGCGGCAGCGGCAATCAGTCGGGGAATGTTGCGACCGGATTGGGGGCGCAGATCAGGGAGCTGGAAAGTGCGGTCGACGCCTTGGCTCTCGATGACCTTGATTTCCGGCCTCGGGAGGCAAATCCGCTGGTCTCTCTGATTGTGCCCGTCCACAACAACCTCGACTATACGGTTCGGTGTCTGAAGTCCATCTACAGATCCGGGAGCGATATCGATTACGAAGTCATCCTCGTTGACGATCTCTCTGGGGACAACACACCGAAGGTTGTACAGAAAATCACGGGGCTGGTCTATGTGCGAAACAGGGAAAACCTCGGTTTTCTCAGATCGTGCAACCTGGGTGCCCGAAAAGCGAAAGGTCGTTACCTTGTCTTTCTCAATAACGATACGCTGGTTTTTCCCGGCTGGCTCAGTGCCTTGCTCGAACCGTTTCAGCGGGACGACAAGGTTGGCCTTGTCGGTGCGAAGCTGATTTTTCCGGATGGCCGTCTGCAGGAAGCGGGAGGAATTGTCTGGCGGGATGGTAGTGCCTGGAATTTTGGCCGTCTTGAGGATCCTGAAGCACCTGAATACAATTACCTCAGGCAGGTTGACTATCTTTCTGCTGCCTGTATCTGTGTTCCGAAAATCCTTTTTGACCAGCTCGGGGGGTTTGATGAACGTTTCACTCCTGCTTATTACGAGGACACCGACCTGGCCTTCTCCGTTCGTAAGAAGGGGTTCAAGGTCCTGTATCAACCCCGCTGCCGGGTCGTGCACTATGAAGGAGTCAGTTGCGGAGCGGATCTCGGGCAGGGGGTCAAGCGCTACCAGCTGATCAACGCCGAGAAGTTTCGCGACAAGTGGCGGGACGTTCTGAAACACCATTCGCCCAATGGTCATTTTCCTGAAAGGGAAAAGGACCGCTACTGCAGGGCCCGGGTTCTGGTCGTCGATGCCCTTGTCCCCACCCCTGACCGGGATTCCGGTTCGCTGCGAATGTTCAATATATTGAAAATTCTGGTCGAAATGGGCTGCAAAGTTACCTTTGTTCCCGAAAACCTTCAGTATCTCGGGGGCTATGTTGAAACACTTCAGGAGATGGGGATAGAAGTTCTTTACGCCCCCTATGTGTGTCATCTGGGAAGCTACATGGAGCGAACGAGAGGGCTTTATGATGTGGTCGTTCTCAGTCGGCCTTACGTTGCCGGACTCTGGATGGACACGGCCCGGAAAAATTACCCGGACGCGACATTGATCTACGACACTGTCGACCTTCATTTCCTGCGGGAGAGGCGGCAGGCGGAAGTGGAACAGAACCACCGGCTGTTCAGGCAGGCCGAGGAGACCGAGGTTCTCGAAACTGGCCTCATGCGCAAGGCTGATACGACCTGGGTCGTCAGTCCGTACGAGCAGGACCTGTTGCGGGGCCGCTACCCGAAACTGCGTGTTGAAGTGCTGTCCAATGTTCACGAGGTTTTTGGCCGGGCGCGACCATTCGAAGACAGGCGGGATATTCTCTTTGTTGGTGGGTTCAATCACCCGCCGAATGTCGATGCCGTGAGGTTTTTTGTGTCCGAAATCTGGCCCGGTATCAGGGAGGATAATCCTGGACTGAAGTTTTATGTGGTGGGCAGTGACGTGCCGGATGAGATTCGATCGCTGGCGGATGACACCATTATCGTGACCGGATATGTAGAGGATTTAGCTCCCTATTTCAATCGCTGTCTCATGTCCGTGGCGCCTTTGCGTTACGGTGCCGGGGTCAAGGGGAAGATCAACATGAGCATGAGTTACGGCGTGCCTGTGGTGGCGACGAGTGTGGGGGTCGAGGGAATGTCGCTCGAGCACGGTGTGGATGTTCTTGTTGGTGACAGCCCGGATGAATTTGCCCGGTTGGTGACCAGGCTGTGCCGGGATAAAGAATTGTGGAACAGGCTGTCGGATAATGGAATGAGAAACTTGCAGAAGCATTTTTCGTTCGATGCGGCACGCACTGTCCTGGAAAAGATCCTGACGAACTGAGCCCTGGGCGATGCGGCAAGAATCAGAATTCGTAGCTGAAGCGCTTGATGTCCTCGGCATAGATTTCTCTCACCATGTCGGCCGTTTCCGGAGTGTACAGGGTTCGGTACGGAGGCTTGGCTGACGGTCCCAGGATTTTCAGCTTGACGCCTTGGGCCGCCTTTTCGCCCAGCAACTTGCCGACAGTCCTTTTCAGGTCCTCTTCAAGGTTTTCGTAGTGGCAGATAGCATGGGGGGCAATGTTTTTTGCCACGTTGTAAAGGTAAACCGACTGTGCAGGGTAAACCAGCCTGGGGAGGACGAAAGAGCGCTCCGTCTGCAGGAAGATATTGTCCTCCGGCCTTTTGTCTCTGTATTGCAGATAACTTTTGTAGAGAGCCTTGACGAAAGAGGAGAAATCCGGAGCCCAGGAAAGATGTGCCCTGTTCATGCCGGGAGCACCTTCGGGTTTGCTTTTGACCCAGAAGAAAGCTGATGCCAGTCTGTCCCAAGGGTTCCTGATGGTGGTAAATGTGAAATAGCCCTTCAGGTCTGGATAGCTGTCGAGCAGGGCCGGTAAACTGACGTGATTGTGGATTTCGTTTCCGTTCCATTCTCGAGTGAAAAATCGGACTCCAGATTTCTTGAGGATACCTCTAAGACAATGTTTGACAGCCTTGCCGGCGTTTTTGTGGATGTGGATATAGATAAATTTATAATCAGGACAGATTAACATAATTGCAATTCTTTCTACCGAGCAGGAGAGATAGATTTCGAATAAATTAGCTTTTTTTCGTGTAGCTTTGTATTAATGTTTCCGTTGATGGAATTTTTATATTTGGCAATATTTGAATTAATTTTTCGGTAAGTTCTTCAATTTTTTTCCTGTCAAGATTATCGATTGTTTCTGTTGGAAATGTCGATTGCTCCCTGAACTTTAATTCCATGCCATTTTTTAAGTAAATTTCTGATGTTCTTTTATTGCATTTTTTGTATTTGTTTATCATTACATTATATAGGTCGAGAGATAACATCGGGCTTCGATCTCCATTGTATGTTGTTGCCAACGTGCGAAACGCCTGATAGAGTTCTCTCGATGGGGGTACGCCACTCAGATTGAGCAAGCGTTTGTATTCGATCAGATCGCATCCCAGTGACGGATTCTGATCTTCTGTAGGGGGGGATATTCTTTCCAGCAGGGAAGCGTCAACGCGCAGAGCCTGTGTCATGAAGTCGGTAATGATGTCATTGCCTTCCAGCATGTTTCTGTCATAGACTCGAACAATCAGATTTCTGCGGCCAAACGCCTCTTCCCACTTTTCAAGAAACTGGTCGTAATGTGCACGGAAAATCTGCCTTTCATATTGTTCTATAGTGAGTGTGAGATCTGTATTCTGAATAGCTTGAGCGTATGACGATATAAGATAACCTGTTTGTTCACGAAGATAAACAATAATGATTGGATTGTAGATTCCTACAACCTTTTTGATTAGTTGTGGATCACAGTTCTGGAAGGCTTCGCTGCTCAGGATGACGTTATATTTTTCAATGCAACATTTAATTTCTTTAAGCAATGATTGTCTTGTCTTGTGTTCCTCTTGTGTTAATTGTTTTTTGTTTTTTAATCGTTTTGGAGTGAACTGTTCAGCGAACTGATGGTGACCAAACCCCTTGATGGCCAACCGTGGGTAATAAAAACCCATTTTTTTGAGATATTCAGTGTTTGTGTACAAAAACTTCTGAAGGGAACTCGTCCCGGTTTTATGCCTGCCAATGTGAATGAAAAGTTTTTTCATGGCTATGAAATTAAAGTGTGGATTATTCATTCCTGTCTGTGACGATAGTTATGTCGTAAGACAGGCTATGTCGGTCGCCGAACAGTGCCTCCAGCCCGATCGAATCCTGATAGTCGATTCTTCGGGTTCTCAGATGGATCTTTCGCCGTATCAGGTGCTAGATGCCGAAGTTGTGAAGATTCCCCGACAGGATTTTGATCATGGGGGAACGCGCAACCTTGCCCTTGACGTACTGAGCGGATGTGATGTCATCGTCTATTTGACGCAGGACGCCGTTTTTGCGTCTAGAACTTCTTTGAGGAATCTCATGTGTGCCTTTCGGGTTGGCGAGGTATCTGCTGCCTATGGTAGGCACGTGCCCTGGGCCCGGTCAAGTGCCATCGCACGTCATGCCAGACTTTACAATTATCCCGATCGTCCATCGTACAAAGTACTGGCAGATGCTTCCGAGCAGGGTATCAAGGCAATTTTTATGTCAAATGCATTTGCTGCCTATCGTCTGTCGGCCCTGAAAGAGATTGGTGGATTTCGAGCTCCGGTTATTATGGGGGAGGATATGGAAGCGGCGGCGCGCCTGTTGCTCGCAGGTTGCAAGATTGCCTATGTCGCCGAGGCCAGAGTGTATCACAGCCACGAGTATGGTTTGCGGGATGAATTCCGAAGGTATTTTGACATTGGAGTTTTTCACCGGGAGCAAGGCTGGATTCTGAAAAGGTTCGGAAGGGCCGAAGGAGAAGGCAGGCGTTTCGTTCGGTCAGAATTGAGTTACCTTCGCCAGCATGCTCCATGGCGCATTCCCGAGGCCCTCTTGCGCACCTGTCTTAAATATCTTGGCTATCGGGCAGGGAAAAACTATCATGTGCTGCCTGAATCTTTGCTGCCCAAGCTGAGCATGAATCGGAACTACTGGCCACGCCGGCGGGTTGCTTGACTGAAGGTCTTCATCATTTCATGTTTCACAGGAGCAACGTGTGCTGGTTTGGACCCTCTTTCTGATCATCGTCGACTTGGTGGCGCTTGTTGGTGCCTTTTTTGCCGGGGGGGAGATCCTTCTGGCTTGGCGCGACCTCGACAGTTATCCATCCTATCTCGGGACCTGGGTCCTTTGTTACTCCTCTGGAGTCCCCTTTCTTCTGGCCTGGTTCTGGGTGCGCAGCCACTATGTTCGCCGAAAGCCGTTCTGGGACGAACTGCGGGATCTGCTGCAGGGAGTATTTGTCTTTTCGATTCTCTGTGCGGCCTTCCTCTATCTGTCGAAAACGCCTTTTTCCCGTCTGTGGTTTCTTGGCAGCATGTCGTTTGCGGGCATTTTTCTTCCGCTGTTCCGCTCGCTTTACAAGGCGTCTCTTCTCTGGCTGGGGCATTGGAGGTTGCCGGTTGTGATCATTGGCAACGGCCCCAATGCCGTCGACGCAGCCATTGCCCTGAAAAGCGAACGTCTGATGGGGTTCCAGATCCGCAAATTCGTTGCTCTGCCCGAGCATGACGGTTACGAACAGGACAGAATAAAGGTGAATGGAGATGCCTATCCTGTCGAAAGAGCCGATGGCGATATCCTGGATCACCTTGGCGACCCCGGGATCAGCAATGTCGTTGTTGCACTCGAAGTAGGCGGGGTTGTGCGCGAGATTCGCACTATCGAGAAACTGACGCGAGCTGTCAGGAATGTCTACATCGTGCCGGCACTCAGGGGGCTGCCCCTGTATGGCATGGAAATCAACTATTTTTTTCGGCACGAGGTTCTCTTGTTGCGGTTGCGCAACAATCTTGCCCGGGTCACCTCGAAAATCGTCAAGCGCTCATTCGACCTCTTTGCAGCGTTGTCACTGATGATCGCCCTTGCTCCTCTCTTCTGGGTGCTGGTTTGGCTCATCCGCAGGGATGGTGCCCCTGCCATCTACGCGCATATGCGCATAGGCAGGGGGGGGGAGGAGTTCCCCTGTCTCAAGTTCCGGACCATGGTTCCGGATGCCGAAGCCGTGCTGGAGAAGATCCTTTCCGAGGATGAAGAAGCCCGCAGGGAGTGGGAAGCGAGCTACAAGCTGAAAAACGACCCGAGGATTACCCGCATCGGGCATTTTCTCAGAAAGACCAGTCTCGATGAACTGCCTCAGCTGTGGAACGTTCTGCGTGGCGAGATGAGCCTGGTCGGTCCGCGTCCCATCATCCGGGAAGAGATCGACAAGTACGGCGACGATTTTTACTTCTACAAGGTGGCGCGTCCCGGCATAACGGGCCTGTGGCAGGTGAGCGGCCGCAGCGACATCGACTATCCGAGCCGGGTCGCGCTGGATGTGTGGTATGTGAAAAACTGGTCGCTCTGGTATGATATTGCCATTCTGTTCAAAACCATCAGGGTGGTCGTGCAGCGCAGCGGTGCCTACTGATCGTACCGCGGAATTCGATTTTTCAAGGAAAGCAACATGGCACTCTACAGCATGACGGGCTTCGGCAAGGGCCAGGCCGCAAGTGAAACTTTGACCATCGGGGTCGAAATCAGGTCGGTCAATCATCGTTTCTGCGATGTCGGTATCAAGGGGCCCAAGGTCGTTGCCCCTCTTGAGGCGGCGCTGAAAAAACGGCTGTCAGAGCAGCTTTCCCGCGGCAAGGTCGATGTCTTTGTCAATCTGGACATCATCGGCGAGCAGGGCTACGAGGCCAGGGTCAACCTGCCGCTCGCCCAGGCCGTGGTCAGAGCCCTGACCGAGCTGCGGGAAACGTTTCAGCTGTCGGATGCCGTCACCCTCGACATGCTGTCCCGGCAGAAGGATATCCTGCTGCTCGAGGAGTCCCTTTCGCTCGACGAGCTCGAGCCCTGCCTCGATCGGGCGCTGCAGGAGGCGATCGACAACCTCGTGGTCATGCGGGCCAGGGAAGGGCAGGCGCTGCGGGAGGATTTCGAGCAGCGGCTCGCCACTCTGGCCGCGTTGCTCGACGAGATTGCCGGCAGGGCCGACCGGGTGCCGCAGGAGTGGCGGGAAAAGCTCGAACAGCGGCTTGCCAAATACGCCGACGATATCGAAATCGATCCCCAGCGCATGGCCCAGGAGCTGGCGGTCTATGCCGACCGCTGCGACATCAGCGAGGAGCTGACCCGTTTTCGCAGCCACCTCGAACAGTTTCGCCAGCTCCTCGATTCGGAAGAGCCGGTCGGCCGCAAACTCGACTTTCTGGTGCAGGAAATCAACCGGGAGGCCAACACCATCGGCAGCAAGGCCAATGACGCTCACATCTGCCGCCTGGTGGTCGATATCAAGGCTGAGCTGGAAAAGATCCGCGAACAGGTACAGAATGTGGTTTGAGGCAGGGACGGGTGACGGGTGACGAGGGACGGGTGACGAGGGACGGGTGACGAGGGACGGGTGACGAGGGACGGGTGACGAGGAGGGGGACCGTTGAAAAGCCATAAGGATCTGTTGGTCTGGCAGAAGAGTGTGGATTTTGTTGCTGCCATTTACGCGGCGACCAAAAGTTGGCCGAGCGAGGAAATCTATGGTTTGACGTCCCAGATTCGTCGGGCGGCAGTTTCTGTTCCTTGCAACATTGCTGAAGGGGCAGGTCGGGGAGGACGAAGAGAATACACCCGGTTTCTTGCCATTGCCCTGGGATCTTTGGCTGAAGTTGAGACCCAGCTTGTGATAGCGGATCGTCTGGGATATATGAGGGACTGCTCTGAGCTGAATGAGAGTCTTCAGGAAATAAGGCGTATGCTGGTCGGTTTGAACAAAAGTCTGGAGGTTGCATGTTGACTCGCCCCCCGTCACTCGTCCCTCGTCACTTGTCCCTCTCCGTGCCCCGAAACGGAATTCTGTTTGTTGTATCCGCGCCGTCCGGGGCCGGAAAAACGACGCTCTGTCGTTACCTTGTTGACATGTTTCCCGAAATTCGGCAATCTATTTCGTTCACGACCCGCACTCCCCGCGAGGGAGAGGTCGACGGCGTGGACTACCATTTTGTCGGGCGCGAGACGTTCGAACGGATGGTCGCCGAGGGGGCCTTCGCCGAATGGGCCGAGGTTCACGGCAATCTCTACGGCACCTCGCTGCGGACCCTGCAGCAGGCCCGGGAAGCCGGTGAGGACATTCTGCTCGACATCGACTGCCAGGGTGCCGCCCAGTTGCGGGACAGGCTGGACGATGCCGTCTTTGTCTTCATCCTGCCACCGTCGCTGAAAGAGCTGGAGCGGCGGTTGCGCGGCCGGCAGACCGACGCCGAGGATGTCATCGCCCGCCGGCTGGCCAATGCCCGCCGGGAGATCGCTCAGGCGCACTGGTACGATTATCTTCTGGTCAATGCCGATCTGGAAGAGTCGGCCGCACAGCTCAGGGCCATTGTCATGGCCGAACGGTGCCGGACCCGGCGCTTCCGGGATGCGCCGGCCCGCTGGTACGGCATTGACGAACCGGATTGCTGAACAAACACACTGCTGGAGAGGATACTTATGGCGCGCGTAACTGTTGAAGACTGCCTTACCCAGATTTCCAACCGTTTTCTGCTCTGCATGGTGGCGGCCAAACGGTCCAAGCAGCTTTACAAGGGGGCGACGCCCCTGATCGAGAACAAGTCCGGAAACAAGAAGGTGGTTCTGGCCCTGCGGGAGATCGCCGCCGGCAAGGTCGCCTTCGAAGTGCCGGGAAAGAAAGCCTGATCACTGCAGAGTCGTGCGGAAGCGGTACGGACAGGCTGCTTCCGCATCCTGCCGCCGATCCACGCCCATGACCAGGCCGGACGAAGTCATCGAACGGGTGAGCCGTTACCACCCGGAAGCCGATACCGATCTTCTTCACCGGGCCTTCACCTTCTGCCGCCAGGTCTGTCTCGACCGTTCTTCCGGCCCCGGCAAGGCCGTCTGGCAGCATTCCGTCGAAGTCGCCTCCCTGCTCGCCCAATTGCAGCTCGACATTCCCAGCATCGTCGCCGGCATCCTGCACGATACCATCCGTGACGGCGGTCCCACGCTCGACGAGATCGCCCGGGATTTCGGCGCCGATATCGCCGAACTGGTCGAAGGCGTCAACAAGATCGGGCGCATTGCCTTCAAGAAGCGGGCGAGGGAGCAGGCGGAAAGCTTTCGCAAGATGTTGCTGGCCATGGCCAGGGATATCCGGGTCATTCTGGTCAAGCTGGCCGACCGGCTGCACACCATGCGGACACTGGACAGCCGGCCGCCAGAGCAGCAGCTGCTGCTGGCCCAGGAAACCATGGAGGTGTTCGCTCCTCTGGCCAACCGCATGGGTATCGGCTGGATCAAGAATGAACTGGAGAATCTGTCCTTCCGTTATCTGTATCCCGCCGAATACCGGGAGCTGTCCCGCAGGCTGGCCAGGCGCAAGCGGGAGCATGCCCGCTACATCGAGGAAATCAAGCGCAAGCTGGAAAATCTCCTGGCGGAAAACCGCATTGACGGGCAGGTTTCCGGCCGGGCCAAGCACCTCTACTCGATTTTCATGAAGATGAAGCGTCAGGGGATCGAGTTCGATCAGGTGCATGACCTGATCGCCTTCCGGATCATTCTCAAGACCGTGCAGGAGTGTTACGCGGTGCTGGGGATGGTGCATGCCCTCTGGAAGCCGATTCCCGGCCGGTTCAAGGACTATATCGCCATGCCCAAGGCCAACATGTACCAGTCGCTGCACACGACGGTCATGGGGCCGCACGGCGAGCGCATGGAAATCCAGTTGCGCACCGAAGAGATGCATCGTATCGCCGAGGAGGGGATAGCCGCGCACTGGAAGTACAAGGAGGGCGGCGGTCCGGTGGCGGCTACGGCGCAGCACGACCGGCGCTTTGCCTGGCTGCGGCAGATTCTCGAATGGCAGAAGGACCTGAGCGATTCGCGGGAATTTCTTTCCGTCGTCAAGGTCGATCTCTTTCCCGAAGAGGTTTACGTCTTTACCCCCAACGGCGATGTCAAGGAGCTGCCGCGCGGCTCCACCCCGATCGATTTCGCCTACGCGATCCATTCCGACATCGGCCATCACTGCGTCGGGGCCCGGGTCAACGGCAAGCTGGTGCCGCTGAAGACCGAGCTGCAGAACGGCGACATCGTCGAGGTGGTGACTTCTCCCCACCAGGCCCCGAGCAAAGACTGGCTCAAGTTCGTCCGCACCTCCAAGGCCCGCAACAAGATCCGGCACTGGATCAAGACCGAACAGCGGCAAAAGAGTATCGAACTCGGACGCGAGCTGCTGGAGAAGAAGCTGCGAAAGTACGGGATGGGGCTGAAGAAGGTCCAGCAGTCGGAAGCTTTTGAGAAGGCCTGGCGGGAGCTCGGTTTCACCCAGGGCGACGACATGCTGGCCGCTCTCGGTTACGGCAAGGTTTCGCTGGGGCAGGTCGTTTCCCGCATCGTGCCGCGCGAAAAGCTTGACGAAGAAGGCAGCAGGCCGACAACGCCTCTCGGCAAGGTCGTTGAAAAGATTCGCCGCAAGCCGTCGAGCGCCATCAGGTTGCAGGGGGTCGAAGACATCCTGGTCCGGTTTGCGCGCTGCTGCAGTCCGTTGCCCGGAGACGAGGTGGTCGGTTTCATCACCCGCGGCAGGGGGATTACCGTTCACACCGCCGACTGCACCCAGGTGCAGGTGGCCGATCCGGAGCGGCGCGTCAGCGTCGAGTGGGACATGAAGAAAAAGTCCTCGCGGCCGGTCAAGATTCGCGTCTTCTGCGAAGATCAGAAGGGAATGCTGGCTGGCATCACCGCCGCCATCACCAATTGCGAGGCCAACATCATCAGCGCCACGGTCCGCGCCGAACGCGGCAGGAAGGGGATCAACACCTTCGAGATTGACGTGCAGGACCTGGCCCATCTCAACCGGGTCAGGCAGGCGGTGCTCAACGTCAAGGGGGTTTACCGGGTCGATCGAATCCGAGGGCAGTGAGTCGTATCAGCATGGGAGGTTGAAGACATGGGCAAGGAGATCTTTTCGACGGCATCGGCGCCGGCGGCCATCGGCCCCTATTCGCAGGCGGTCAGGGTGGGGGATCTGCTCTTCTGTTCCGGACAGATTCCCCTGGTGCCGGAAACGGGGGAGGTTGTCGGTGAGGATTTGGAGGCGCAGGCCGAACAGGTGATGAAGAACATGGGCGCGGTTCTGGCCGCGGCCGGGCTCGATTACCGACATGTGGTCAAGACGACCATCTACATGACCGACCTGTCGCGTTTTGCCGAGGTCAACGCCATCTACGGGCGGTATTTCCCGCAGCAGCCGCCGGCCCGGGCCACGGTCGAGGTCAGTCGCCTGCCGAAGGACGTGCAGATCGAAATCGAGTGGGTTGCCAGTTTTCAGGCCGGTTGAACCGGTTGGGAGAGGGGGCTGGCGCCGATATTTCGGGTGTCTTTCGGATGTGTCCGGCAAGCAAAGAGGGCGGGCCCGCAAGGGCCCGCCCTCTTTGTGAATGTGGTGTCCTGTCCGGCTGTCAGCCCGCCTTGACGACGGCCCCCGAACGAATGCAGCGGGTGCAGACCTTCATCGAGCGGACCTGTCCGTTGTTCTGAACCGCCCTGACCTTCTGCAGGTTGGGGTACCAGATCTTACGGGTCTTGTTATGGGCATGACTGACATTGTTGCCAGTGGTTGGTTTCTTTCCGCAAACTTCGCAAACCTTGGCCATGGTCGGTTACCTCCTCGAGAATCAGAACGCAATCTTCTAGCATGCTTCCATCAAGATTGCAAGATTTTTTATCACCGGCGCCGTTTGCGGCCGGCGACGGCGAGAAGCTCCAGGGCGGTGAGGGCCTCGCCCGCCAGTCCGAGTTTCGGGTAGAGCAGCGCGCCGGAGGCCAGGTGGAGGTTTCTTCGGCCCAGCCCGGGGTTGCCCAGACGGCCGCAGAAACCGGCCGCCGCGGCGGGGGGGTGGGGAGTTTCGATCAGCAGCGGCAGGTAGTCGGTAAAGGGGAAGAGCCTGTCGAGCCGGGCCTTCAGCTCCGGGGTTTCGCTCAGGCCGCAGGCCGTACGGAGCCAGATGTCAGGCCGGCCTTTTCGGCTGCCAATGGCGATCTGCAGCGGACCGATGTCGCTGGCGAACAGAATCCTCGAGGCATGAACGGCGGCGACCCTGCCGACGAAACGGTCCAGGCGCCAGAGGCCGGAGCGCGGCTTCTGCAGGGTGGCCGCATCCAACCCCTCGATCGGCCAGCCGGGCTGCCCGGCCAGGGCGACGAGTCCCGCCTGGATTTCTTCTTCGCCGAATCGGCAGCTCCACCGTCCCGCCACCTGTTTCAGCGCCGTCAGGGTGAAGGCATCGCGATGGGGCACTCCCGCCTCGTTCAGGCGGCGGGAGAGCAGCGAATCGAGAACGGCCGGCGCCACGCCGTGTTCATTGCGCAGCTGGGCCACGGCGAGGGCAGCCTCGATGACGGTGATGGTGTCGGCCGGCTCGAGGGTTGCGGTTGAAAGCAGCCCGGAGATCACCCGGGTCGCGGTTGCGGAAGCCCTGGCCGCCTGCAGCCAGTCGGTCAGCAGTTGTCGGTGCAGGCGTGGCGACAGGCCGTGCTTGATGGCAAGAAACGGCCAGCGCAAGCGGTCTGACCAGCCGCCGGCGGGGGAAAACTTCTCCTGAAGCAGCACCGCCTGCACTTGCCCTCCCAGGCCGTTCAGCCGGTCGAGCAGGTCGAGAATCTCCGCTGCCTGCCGCGGGTATTCGCGCTGCAGCTCGTCGCGCAGGGGGGCTTCTCCGTGCAGCAGCAGGCAGGCATCATCCTGACGGAAGTGAATCGGCAGGGGAGGGGCGAGGCAGGTTCGGCCGCCGATTTGTTCGAGCAGGTGTTCCAGCAGAATCGAGGAGGACCAGAGCAGGGAGGACGGCCAGCCGAAGCCGTTCAGGTGCAGGATGCGCATCCCGTCACGGGCCAGGATGGCGGCGGCGATCCGGCCGGCGGGAGCGTCGCCGATAACGATCAGGTCGTAGTACTGTCCCGCCATGCGTCTATTCCCGTGCAAGATCTTCTTCCGACATCAGCCGCAGGCCGTTCTGTTCGAGCAGGGCGGCGGTGACTCCCATTCCGGAGACGATCTGTCCCCGGCGGTAGATCTGGCGGACGCCGCAGGAGGGGCTGCGTTCCTTGAGCAGGGCGCAGGTGCAGGCGCAGATTTGTGCGACCTTGAGGGTCTCCCGGGCGCCCTGGATGAAGCGGCGGCTCATGTCCGTGCCGTGGATGCTGGTGACGCGCCCGCGGTTGGCGAGCAGTGCGGCGCCGTCCCCCTCGCTGAATTCCGTTTGCGGGCGGGGGGTCGGCAGGCCGGCGAGCTGTTCGGGACAGACCGGAACGGCGACCAGGGCGTGCTCGCGCAGATGGGCGATGACGCCGTCGTGGCGCTTTTCGCCACCGTCGTAGCGGCAGTTCACCCCCAGTAGACAGGCGCTGACCAGAATCCTGTCGCCAGGGCGCGGCGTCATCTCAGCCTTCCAGCGGCGGATTGACCAGGGCGCTCTCGCCTGGATCGAGGG
Organism: Geothermobacter ehrlichii; assembly: GCF_008124615.1. Taxonomy (NCBI): domain Bacteria; kingdom Pseudomonadati; phylum Thermodesulfobacteriota; class Desulfuromonadia; order Desulfuromonadales; family Geothermobacteraceae; genus Geothermobacter; species Geothermobacter ehrlichii. The sequence continues at coordinate 267,962 of NZ_VNIB01000001.1, forward strand.
GAGGATCGATCAGGACCCGGCGGCCCTCGATGCGCAGGCGTCCCTGGGCGAAGAGCTCGATGGCCCGGGGATAGATGCGGTGTTCCTGCTGCAGAATACGACGGGAGAGGGTCTCCTCGGTGTCGTCCTGCAGCACCGGCACCACTGCCTGCAGAATGATGGGGCCGGTATCGACGCCGTTGTCGACGAAGTGCACGGTGCAGCCGGCAAAGCGTACTCCGTATTCGAGGGCCTTTTTCTGGGCGTGCAGTCCGGGAAAGGCGGGCAGCAGTGCCGGATGGATGTTCATGATGCGCCCGGGAAAGGCGTCGAGCAGAACCTCGGTGAGCAGGCGCATGAACCCGGCCAGCACCACCAGTTCGACGCCGGACTCCCGCAGGGCGGCGACCAGTGCCCGGTCGTAGTCCTCGCGGCTGGTGAAGGGCCTGTGATCAATGCAGCGGGCCGGAATGCCGGCCTTGCGCGCCCGTTCGAGGGCACCGGCATCGGGATTGTTGCTGATGACGACGGCAATCTCGGCCGGCAGGCTGCCGTCGGCGCAGCGGTCGATGATCGCCTGCAGATTGGTTCCCCCGCCCGAGGCGAGGATGCCGAGTCGCAGTTTGCCGCTCATGCTTTCCTCCGCTCGAGTCCGCTGAGCACCACCTGCTCTTCGTCCTCTTCACAGGTGGTGACCTCGCCGATGCGCCAGGCCGTTTCGCCCAGGCCGTTGAGGCGGAGAAGAATCTCTTCGTCCGTTCCTGCCGGCACGATCAGCACCATGCCGATGCCGTAGTTGAAGGTGCGATACATTTCCGCGGGCGCAATGTTGCCGCCTTCGCGCAGGATTTCGAACAGCGCCGGCTTGGGCCACGACCGGGTGTCGATCACGACCCGGCAGTGGCGCGGCAGCACCCGGGGGATGTTTTCGACCAGGCCGCCGCCGGTGATGTGGGCCATCCCCTTGATGGTGAAGTCGCGCAGCAGATTGAAGATGGTGCGCACGTAGATGCGGGTCGGCTTCAGCAGGGCTTCGCCGAGGGGCTGTTCCAGTCCGGCCGGCCTGTCGGTCAGGTCGAGTCCCATCACCTCCAGCAGCACCTTGCGCGCCAGGGAGTAGCCGTTGGAGTGCAGGCCGTTCGAGGCGATGCCGATGACGACGTCGCCGACGGTGATGTCCGAGCCGTCGATGATGCTGCTGTTATCGACCACGCCGACCGTGAAACCGGCCAGGTCGTATTCGCCATCGGCATACATGCCGGGCATTTCGGCCGTTTCGCCGCCGATCAGGGCACATCCTGCCTGCACACAGCCTTCGGAGATGCCGGCGACGATATCGGCCATCTTTTCCGGGGCCAGCTTGCCGGTGGCCAGGTAGTCGAGAAAGAAGAGGGGCTCGGCGCCCTGGACGACGATGTCGTTGACGCACATGGCGACCAGGTCGATGCCGACCGTGTCGTGCCTGTCCATCATGAAGGCCAGCTTCAGCTTGGTGCCGACGCCGTCGGTGGAGGAGACCAGGACCGGGTTGCGGTACTTGTCGGCGTGGAAGGAGAAAAGCCCGCCGAAGCCGCCGATGTCGGTCAGTACCTCTGGGCGGCTCGCCCTTTTGACCAGCGGCTTGATCAGGTCGACGAACCGGTTGCCGGCGTCGATGTCGACCCCGGCGTCCTTGTAGGTCAGCTCTTTTTTGTCGGACAAGGTGCCCTCCTGGGAGAAAAGTGGACCTTTTTGTAAATCAACGGCGTTCAGGTGTCAATGGTTGCCTCGAACGGGGCTGTCGACGGGTGGCGAAGTTCTTTACAGGCCGGTTGGCCTCATCTATCATACGCTGGACCCGGTTCCGGCGCCCAGTGCCCATGAACGCGGGGCGATGACAGCGGTGGAGCGATGTCTATGCCGGTCGCCATCAGGCCGATGACCAGAAGCGATATCGAACAGGTTACCCTGATCGAGCGTGCTTGTCAGCCCCATCCCTGGGACGCCGGAATTTTTCGCCGCGAACTGGACAACCCCGACGCCAGGCTGGTCGTCGCCGAAACGGCTGGCTGCGTCGCCGCCTTTCTGGTGAGCTGGCAGGTGCTGGACGAGGTTGAGATTCACAATGTCTGTGTCGCTCCGGCTTTCCGCCGGCAGGGGCTGGCGCGCGCCCTGCTGACGGACCTGTTCACTGCCACGGAGGGAGCGCGTCATTTTCTCGAAGTCAGAGTCGGCAACCTGCCTGCCGTCAGGCTCTACGAAAGCCTCGGCTTCGTCCGGCAGGCGGTCCGCCGACGCTATTATCATGACGGCGAAGACGCCCTGGTCATGGTCCGCGAGGCCGGGGCCGCCGGAATTCGACCCTGAATGCTGGAGAGATTCGACCCATGCCCAATTTCAAGACCCGCATCCTGGCCAACCAGGAAATCGCGCCGGGATACTGGCGCATGCGCATCCAGGCCCCGGGAGCCGTCGCCGCCTGCCGGCCGGGCCAGTTCCTGATGTTTCGGGTGCAGCTGTCCCTGCTGCCGCTTCTGCGTCGCCCCTTCGGCATTTTCCGCACCGGGTTCCAGCCGTCCGATGTCGACGGCCTTCCTCCCGTCGAATATCTCGAAATTCTCTACAAGGTGGTCGGCCAGGGAACGGCGATGATGAGCGAACTGCACCAGGGCGACCGGGTGGAGATCCTGTCGCCGCTGGGCCGCGGCTTCGATCCCGGGCAGCCGGGCAGGGAGAAGATTCTGGTTGGTGGCGGCATCGGGCTGGTGCCGCTGTTCATGCTCGCCGAACAGCTGGTTGCCGACAGCAAGGTGCGTCTGCTCATGGGCGGCCGCACACGCGACGACATCATCGCCATCACCGAGTTCGAGCGTCTCGGGGTCGAAACCTACACCTCGACAGAGGACGGCAGCCTCGGCGAGCAGGGACTGGTGACCGACGTGCTAGAGAAGAAGCTGGACCAGGTCGCCGACGCTGAAGTCTTTGCCTGCGGTCCGATGCCGATGCTGGAAGCGGTGCACCGGATTTGCAGCCGCCACGGCGTGCCGCTGCAGGTTTCCCTCGAGGCCCTGATGGCCTGCGGGGTCGGCGCCTGTCTTGGCTGCGTGGTCAAGGGAGCCGGCCATTCCGACGAAAATCCCCGCTACCTCTGTACCTGCAAGGAGGGGCCGGTGTTCCGCTCGGAACAGCTCGACTGGAGCCGCCTGGAAAAGACCGACAGTTTCTGCGAGGGGTGCAAGCAATGAGCGAGGCAAAAGAAATGAAGGTTTCCCTGGCCGTCGAGGTGGCCGGCATCCAGATGAAAAACCCGGTCATGCCGGCTTCAGGCACCTTCGGCTACGGCGAGGAATACGCACCCTATATCGACCTGAACAACCTGGGGGCCATCGTCACCAAGGGTCTGTCCCTGCGCCCCAAGGCGGGCAATCCGACGCCGCGCATCACCGAGACGGTCAGCGGCATGCTCAACGCCATCGGCCTGCAGAATGTCGGCGTCGACGCTTTCATCGAGCACAAAATGCCCTTTCTGCGCGAGCTCAACACGCCGGTCATCGCCAATTTCTTCGGCAACACCCTGGACGAGTACGGCGAGGTGGCGAGGCGGCTCGATGCCATTCCAGAGCTGGCTGGCGTCGAGCTGAACATCTCCTGTCCCAACGTCAAGCAGGGCGGGATTGTCTTTGGCACCGACCCCAAGGCGGCCTTCGACGCCGTCAACGTGGTGCGGAAAAATCTGCGGAAGCCGCTCATTGTCAAGCTCACGCCCAACGTGACCGATATCACCGAAATCGCCCGGGCGGCCGAGGATGCCGGTGCCGACGCCCTGAGCTGCATCAACACCATCACCGGCATGGCCATCGATGTCCGGACCCGCCGGCCGAAGATAGCCAACCGTACCGGCGGTCTGTCGGGGCCGGCCATCCGCCCGGTCGCGGTGCGCATGGTGCATCAGGTCGTGCAGGCGGTGAAGATTCCGGTCATCGGCGTCGGCGGCATCAGTACGGCCGAGGATGCGCTCGAATTTCTCATCGCCGGTGCCAGCGCGGTTCAGGTCGGCACGGCCAATTTTGTTGATCCCGACGCCATGCAGAAGGTGATCGACGGCCTGGAGCGTTTCTGCCTGGAGGAAGGTATCGGGGACATTCGCACGCTGATCGGCAGTCTGGAAGGGCAGTGACAAGTGCCCGGGTGACGAGTAACGCGTAAAACCCGTCGCTTGTCACCCGTCACTCGTCACCGATTTTACATGGAGATCATCACCACCCACGTCAACGCCGATTTCGACTGTCTCGGCGCCATGATCGCCGCCCGGAAGCTCTATCCGGAAGCGGAGATGGTCTTTCCCGGTTCGCGGGAGAGAAACCTGCGCGAGTTCTTTTTGCGCAGTACCGCCTACGCCTTCGATTTCAAGCGCCTGCGCGATATCGATCTGGCGGCGGTCGATCGCCTGATCCTGGTCGATGTCAGCCAGTCGGAGCGCATCGGTCCTTTCGGCGACCTTGCCCGCAATCCGCAGATACAGGTCCATATCTACGATCATCATCCCGCCGAATCCTCCGACCTTGAGGCCGAGCTGGCCGACATCCGCCCGGTCGGCTCGACGGTCACCGTCTTCTGCCAGATTTTCATGGAGCGCGGCATCCGGCCCGATCCGGAAGAAGCCACCCTGATGATGCTCGGACTCTACGAGGATACGGGCAGCCTGCAGTTCAGCAACATCACCCGCGCCGATTTCGAGGCGGCCGCCTTTCTGCACGAGTGCGGTGCCGTGATGCAGACGGTGAGCGAATTTCTCACCCAGGAGCTGACCGCCGAACAGGTCGATGTTCTGCACCAGCTGATCAAGAACCGCCAGGTGCTGAGCGTCAACGGCGTCGACATCTCCATCAGCCATGCGACCACCGCTCACTATGTCGGTGACCTGGCGGTGCTGGCGCACAAGCTCAAGGACATGGAAAACCTCGACGCCCTGATCATCGCCGCCCGGATGGAGGATCGGGTGTTCATGGTCGGCCGCTCGCGCATTCCCGAGGTGCATGTCGGCTCCATTCTCGAGGAATTCGGCGGCGGCGGGCATTCCTTCGCCGCTTCCGGCACCGTCAAGGGGCAGACCCTGGTGCAGATCCTCGACCGTCTGCCGGGTGTGCTGCAGCGGCAGGTCAATCCCCGCTGGCGGGCCGCGCAGCTGATGTCCTCGCCGGCCAAGACCATCGCCCCGACGCAGACCATCGCCGAGGCGCGCGATCTGCTCACCCGTTATCACATCAACGTGCTGCCGGTGGTCGAGCAGGGACGGGTCGTGGGGCTGATCAGCCGGCAGACCGCCGAAAGGGCGGCTTTTCACGGCCTGGAGCGCCGTCCGGTGGGCGATTACATGGAATCGGATTTTTCCGTCGCCGCGCCGGACAGTTCGCTGCAGTATCTGCAGGAGCTGATCGTCGACCGCAACCAGCGGCTGGTTCCCATCGTCGATGAAAGCGGACTGGTCGGGGTGCTGACCCGCACCGACCTGCTGCGCAAGCTGATCGAAATGGGTCGCATCGCCTCGAGCGGGCAGGACGCCGCCCGGGATCTTCCTGATACCTGGCTGAAGAAGAAGCAGCTTGCCCGCTTTCTGCGGGAAAGGCTGCCGAAACGGATTCACGATCTGCTGAGGGATTTCGGGCAGGTTGCCGACGATCTCGGTCTGAATCTTTTCGTCGTCGGCGGTTTTGTCCGTGACCTGTTGCTGCGTCAGGAGAATTTCGATATCGATCTGGTCGTCGAAGGGGACGGCATCGCCTTTGCCCGCCGCTGCGCCGAGCGCTTCGCCTGCCGTTTTCGCAGCCACGAAAAGTTCGGCACCGCCGTGATCATCTTCGAGGACGGCTTCAAGGTCGATGTCGCATCGGCGCGCATGGAATACTACAGTCGGCCGGCGGCTTTGCCGACGGTCGAATACGCCTCCATCAAGCTCGATCTGTTTCGGCGTGACTTCACCATCAACACCCTGGCCATCGCCCTGAACAGGGGTCGCTACGGCGAGCTGCTCGATTTTTTCGGCGGCCAGCGCGATCTCAAGGACAAGGCGATCCGCGTGCTGCACAATCTCAGTTTCGTCGAGGATCCGACCCGGGTTTTCCGTGCCGTCCGCTTCGAGCAGCGCCTTGGATTCCGCATCGGCCGGCCGACCGAACATCTGCTGCGCGGCGCCGTGCGCCAGGGTTTCGTCGAGCGGGTGGGGGGGAGCAGGCTCTTCCGTGAACTCGAACTGATCCTGCGCGAGCCGGATCCCTGGCCGGCGGTCGAAAGGCTGGCCTCTTTCGACCTGCTCAGGTTCGTTCATCCGCAACTGAAGCTGGACAAGACGCTCGCCCGCGTTTTTGCCGAGGCGAGCCGGGTCGTCCACTGGTACCAGCTTCTTTTTCTCGAGCGTCCCTGCCGCCCCTGGCTGATCTATTTTCTCTGCCTGACCTCGGCCCTGGGCAGAGAGGCGATGGCGGAGGCCTGCCGCCGACTCAACGTTCCCCCGCGGATTGCGCGGCTCGTCACCGAGGGCCGGGAAGAGGCCCTGGCCGTCCGGCAGCGGATGAGGCGATGGCGGCACAGAAAGAAGCCGCCGGCCGCCAGCGAAATCTACCGGCTTCTGCATCCTTTGGAACGGGATCTGGTGCTCTTTGTCATGTCGCTGGCCGAGGACGAGAGGATCAAGCAGTGGATCAGTCACTATTTCAACCACCTGGCCCAGGTGAAATGCGAGCTGGACGGGGACGATCTTCGCCAGCTCGGCATCCCGCCGGGCCCGGTCTACCGAGCGATTCTGGATGACCTGCTCAACGCCCGTCTCGACGGCCGTGTGACCGGCCGGGACGAGGAGCTGGCCTACGTCCGCAGGCGGCATCTTTCGTGACGGCACAATCGTTTCCCTTCATTGACTCGCCCTGACCCATCTGTTAAATAGGTGCGAATCCCTTGCTGGAAAGGTCTCAGGTGGAAACGCTTCTCGCCAAAATCTCCATTATGCTCGCCCCGGCGCTCTTTGCCGTTACCATGCACGAGGTCGGGCATGGCTGGGTGGCTGAAAAGATGGGGGACCCGACCGCCCGTCTGCTCGGCAGACTGACCCTGAATCCCTTCCGCCATCTCGACCCGATCGGTACCCTGGCCCTGTTCCTTTTCGGATTCGGCTGGGCCAGGCCGGTGCCGGTCAATTTCGGCAACATGCGCAACCCCCGCCAGGGCATGATCTGGGTGGCGCTGGCCGGACCGGCCGTCAATCTGCTGCTCGCCTGCCTGTCGGCGCTGCTGCTGCGCGGGCTGTTCATCGTCGGCAGCGAGCTGGTCGATGCCGGCACCCTGGTCGACAGGGTGCTGCAACCGCTGGCCCTGATGGTGGCCTCGAGCCTCTTCATCAACGTTCTGCTTGGCACCTTCAACCTGCTTCCGGTTCCTCCGCTCGACGGCGGCCGGGTTTTGTCCGGGCTGCTTCCCGAAAGGCAGGCGGCCTTTCTGGCCAAAATAGAGCCCTTTGGGTTCGTCATCGTTCTGCTGCTCATCTTCTATACCGATATCTGGAGACTGGTGCTCGGTCCCCTGATCTGGGGGATCGTGGCGGGACTTTCCGGGCCGGCAGCTCCCCTGGTGCACCAGATGGCGGGGATACTGGTCGGTCACTGAGGCCGTATGAAGCTCGACATCAAGCTGGAAAACTTCGAGGGTCCGCTCGATCTCCTGCTGCACCTGATCAAGCAGAACGAGATGGATATCTGGGATATCCAGATCACCCGGATAACCGAGCAGTACCTGGCGATTCTCGACGCCATGCAGAGTCTCAATCTCGATGTTGCCGGCGAGTTTCTGGTCATGGCCGCCACCCTGCTGCACATCAAGTCGAAGCTGTTGTTGCCCCAGTCCGAGTACGAGGAAGGGGAGGAAGAAGAGGAGGATCCGCGGGCCGAACTCGTCCGCCGCCTGCTCGAGTACCAGAAATACCGTGAGGCGGCTTTCGATCTGGACGACCGGGAGATCCTCGGTCGGGACGTCTTCGCCCGCAAGTTTACCCCGCCCGACCTGGACGGCGAGGAGGAGGACGAATTTTTCGAAGTCAGCCTCTACGACCTGGTGGAAGCGCTGCAGGACGTGCTGGCCAGGATGCCGAAGGAGGTGGTGCACGAGATCGGCTTCGAGACGATTTCCATCGCCGACCGGATCAATCACATCCTGGGACGGCTCAGCGGTCGGGAAAGCCTCGCTTTCATCGACCTTTTTTCCGAACGTCCGGCCCGCAACGATGTCATCGCCACCTTTCTGGCCATGCTCGAACTGGTCCGGCTCCGGACTATCCGGCTGATGCAGACCAGCAGGTGCGGAGAGATCTGGATTTTTCCCGTCGCCGATCCTGCCGAGGCGCTTTCGGTTCCCCTGGAGGATGAAAGTCTTGGATACCACTGAACTGACATCGCTGCTCGAGGCGCTGGTCTTCGTCTCCGACGTGCCGGTGCAGGCCGACAAGCTGGCCGAGACGCTTGAGCTGGACAAGGGCGTTGTCCGGTCCCGGCTCGAAGCTCTGGTCGAAGAGTACGACCGGCGCGATGGCGGCATCCGCTTGGTCTGTGTTGCCGGCGGTTACCAGTTCAGAACCGATGCCCGCTGGGCCGACTGGATCCGCCGGGCGAACAGGAACCGGCCGTTCCGCTTTTCGCGCGCCGCACTGGAATGTCTGGCGATCATCGCCTACCGGCAGCCGGTTACCCGCGGCGATGTCGAATACCTGCGCGGAGTCGATTCCGGCGGGGTGATCAAGACCCTGCTCGACAAGCGCCTCATCCGCATCCTGGGCAAGAAGGACGTGGCCGGCCGGCCGCTGATCTACGGCACCACCAGGGAGTTTCTCGAGGTTTTTGGTCTGCACAGCCTGAATGATCTGCCCACCCTGAAGGAGTTCAGCGAACTCGACCTCGATCTCGCCGATGCCACCGAGGCACCGGCGGGCGACGATGAAAGTGCGGGCGAGGACGATGCTGCCGGCTGAAAGACGCATGCGGGTTGCCGACGGGTGAAGCAACGGCTGCAGAAACTGATCGCCGCCGCCGGGTTGGCGTCGCGCCGGCAGGCGGAAAGCTGGATAGCCGCCGGGCGGGTTCGGGTCAACGGCCGGGTCGCCCGTCTGGGCGAACAGGCCGATCCCAGTCGGGATTGCATCGAAATCGACGGCCGGCCCCTGCCGCGCCGGGAACCGCCGATCTGCATCCTGCTCAACAAGCCCGCCGGCTGCCTGACGACGCGGCGTGATCCGCAGGGCAGACCGACGGTTTTCGATCTGGTCCGCGATGTACCGGTCCGGCTCTTCGCGGTGGGCCGGCTCGACTACAACACCGAGGGGTTGCTGCTGTTGACCAACGACGGCGCCCTGGCCCATCATCTCGCCCATCCCCGCCATGAAGTCGACAAGACCTACCTGGTCAGGGTGCGCGGCCGTCTGACGCCGCAGAAGATTCGCCAGCTGGAAAGCGGTGTCCGTCTGGAGGACGGCATGACCGCGCCGGCGCGCGTCCGCCCCGGGGCGCAAAGCGGCAGCCACCAGTGGTTCGAAATTACCATTCACGAGGGCCGCAACCGCCAGGTGCGACGGATGTGCCAGGCGGTCGGGCTGCCGGTCAGCCGCCTGCGCCGCATCCGCTTCGCCTTTCTCGACCTGGGCGATCTCGCGCCCGGACGCTGGCGCAAGCTTTCTCCCCAGGAGCTGGTCCGGTTGAAAAGTCTTTGAGTCTTGGCATACTTGCATGGATTGAAATCATTCCACCTGCTGGAGGGAATCCCATGACCATCCGTTTTGATTACACCTGCATGATGGCCGATGTTGTCGGCGAACGTTGCGGCATTGACCCGTCCGAGCTGGCGGCGCTTGAGGAGCGGGCCGCCGCCATCCATCGCGACCTGATGGCTCGCAAGGAAGGGGGCGAACTGCCGTTTTACGACCTGCCGTTCCAGGATCAGGTCGCCGGCGAGGTTCGGCGCCTGGCCGACGAGGTGGCCGAACGCTTCGATCACCTGGTGGTGCTCGGCATCGGCGGTTCGGCGTTGGGGACGCAGGCGCTGTTTCGGGCGCTGGCCCCCCTCTATCACAACCATCTGTCGCGCGAGCAGCGCCGCGGCAGGCCGACGCTGCACGTGCTTGACAATGTCGACCCCTGCGGCTTCGGCGAGGCGCTCGATCTGCTTGCGCCGGACAAGACCCTTTTCTGCGTCATCTCCAAATCGGGGTCTACGGTAGAGACCAGCGGCCAGTTTCTGGTCGCCCGACAGTGGTTGGCTCGGGCGGTCGGCGAACGCTGGAAGGAGCATGTCGTCGTCATCACCGATCCGGAAAAGGGAGGGCTTCGGGCGATGGCGAACGAGCAGGGCATCCGCTCCCTGTCGATTCCGCCGGGCGTCGGCGGCCGTTTTTCCGTTCTGACCCCGGTCGGTCTTTTCCCCCTGGCGGTTGCCGGTGTCGACATCGAGGCGCTGCTGGCCGGGGCGGCGCAGATGTCGGCGCGGGTGACCCGCCCCGGCCTGATGGACAATCCCGCCTATCTGAACGCGGCGCTGCAGTATCTCGCCTACCAGAAGGGGATGCGGATTTCGGTGATGATGCCCTACAGCGACCGCCTGAGGGATGTGGCCGACTGGTTCCGCCAGATCTGGGCGGAGAGCCTGGGCAAGAAAACCGCCCTGGACGGCCGCGAGGTTCATGTCGGGCCGACGCCGGTCAAGGCGCTGGGGACCACCGATCAGCACTCGCAGGTGCAGCTCTATATCGAGGGGCCTTTCGACAAGGTCATCACATTTCTGGTGGTGGAAGATTACGGACGCGATCTGCGCTTCGAACGCTGTGTCGAGGCGCCGCATCTCGATTTTCTGCATGGCAAGAGCATGGCCGAACTGATCCGGGCCGAACAGCAGGCGACCGCCGTGGCGCTGGTCAGGGCGGGGAGGCCGAACTGTTCCTTTATTCTTGACCGGATCAGTGCAGAGAACCTGGGCGGGCTGCTCTACCTGTTCGAGGTGCAGACCCTTTTCGCTGGTGGCCTGTTTGCCATCGACCCTCTCGACCAACCGGGGGTCGAGGCGGGCAAGGAGTACACCTACGGCCTGATGGAACGGCCCGGTTTTGCCGAGCGGAAAGAGGAGGTCGAAGCCTGGCTGTCCGGTGTAAACAGGCGTCAACTCTAACAAATCCTCCCGGTTCAGTCCTTGACAGTCCCGGCTGTGCTGGTTTAGATTCAAACTTTACTGAATATGTCCGTTTGCCATCCGGGTGAGTACCGTGTCCAATAAAGCCAAACTTCTTGCTTCCGCACAGAAAAACCTCCAGAAGGGTCAGTTGACCAAGGCGATCAGGGACTACCAGAAGATCGTCGAAATCGACCCCAAGGACATCCGCAACCGGCAGAAGCTGGCCGAGCTGCTCAGTCGGGCCAAACTGACCGAGGAGGCGCTGCAGGAGTATGAGGCGGTCGCCAAGTATTACGCCGAAAACGGTTTCTACCTGAAGGCGATCGCCGTCTACAAGCAGATGCAGCGCCTCGATCCGGCTCAGGTCCGCATCTATTACCGTCTGGCCGAGCTGAATGAAAAACAGGGCCTGATCGGCAACGCCTTGGCCGAGTACAAAAGTCTGGTCAGCTATTACGAGCAGAACCAGATGCCATCCGAGGCGATCAACGTCCTGCAGAAGATGAAGGACCTCGAGCCGGAGAACCTCAATGTGCTGGTCAAGATCGCCGAGGCCTATGCCCGCACGGGCATGAAGGACAAGTCGAGGGAAGAATTCCTCGAAGTCGTCAGCCGACTCAGAGAGAAGGGGGAATACCCCAAGATCCTCAAGCTCTGCGAGCTGCTTCTGCCCTTCTTTCCCGAAGATCCCGAAGCTTTGGCGGCCAGGGCCGAGGCCCTGATCCGGACCGGCGACCATGCCGGTGCCATCGAGATTCTCCAGCGGGTCACGGCCGGCAGCCCGGAACTGCCCTATTTCAAGCTTCTTGCCGAAGGATACAGGCAGGCGCAGGATTACGACCGGGAAGGCGAAGTCTGGCAGCGCGTTCTGGAGCTCGATCCCGAAGATCTGGAACATCGCCTGGCCCGGATTAGGGCCTGCATCGATGGCGGTCGTTACGAGGCCGCTCTCGACGAGCTGGAAGAATGGAAGGACAACTTCGTGCAGGCCGACATGACAGGCCAGGTCAAGAGTTGTTACGAGCGGCTGCACGAGGTGTTGCCCGAGGACGAGCGAATCGCCCGTACCCTGCGCGCCATCTACGAAATGACGGGCGAGGGGGACAAGCTCTTCGAGCTGATGGCCGACAGTGAGCAGACTGAAGGTTCGGCGACCTTCGGTGCCGATCTGGAAATACTCGAGGACGAACCGGTCGACGAGGCCTTGGCCGACCTCGAAGAGCTTGCCGCTGATGAGCTTGAGGAGATCGGCGAATCCGCCGGAGTGGATGCCGGGGGTGGTGCTGATGACGAACCGGCAGAGAGTCCAGAATCGGATGAAACGTCAGGGGAAGCGGGTCTTCAGACTTCGGAAGGCGAGGGCTCGGTGCCTGATGGCGATGCTGCCGGAGAGAGGATAGCCGATGCGGAGCCTGCCGGGGAGGCCGACGAGGTACCCCTGGAGTTTCTCGAGGAGGTGGCCGAAGAAGAACCCGAAGAGGCCGAGTCGGCAGCGGCCGAGTCTTTCAGCCTCGACGATTTGGCTGCCGACGGTGAGGAGATCGAGTTGGAACTCGAGCTGGAGCTGGAGCTCGATCTCGATGACGAGCCGGAGGCTGTCGCCTCTCCCCCCATGGCGGATGCCGCGGAAAATGCGGACGCCGGGCTGCAGTCGGCAACCGGGGCCGATGAAGACGCGGAAGCCCTCGTCGAGGCCGGTGTCGGTGAAGAAGAAGGGGGGGATGTGGCGGAGATTGCCGGTGAACAGAGTTTTGCGGACGAAACGGTCCGTTCCGAGCCGGCCGTCGAGGGCGAACCCGAACTTGTGGTCGAACCGGATGAAGAGTTCGACCCTGCTGCCATGCTCGAGGAAGCGGCCTTCTACCTGCAGCAGAAACTGTTCGACGAAGCCGAGAAGCTGTGCCGCAGCATCCTTGAAACCGATCCCGAAAATGCCGCCGCCCGGGCGCGTCTGGACGAAATCGGCGCTGCCCGGAGGGCGGCGGAAGAACCCGAGGCGGCTGCCGAGTCCGAACCGGAAGAAAGCTTCGACTGGGACGACGCCCTGAAGGAGATTCTTGGCGACAGCATTGGCACCATCGATGCGGAAGATGCCGAGTCGCACTACAACCTCGGCATTGCCTACAAGGAGATGGGGCTGATGGACGACGCCATCAAGGAATTCGATACCGCCATGGGCCATCCCTCGCGCCGGCTGTCGTCCCTTGCCCTGAAGGCTCTCTGTCTGGTAGAAAAAGGGGACTATCCGGCCGCCGAACAGACGCTCAGCTTCGGTCTGGCCTGCCCCGACCTGAACCGGGAAGAGCGGCTGAACCTGCTCTTCGAGATGGGCCAGCTCAAGGAACAGGTTGGGTCTTATGAAGAGGCTTTGGACTGGTTTCTCAAGGTAGCCGACGAGGACCATTTCTACCGGGATGTCGGGATCAAAATCCGCGGTCTTCGCCAGCGTCTTGGGCTTCCCGACAAAGGGCTTGAAGAGAATGCCGGCGTCGGCAGGCGTGGCAAAGTGACCTATCTCTAGCACAGCGGGATGAGGCCGCAGCAATCATGAGTTACCTGGAACACTTCGGTCTGGAAAGGGAGCCTTTTTCCAACGCCCCAGACGCCAAGTTCTATTTCAACTCCGAACAGCACAGTCAGGCGCTGCTGCGGTTGATGTACGCGGTCGACTCCAACAAGGGGTTGGCCGTGCTGGTCGGCGGCGTCGGTACGGGGAAGACCACCCTGGCCCGGCGCATGCTCGAGAATCTGCCGGAGGACAGATACGAGTCCTCGCTGCTGGTCATGGTCCATTCCGGCATCACCCAGGAATGGATTCTGACGCGCATCGCCATGCAGCTCGGGGTGCAGAATCCGGCCGACGATCGTCTCAGCCTGCTGAAACAGCTGTACGAGCGGCTGCTCGATATCGAAGCCGGCGGTCGCAAGGCGGTGGTTCTCATCGACGAGGCGCAGATGCTGGAATCGCGGGAGCTGATGGAGGAATTTCGCGGCCTGCTCAATCTCGAGATTCCCGGCAAGAAGCTGCTGAACATCATTTTCTTCGGGCTGCCCGAGGTCGAGGACTGCCTGCGGCTCGATGAACCGCTGGCGCAGCGGGTGGCGGTGAAGTACCACCTGAAATCGATGACCGTCGAAACGACGGCCGCCTACATCAAGCACCGTCTGCATGTGGCCAAGGCCCCGCGCATGCTCTTCGACGAGGAGATCATTCCGGAGATCTATCGCTATGCCGGCGGTGTGCCGAGGCTGATCAATACCATCTGCGACAACTGTCTGTTCGAAGCCTTTATGCGCAAGCTGCCCCGGGTCAACGGCCAGGTGCTGCAGTCGGTGGTGGGCGATCTCGGTCTGTTGCAGCAGTCGCTGATTCAGGCGTCCGCGCAAACAGTCGACGACGATCTGGACGAAATCGAAAGCATGCTTGACCGCCTCGAACAGAAATAGGCAACCGTCGAACGATTCGCGGCCGGGCCTCCGGCCGTTTCTTTTTTGCAGGGACAGCCATGTCCAGTCAGATTCGCATTCTCCCCGAACACCTCTGCAACAAGATCGCCGCCGGCGAGGTCATCGAGAGGCCGGCCTCCGTGGTCAAGGAGCTGGTGGAGAATTCCCTCGATGCCGGGGCGTCGGAAATCACGATCGAGGTGGAGAAAGGCGGCCGCAGGCTCATCCGCGTTATTGACGACGGCTGCGGCATGGGCCGGGAGGATGTCTTTCTCTGCCTGGAGCGTCATGCCACCAGCAAGATAGCCAGTGATGCCGACCTGTTCAGCCTGCGCACCCTCGGTTTTCGCGGTGAGGCCCTGCCGTCCATCGCTTCGGTCTCCCGCATGACTTTGCGATCGCGTCCGGCCGACAGCGAGGCGGGCATGGAGCTCGTCATCGAGGGAGGCGACATCAGAAGGGCCGAAGCCTGCGGCATGGCCGTGGGCACCTCCATCGAAGTCCGGGATCTCTTCTTCCGGATGCCAGCCCGGCGAAAATTCCTGCGCCGCGACGAAACCGAACTGTCGCACATCGGTGACGTGGTGACCAAGATCGCCCTGGCGCATCCCGCGGTGCAGTTCCGTCTTCTGCACCAGGGACGCAAGCTGGTCGATGTCCGCCGCAACGAGGATCTGCGTAGCCGGGTGACCGGCCTGCTGGGCCGCTCCCTGGCGGGGGAGTTGCTCGCGGTCGACTGCAGCGGCGCCGAGGGCAGGGTTCATGGTCTGGTTGGTCCGCCGCAGACCAGCCGCGCCACGACCGGCGCCATCTACACTTTCGTCAACGGGCGCACCATCCGTGACCGGGTGGTGCAGCATGCCGTCATGGAGGCCTACCGGACGCTGTTGCCCAAGGGACGCTACCCGGTGGTTGTCCTCTTTGTCGAGATCGATCCTGCCGAAGTCGACGTCAACGTTCATCCGACCAAGCACGAAGTGCGGTTTCGGCACCAGGCGCAGGTTCATGATTTCATCGCAGACGCCATCCGGAAGGTGCTGGGCGATTCGAGCTGGCTGCTGCAGGAGTCGCCGTCGCAGAACGAATCGTCTCCCTTGAATCCCCAGGGGCCGCCCTGGCGGACGCCGGCAGGAGGCGAGGTTGCCGAGCGCTGCCGGGAAGGTGTTCGCGAGTCGCTCGACCGTTACATGCAGCGGCGGACCGATGTCGCTCCGTCGGTGCCGGGATGCTCCCTGATCCGGATGCCGGAGAAGGAACCGGCAGACAATACGGCGGAAGCCGCCAACGGATTCTTTTCCGGTCTGCGCTATATCGGCCAGTATCATGACAGCTATCTGCTCTGCCAGGATGGAGACGACCTGATCCTGATCGATCAGCACGCCGCTCACGAAAGGGTCGGCTACGAACGGCTCAGGCAAGGGTGGCGGCGGGGAGAAATCGAGCGGCAGCAACTGCTTTTCCCACCAGTAATGGAATTCAGCCATGCCGAAGCCGACCTGGTCAAAAGTCACCTGGGACATTTTTCCGAGCTCGGTTTCGAGCTTGAACATTTCGGTGGCAACAGCTATGTGCTGAAAGCCATTCCCCAGATCCTGGCCCGGGACGACGCCGAGACGCTGGTGCGTGACGTCGTCGACGAACTCGGCCGTCTCGGCAGAAGCAGCCTGATCGACGAGGCCGTCGACCGGGTGTTGATTCGCATGGCCTGCCACAGCATGGTCAGGGCCAACCAGGCCCTGACGCCCGAACAGGTCAGGGCGCTGATGCGGCAGCTCGACAGCATCGACTTCAACGCCCAGTGCCCCCATGGGCGGCCGGTGATGCACCGGTTATCGCTGGCCGAGGTCGAGAAATTCTTTCATCGCAGCTGATGGACATGGCCGCAATCCTGCAACCATTGATCGTTGTCTGCGGTCCGACCGCCTGCGGCAAGACCGATCTCTGCCTGCGTCTGGCCGGGCATTTCGATCTGGAGATCGTCTCCGCCGATTCACGCCAGGTCTACCGGACGATGGATATCGGCACGGCGAAACCCGAGCCGGCAGTTCTGGAGCGGGTGCGGCATCACCTGGTCGATGTCGTCGATCCGGACGAGGACTTCACCGTGGCGCATTTTGTCGAGCAGGGAAGGCGGGCGATCGAAGGCATCCGTGCCGCGTCCAGGCTCCCCGTGCTGGCGGGGGGGACCGGGCTCTACATTCAGGCCCTGACCGAAGGTCTGGCCGACGTGCCGCCGGCCGATCCGGCGTTTCGGCAGAAGATGAAACGGCTGGCGCAGGAGCACGGAAACGAATGGCTTCTCGAACGGCTGAAGAGGGTCGATCCTGTGCTCGGGGCCAGGTTGCGGTCGGGGGATCAGGTGAGAATCATCCGCGCCCTCGAGGTTTTCGAACAGTGCGGCCGGCCCCTTTCGGAGATTCAGCGCCGGCACGGCTTTTCCGACCGGCCCTACCGGCTGCTCAAAATCGGGCTCGCCGTCGAGCGCGAGGAACTCTACCGACGAATTGAGCTTCGCACAGAGGCGATGTTCGCCGCCGGACTGGTCGACGAGGTGCGGGCTTTGCTCGATCGCGGCTATGATCCTGCGCTCAAGGCCCTGAATACCATTGGTTATCGGGAGGTGATCGGTTATCTGCAAGGCAGGCACAGCCTGCAGGAGGCGATCGAACGGGTCAAGCGCAACACCCGCCGCTATGCCAAACGACAGCTGACCTGGTTTCGCAGGGATGAATCGATAAATTGGGTTGACCCCGACCGAGAGTTTGCTAAAATCACAGAGTTAATTGCCAAATTCAATGTTCCCTAAAAAGGAGTGGACATGCCTAAGACACCGTTCAACATCCAGGATCAGTATCTCAACCAGGCGCGCAAGGAGCGGGTTCGGGTCGAGGTTTGCATGATGTCCGGCGACAAACTCGAAGGTTTCATCAAATCCTTCGACAGCTTCTGCGTCCTGGTCGACAGTGGCGGCGATATCCTGCTCTACAAGCACGCCATCTCGTCCATCACCTCGGCGGACGGCAGCTTCCGGCTGCATGGCGGCCGGGACTAGACCGTCTTTCCAGTCAAGATTCGCATGACAGCAGGTCCCCGGGGCGATCCCGTCCGGGGACCTGTTTGTTTTTTGCGCGGATGCCTTCAGCCGGGCAGAGAGTGTCAGACATTGGCGGCCGGTGCTGGCCGCCGTGAAGGGGGAGGTAACGATGAAGGAAGATGTCGGCAGATTGCGGGAACAGGGCCAGTTGGCGCTGGAACAGGGGCAGGCCGGAAAAGCGGTCGCCTGTCTGGAAAAGGCCAGGGAACTGGCGCCGGACGACCTGGAGGTCAGGCATCTTTTGATCGAGGCTCTGCAGGAGGCGGGGCGGTTCGATTGGGCCGAGGCCGAAATCGAGCAGACGCTGTCTTTGGCCCCCGGCGATTTTTCGCTGCTGTTGAGCAAGGGAGATCTGCTGTTCGCCCGCGGGCGGATCGACGAGGCACGCGACTGCTACCGGCAGGCGGTCGAAGGCGGCGAACAGGCCGCGGACGCCTGGGTCAGCCTGGCCCTGACCTGGTATCACCAGGGAGATATCGGCCAGGCGCGCGACTGTTGCCAAAAGGCGCTCGAGCTCGAGCCGGATTCGGTTTTCGCCCTTAACTGCATGGGGGACATTCTGGCGGCCGAGGGGGATGTCGACGGCGCGCGCCGTTCCTACGAGCGGGTGGTCGATCTCGAGCCGGACGACCCGCAGGCGCACTACAGCCTCGCCGAACTGATGTACGACCAGGGGGAGCTGCAGGCGGCCGAGAGGAAATGCCGGCAGGTTCTCGGACTCGATCCGGCGTTCGCTTTCGCCTGGCTGACGCTCGGCAATATCTATCTCGACCAGGAACAGCCGCGCGAGGCGATTCACGCTTTCAGCAAGTTTCTCGAGCTGGAAAAGGGCGAGCAGGCCGCCCAGGCCCGGGATGAGGTCAAGGCGGTGATCGAGGGGCTCAGGGCCGAACTCTGACTGCGGGAGGAAAGCATGGTTAGAGGTCTGGCGTTGCTGCTCGGATTTCAGCTGCTTGGTGAGCTGATCAGCCGGCTGACCGGCATTCCCATTCCCGGCAATGTCATCGGCATGGCACTGATGCTGGCGGCGCTCGGTTCCGGTCTGGTGCGCCTGGCCTGGGTCGAAGAGGCTGCCGAGCTGCTGTTGTCGCACCTGGCCCTGTTCTTCATTCCCGCCGGTGTCGGCGTCATGGTCTACGGCAAGCTGATCGCCAGGGAGTGGTTGCCGATTTCGGTGGCCACCGTCGTCAGCACCTTTGTCGTCATGGCGGTGACCGGAAAGGTGGCGCAGCGACTCGAAAAGGGGGAGAGGCAGGATGCTGAATGAGCTGATCGCGACCCCCCTGTTCGGGGTCTTTCTCACCCTGGCGGCCTATGCGCTGGCCCAGATTCTCTACCGGCGGACCGGCAGTATCTTCTTCAATCCGGTGGCCCTGTCGATCTCGGGCATCATCCTCTTTCTGCTTGCGAGCGGCATTCCCTATGACGCCTACGCTGTCGGCGGTCGTTACGTTCTCTTTCTGCTAGGACCGTCGGTGGTCGCTCTCGCCGTGCCCCTTTATGTCCGTCGACAGGAGATCTGGAAACGCCGGGGGCCGATTTCGGTCGGCATCTTCGCTGGCGCGGTCAGTTCGGTGGTTTCGGCCTCGGGGCTGGCCTGGCTGCTGGGCGGAAGCCGGGATGTCGTGCTTTCGCTGGCCCCCAAGTCGGTGACCACGCCGATCGCCATCAGCATCGTCGAAAAGATCGGCGGCATCGCCCCTCTGACCGCGGCGCTGGTGGTTCTCACCGGTTGCCTCGGAGCGATCTGCGGTCCGGAATTCTGTCGCTTCATCGGCATCCGTAGCGAGGTGGCGACCGGGCTGGCGGTCGGTACCGCGTCGCATGGCATCGGTACCGCCCGGATGCTCGAGGTCAGCGAACTGGGCGGCGCCGTGGCGGGGCTGGCGATCGGCCTGAACGGGCTGGTGACTGCCTTTCTGCTGCCGCTGCTCTTCGTTCTGGCACGCTAGGAGGGGGTCGGTGTTTTTTGATGCCGGCAAAGAAAAAGGCAGAAGCCCTGCGGCTTCTGCCTTTTGGTCGATGGGAATTTTTCCGGAACTTATCTGCCGCCGCGCTTGGACGCCTTGAGCGGGTTGATGCGCTGTTCGACCAGCTTCTTCTCCACCTTCTTGTGGGTCGCGAAATTGCAGATGTTGACAGCCCACTTCTGGGCGGGAGAAGGAGCGACGGAGCAGACCTTGCCGATCTTGCTTTCGACGATACGCTCACAACCTTCGCATTGCTCGACGATCGGCTGGCATGAGTTCCCTTCGAAGGTGCAGCCGTTCTTTCTCCAGAAGGTGCACTCGACACCGGGCTGAACTGTCTGACACTGCATGGTGGCAAATCTCCTTGAACGTTCTGTTGGGATCGTTGTCATTAACTCAAAGACGGTATTAAATAACCGAACCGGCAGCCGATGTCAATGTATTTTCGCATTTTTTGCCTTGACCCTCATGTCGGCCGGGACTAATCTGCCCGCGTCATGAAAGAACGTCCCGCTCCGCAATCACCCGTCTGGGAAGCGCTCTGCGAGCGTTGCGGCCGCTGCTGCTTCGAAAAGATCGAATATGAAGGGGAGGTCTACTATACCGATCGCCCCTGTCCCCACCTCGATCCCGAAACCCGGCTTTGCAGGGTCTATGACCAGCGGCACCGGATTCATCCCGAATGCGTTCCCCTCGATGAAACGATTCTCGATATGGGCGTCCTGCCCGGCGACTGTCCCTACGTCCGCGGACGCACCGGCGTCAAGCATCCCCGGCTGTGGGACGAGGACTGAAGCCGTCCGTCGCGTTCTGTTTGCTGCCGTCGAGGCTTTCATATTTTCTGTCAGCTGGTATTGTTTTTGGCGCAGGGCATGAACTGATTGTTGCCAGCGTCATGTCCCTGCAGGGTGTTGCAAATGAATCCCAGGAGGAAAATCATGTCGCAGATCAAGTTTGGAACTTCCGGCTGGAGAGGCGTCATCGCCGAGGATTTCACCTTTGAACGGGCACGTGTCGTTTGCCAGGCCATCGCCGACTACCTGCACGACGAAGGGGTGGCGGAGGGCGGTGTCGTCATCGGTTACGACACGCGGTTTCTCGGCAGGCGTTTTGCCGAAGAAGCGGCGCGGGTACTCACCGGTTCGGGGATCCGGGTTTTTCTCTGCGACCGGGATACGCCGACTCCGGTCATCGCCCACGAGATTCTCAGGCGCCGGGCGGCCGGCGCCATCAATTTCACCGCCAGCCACAACCCGGGAGAATACAACGGGCTCAAGTTCTCTACGGCCTGGGGCGGTCCGGCTCTGCCGGAAACGACACGCGACATCGAGCAGCGGGCCAACAGTATGCTTGGCGAGATGACCTATCGCGAGCTGACCTTCGGCCAGGCGCGCCAGCAGGGACTGCTGAAGGATATCGACCCGGGGGAGAGCTACCGCGATAAGCTGCGCGATCTCATCGATTTTCGCGCCATCCACAGCGCCGGCATGCGTGTGGCGGTCAACCCGCTGTACGGGACCGGCCGCGGTTATCTCGACCGTCTGCTGCTTGAGGCCGGCGTCGCCGTGGCCACGGTCAACGGTCAGCCCGATCCCTGTTTCGGCGGCTTTCCTCCCGAACCGGCGGAAGAGAACATCCAGGATTTCATTCAGCTGGTCAGGGACGACGAGGGTATCACCCTCGGTCTGGCAACCGACGGTGACGCCGACCGCTTCGGTATTCTCGACGCTGACGGCAGCTATATCCAGCCCAACTACGTTCTGGCGCTGCTGGCCGATTATCTGTTGTCCGTCAGAGAGGAGAAGGGAGCGCTGGCGCGTTCGGTGGCGACTTCGCATTTTCTCGACGCAGTCGCCGCCTGTCACGGTCAGGAGCTGCTCGAAACCCCGGTCGGGTTCAAATATATCGGCGAATACATCCGGGACGACCGCATCCTCATCGGCGGCGAGGAGAGCGCCGGTCTCTCCATTCGCGGCCACGTCCCGGACAAGGACGGGATTCTGGCCTGCCTGCTGGTGGCGGAGATGGTGGCACGCACCGGCAAGTCGCTCAAGCAGCTTCTTGACGCGCTGTACCGCAAGGTCGGGACCTTTCATACCCGACGGATCAACCTGCAGCTGACCTCCGGTCTCGAGGCCGCCTATGCCGACAAGGTGGCTGCGACTCCGGACAGCATCGCCGGCCGCCGGATTACGGACGTGGTGACGGTCGACGGCACCAAGTTTCTGCTTGAAAACGGTTGCTGGGTGCTGTTCCGCAAGTCGGGCACCGAGCCGGTTGTCCGGGTCTACGCCGAAGCGTCGACTGAAGATGAGCTGAACGAAATCCTTCAGGCGGCAAAAGGGTTTATCCTCGAAAACTGAATGTGGATTGCAAAAGGCAACGAAGAAAAGGGGCGCCGTCGGCGCCCCTTCGATTTTTCATGACCGACGCACGGCCGGTCCGAGTCAGGCTCAGGTAAAGCCTGTGCTGCCGCCCCCGCAGGAGTTGCCGCCGCCGGCGCCGCCCAGCGCGGCCGCCGGCACGGACACCGCGCGGGTCGCGGTTTCGCCGCAGATCGGGCAGGGATGCTCGAGTGCGCCGCTTCGGCTCAGTTTCTCGAATTTTTCTCGGCATTTGGCACAGTAGAATTCGTAGATCGGCATCGTGATTCCTCCCGTTTTCGTGTTTGACGGCGAAAGTCGTCTGTCTGTTTTTCTCTTCGCGTCTTGGCTGCCTGCGTTTGCAGCTTCCGTCCTTTCCGCCGTCTCTGGGCTGTCGAACATGCTCTTTTGCCCTTGAATTCCTTTGGGTTTCTGCCCCCAAGGATGGGCCTGCTTTTTCTTATTCAATAATTGCAATTCTTGGATAAGTGAGGGGACAAGTCAAGGGGGCTGTTCTGGTGCAGGATCGTGTTGGGGATGGTGCTTGACATTTTTTGAAAAAGTCAAATAATGTCCAAAATTGTCCAATCAAGAGTAAAAAGCGGGGAATTTAATGAATCTGTCGGTCAAGGATGCCTCGGCACTGCTGACGGTATCGGAAAAAACCATCTATCGCTGGATTCAGCAGGGCGCAATACCGGTTTACAAGGTCCGTGGCAGTTACAGGTTCAACCGGGCCGAGCTTATCGAATGGGCGACCTCCCGTCGCATCGGCATTTCCGCCGACGCCCATGCCGAACCGGAAGAAGATGCCCGCCCCTTGCCTCAACTGCGGGATGCGCTGGAAGCCGGCGGCATTATCTACCGGCTGGAGGGCCGGAACCGGGACGAGGTCTTGCGATCCCTGGTGAGAGATTTGCGGCTGCCGGAAGAGGTCGACCGCCATTACCTGCAGCAGGTTCTGATCGCCCGTGAAAACCTGGCTTCAACGGCATGCGGCGATGGCGTGGCCCTGCCGCATCCGCGCAGTCCCGGCCTGCTCAACCTGAATCGGCCGACCCTGACCCTGGCCTTTCTCGAACATCCGGTCGATTTCGGTGCGCTCGACGGGTTGCCGGTCAGGGTTCTTTTCGTGCCGCTTGCGCCGACACTGCGTGCTCATCTGCATCTTTTGCGTCAGGTGGCGCATGTGCTGCACGATCCGCAGGTTCGTGAAGTCCTTGGGCGGCAGGGGAGCAGGGAAGAAATATTCGCGGTTCTGGAACGAAGCGCCGGGACGCGAACCGAAACGCGATAGGGTCTTGCCGGCGCATTTTTCCTCTCAGGGAGGTTATGGAGATCATGTCAATGTCTTATGCCTATGTTGCCGTTGTCGCCGCCCTGTTGTCGGGACTGTTGCCGCTGCTCTGGCCACGCAACGGCATGGCCGTCAAAATGACGGCTTTTCCTCTGTTGGGCATCTCTGGCCTTGCTGGTGTCATCAGCGGGGTCACTGCGCTGGCCGGAGGAAAGGGGGGGCGTGACATTCTTCCGGTCGGGCTGCCCTGGCTGAATTGTCACCTGCGCCTCGACGCGCTTTCCGGGTTTTTTCTGGCCGTGGTCAGTCTGGTTGCCCTGGTGGCGGCCATTTACGGACCAGCCTATGTCCGGGAGTATGAGGAGGGGCCGCAGCCGTTGCTGCCGCTGACCCTCTTCACCGGGCTGTTTGTTGCCGGCATGGATATCGTGTTGCTGGCAGCCGATGCCTTTTCTTTCATGATCGGCTGGGAAATGATGTCGGTGACCAGCTATTTTCTGGTCGCCTACCAGCATCAGCATGAGGTCAACCGGCAGGCTGCCTTCATCTATCTGCTGATGGCACAGGTCGGCGGGCTGTTCATCCTGCTTGGCTACGGGGTGCTGGCGGGATTCGGGCAGGGGTTCGACTTCACCCACATGGCCCGAGCCCAGCTCTCGGACGGCTGGAGTACAGTTGCCTTTCTGTTGGCCTTCATCGGTTTCGGCATGAAGGCCGGCGTGGTGCCACTGCATGTCTGGCTGCCCCAGGCCCATCCGGTTGCGCCGAGTCACGTTTCGGCGCTGATGTCCGGCGTCATGCTCAAGGTGGCGGTCTACGGTTTTATCCGCTTCACCTACCATCTGCTCGGCGGCATTCACTGGCAATGGGGGGCGCTGGCTCTGTTTGTCGGCAGCTCTTCGGCGGTGCTCGGCGTTCTTTACGCCCTGATGCAGCACGACCTGAAGCGCCTGCTCGCCTACCATAGCGTCGAGAACATCGGCATCATCTACATTGGCCTTGGTCTGTCGATGATTTTTGCCGGGACCGGCCATCCGGCCCTGGCGGCACTGGGTCTGGTCGCGGCGCTCTACCACTGCCTCAATCATGCGTTGTTCAAAAGCCTGCTCTTCTTTGGCGCCGGTGTCATTTTGCAGCAGAGCCATGAACATGATCTGGAAAAGATGGGCGGTCTGATTCGCCGATTGCCGGTCACCGCAACCTGTTTTCTGATCGGTTGCATCAGTATATCGGCACTGCCGCCATTCAACGGCTTCGTCTCCGAGTGGCTGACCTTTCAGACTGCATTGCAGGGGCCGGTTTTGACCAACAACATTCTGGCGGCCCTGATTCCTGTGGCCGCCGCGGTTCTCGCCCTGACAGGCGCCCTGGCGGCCGCCTGCTTTGTCAAGGTGTACGGCGTCTGTTTTCTTGGCCTGCCCCGCAGTGAAAACTGTGCCTCGGCCCGGGAAACCGGACAAGGTCCGCTGCTGGGACAGATCCTTCTGGCACTGCTCTGTCTGTTTTTCGGCGTGTTGCCCTCCTGGACCGTTGGCCGGCTGGAGCATGTTGCGCGGCTCTTCTTTCCCGGCGGCATGCCGGAGACCACCGCTCACGGCTGGCTCTGGCTGACACCGGTTGCTCCACATGTAGCGTCCTATGGTGCGCCGATGGTGCTGCTGGGGGTAGGTCTGGCCTGGCTGCTGTCCTGGCTCTGGGTGCATCCGCGGCGGCGGAAAACGCCAGTGCGGATCGGCTCTGCCTGGGATTGCGGCTTCGGCCCGCTGAATGCCCGCATGCAGTACACGGCGACGGCCTTCACCATGCCGATACGTCGCATCTTCCGGCCGGTGTGGCCGATCGAGGAATCATTCCAGGAATCCGCGACGGGATCGCCCGGTGGGCGTTACCGGCTGAAGATCGGCGACTGGGCCTGGCTGAAATTCTATGAACCGATCGGTCGCCTGCTGCTGGCCGGCGCACGGCGGCTGGCGATGATTCAGGGAGGCAATATCCGCACCTATCTCGCCTATTCCTTTTTTACCTTGCTCGTTCTGTTGCTGGTGGTGTCGTTATGAAAGGCTGGGTGCTCGCCATCATCCAGACCGGTCTGCTGGTTTTCGGCGCTCCTTTTCTGACCGGCTGGGTCAAGTGGATCAAGTGCAAGCTGCAGTCCCGGCAGGGACCGCCTCCCTGGCAGCCCTATCGCGATCTGGTGCGTCTGTTCGGCAAGGAAGTGGTGGTTGCGGAGAGCGCCAGTCCGATCTTTCGCATCGCGCCCTACGTGGTCTTTAGCATCACCGCGCTGGCCTGCTCGGTGGTGCCGATGGTGGCAATCGGCTTGCCGACCGCGGCCATTGCCGACGTCATCGTCCTGGTCGGCTTTTTCGCGCTTGGACGTTTCTTTCTGGCCCTGGCCGGGATGGATGTCGGCACCGCCTTCGGCGGCATGGGATCGTCGCGCGAGATGACCATTGCCTCGCTGGCCGAACCGGCGATGCTGATGGGGGTCTTTACCCTGGCGATGACCGTGCACAGCACCAACCTGGCCACGATGATCGGCTACCTGATCGCGCAACCCTTTCAGCTCTATCCTTCGTTCGTATTTGCCGCCATGGGCCTGGTGCTGGTGGCGGTGGCCGAAACCGGCCGTATCCCGGTCGACAACCCCGCCACCCATCTGGAACTGACCATGGTCCACGAGGCGATGATTCTCGAATACAGCGGTCGCCACCTGGCGCTGATGGAGTGGGGGGCGATGCTGAAGCTGATGATCTACAGCGTTCTGCTGGTCAACCTCTTCTGCCCCTGGGGCGTGGCGAACGACTTCACGCCACTGCCGTTGCTGCTGGGTCTGGCGGTGATCACCGGCAAGCTTCTGCTGCTGGGGACGGCTTTGGCCGTGGCCGAAACCGGGCTGGCCAAGATGCGCCTCTTCCGGGTGCCGCAATACCTCGGCCTGGCTTTCATTCTCTGCCTGCTCGGCATGCTCAGCCACGTGATTCTGGAGGTGAACTGATCATGTCCCTGACCCAGCTTCCCCTGGCGGAACAGGCCGTTCTGACACTGGCGGCTCTGGTTCTCTTTACGTCCTTTCTGCTGCTGGCGCAGAATCGCATCGTCAGCCTGATTCACACCTTTGCTTGGCAGGGGGGACTGCTCTTCGTTGCCACCTGTCTCATGGCCCTGACTTCCGGGCGGCATCATCTCTTCATTTCCGCGTTCATGACCTTGGCATTGAAGGTCGTTTTCATCCCCTGGCAGCTCAGGCGGCTGGTGGTAAAACTCGACATCCGCCGCGAGGTCGAGACGGTTGGCGGTCCGTCGCTGATCATGATCGGCGGCGGGGCGCTGGTGCTGTTCAGTTACTATGTGGTGCTGCCGATCCGCGAACTTTCCTTTCTCGCCACCCGCAACACCATAGCGGTGTCCCTGGCGGTGGTGCTGGTCGGCATGCTGATGATCATCACCCGGCGCAAGGCGGTCGCCCAGGTGATCGGTTTCATGTCGATGGAAAACGGTCTTTTTTTCGCGGCCGTCTCGGCCACCTACGGCATGCCGATGGTGGTGGAGCTCGGCATCGCCTTCGACGTGCTGGTTGCGGCCATTCTGTTCGGTATTTTCTTCTTCCAGCTGCGTTCAGGCATCGGTTCGCTGGATGTGGATCACCTGAACCGGCTGCACGAGGTGGATCGATGATCGCTCTCTATCTGACCCTGCTCATCCCCCTGACGGCAACACTGGTTTTTGCCGTCATCGGCCACTGGAAATTTGCCGGCACGCTCAACCTGCTGGTCTGCATCGCCACCTTTGTCACCTCTTTGCTCTGCGCCATCAACGTTTTCGATCATGGCCCCCTGATGTCGCCGGGCAAGCTCTTCTATGTGGATGCCTTCAACGTCTATCTGATTCTGGTCAACGCCCTGGTCGGCCTGACAACGGCCATCTTTTCGCGTCCCTACATGGCGCACGAGGTCGAGATCGGCCGGGTCGACGATGCCCGCATGCGCCTCTACCATTCGATGTACCAGGGTTTCTTGCTGACCATGCTGGTCGCGCTGACCACCAACAATCTCGGGCTGCTCTGGGTGGCTGTCGAGGGGGCGACGCTGGCGACGGTGCTGCTGGTATCCCTCTACCGCACTCCCGAATCGATCGAGGCCGGCTGGAAATATTTCATCCTCTGCGGGGTTGGCATTGCCCAGGCCCTGTTCGGTACGGTGCTGGTCTATTTCGCCGCCGAACGGGTGTTGCCCGGGGTCGAGGAGGCCCTTTTGTGGAGTGTGCTGAAAGAGCATGCCGCGCAGCTTGAGCCGACGGTTCTCACCCTGGCATTCGTCTTTCTGCTGGTCGGTTACGGCACCAAGATCGGACTGGTGCCGCTGCACAACTGGTTGCCGGACGCACATTCGGAGGGCCCGACGCCGATGTCGGCGATCCTTTCCGGACTGCTGCTCAACGTCGCTCTCTATGCTGTCGTGCGCTACAAGATGCTGATCGAGCCGGCTCTTGGCAATCACCTGCCCGGCTACCTGATGATGGGTTTCGGCATGCTCTCCTTTACCGTTGCCGGTATCCTGTTGCACCGGCAGCGGGACATCAAACGGATGTTTTCCTACTCGTCGATCGAACACATGGGGCTGATGACCCTGGCGTTCGGTATCGGCGGTCCGCTGGCTACCTTCGGAGGCCTGCTGCACATGATCGTTCATTCGCTCACCAAGTCGGCCATTTTTGTCACGGTTGGCCATGCCGCCCATGTCGCCGGCACCCAGAGCATCGACAGAATCCGCGGCCTGATTCGCACCCAGCCAGCCATCGGCTGGAGTCTTCTGCTCGGTACGGTGGCCATTGCCGGATTCCCTCCTTTCGGGGTGTTTACCAGCGAATTTTTGCTCTTCTCGGCGACCATGAAGAGCTGGCCCTGGCTGGTCATTCCGCTGTTGCTCGGGCTTGCTGTCGCCTTTGCCGGACTGTTCCGCCATCTGCAGCCGATGGTATTCGGTGAGCCGCCGCAGGGACAGAGGCCGGTCAGGGCCAACCTGCTGCCGGTGCTGTTGCACCTGCTGCTGGTGCTGTGGCTGGGGATCTCGATTCCCGACGTCCTTTCACGCTGGCTCGATCAGGCGACCATCATGGTGGTCGGAAAGGGGGTGCTATGAGTTGCGTGCAAGCCGCCGATATCACCGGCGCAAAGGTTGGCGACCTGGCCGCGCGGCTGATCGACGCCGGTCTTGC
The DNA here is from genome assembly GCF_008124615.1 of Geothermobacter ehrlichii. NCBI lineage: Bacteria > Pseudomonadati > Thermodesulfobacteriota > Desulfuromonadia > Desulfuromonadales > Geothermobacteraceae > Geothermobacter > Geothermobacter ehrlichii. Next base: position 296,504 of record NZ_VNIB01000001.1, read on the forward strand.
CGAGGCGCTTGGCGCGCTTCCCGGTTTGCGGGGCCGGCTGCGGATCGCTGCCGGGGACTGGGGGCGTGCCGCCGCGATCGCCGCGCAGCAGGGAGTACGCTGGTCGGCGATCTGGGGCGACCATCGGCCGCCGGAAATAGTCATCCGTTCGCTCCTTTTCGGTTGCGACGGCTATCTGCTGCTGGTGACCGCGGTCAGCGATGAACAGCCGGAACTGCCTTCGCAGACGCCGTTTTTTGTTGCTGCCAATCGTCCGGAGCGAACCCTGAGCGACATGTTCGGGGTGCGTTTTGTCGACCATCCCGACTCTCGCCGCTGGCTGCGGCATCGGGCCTGGGCCGGGGACGATTTCCCTCTGCGCCGGGAGTTTCCGCTTTCCGGCAGTAGCAAGGACGCGACGCCGGCCGACAGTGATTATCCCTTCCCATCCGTCGATGGCGAGGGGGTCTATGAAATTCCGGTCGGGCCGGTGCATGCCGGCATCATCGAGCCCGGACATTTTCGGTTTCAGGCGGTCGGCGAGACGATCCTGCGCATGGAGGAACGTCTCGGCTACGTTCACAAGGGGGTCGAGAAGCTTGCCGAGGGGCGCGACCTGACCGGGTTGGCGCGTCTGGCCTGCCGGGTGTCCGGCGACAGCGCTGTGGCTCACGGCTGGGCAGCCTGCCAGGCCGTGGAACGCGCTCTGGGCGTCGAGGTTCCGGCACGGGCCCTGGTCCTGCGGGCAATTCTGGCCGAGCGGGAGCGAATAGCCAATCATCTCGGCGACATCGGAGCGATTTGCAATGACGTCGGTTTTGCCTTCGCCCAGGTCCAGATGAGCCGGCTGCGCGAGCTGGTGTTGCGCCAGAACCTGGAACTGTTCGGCCATCGGCTGCTGTTCGACCGGGTGGTTCCGGGGGGCGTGGCGGTCGATCTCGATTCCAGCGGCGTGAAGGCCATGCGTGAAGCGCTGGCTGAGCTGCGCGCCGATGTCGAAGAGCTGCTGCCGTTGCTGCTCGAATACCCGAGTCTGCAGGACAGGCTGCGCGGGACCGGGGTCCTTACTCCACAGACGGCGAGGCGTCTCGGTGTTACCGGGTATGTCGGCCGGGCTTCCAACCTGCAGGACGATCTGCGCCGCGATGCTCCCTACGCCCCCTACGATCAACTTCGGGTCGAGGTGCCGGCCTATCCGGATGGGGATGTCGCCAGGCGTGTCCGTGTTCGTGGCGAGGAAGTGCTGGTCGCCGTCGGTCTGATCGAACAGCTGCTGGCCAGGCTTCCGGAGGGTGCTTTGTGTGTCGACTGTCCCGCTCCCGGACGTGATGTCGAGGGGATCGGCCTGATCGAAGGCTGGCGCGGCGAGACGGTCGCCTTTGTCCGGTTGTCGCCCGAAGGGAGGGTGGAGCGTTACTTTCCGCGCGATCCGAGCTGGCTGTCATGGCCGGCGTTGGAAGTGCTGCTTGCGGATGTGATCGTGCCTGATTTTCCGGTGAACAACAAGTCGGTGAATGGCTCCTATTCGGGGCACGATTTATAGTTTTCAGTCAGAAACGGCCCTTTTTCGCAATCTCGGCGTCACCCTGTGCGTTTGCTTGTGCGGCGTAGCCGACTACCCCTCCGCGCAGATGCCCGGGTTCCTTGACCTTGCGAAAAATTGCTCGTTTCTGCTCTGAAAACATGGACTGGGTTTCTGACTTCTGAAGTCTTTTAAGGGTTTCAATCATGCTTCGCATTTTTGATCGAATCCGTCGTACCGGTAAATTGACTGAACCTCTGCCTGAAGTCGATTCCCGAATCGCGGAACTGGGAGCTGCCTGCCAGAGGGAGATTGCCCGCAGCTTCGGGCGATCGCTGGCCATTCGCATGGTCGATGCCGGTTCGTGCAATGGCTGCGAACTGGAAATGCACGCGGTCAACAACAGTTTCTACGATATCGAGCAGTTCGGCATTCATTTTGTCGCTTCGCCGCGCCATGCCGATCTGTTGCTGGTGACAGGCGTTGTCTCCCGCCACATGGAAGAGGCTCTGCGGCGCACCTATGCCGCCACTCCGGCGCCGAAACTGGTGGTCGCCATGGGTGACTGTGCCGGTTGCGGCGGCGAGTTCGGCAGCTCCTACGCCAGTTGCGGCGCTGTTGCCAATGTGATTCCGGTCGATGCGGTCATTCCCGGTTGCCCGCCGGGTCCGGCGCAGTTGTTGCGTGGATTGCTCGAGTTGCTGCAGCGGACGGCCTGAGCGGGCCAGCCTGACAGGTTGCTCAAAAAGGATCGGATGCAAGGCATCTAATTGCGGAGCATGAGGTGTGCTTGACTCTGTACGTCGAATAGCGCGTGCGTAAGTCAAGCTGCAGAGTTTTTTAAGCAGACTGAAAAAAGGGGCCACCTTGCGGCGACCCCTTTTTTTCGTTTCAGAGCCCGGCTGGGTTCAGCCGAGAATCTGCTTCAGGTCCTCTTCTGCGGTGCTGATCGGAGCGATGTTGTAGTTTTCGACCAAAAAGTTCAGCACGTTGGGCGTGATGAAGGCCGGCAGCGAGGGACCGAGCTTGATGTTCTTGATCCCCAGGTGGAGCAGGGTCAGCAGAATGGCGACCGCTTTCTGCTCGTACCAGGAGAGGATCATCGACAGCGGCAGGTCGTTGACGCCGCAGTCGAAGGCGTCGGCCAGGGCCAGGGCGATTTGCACCGCCGAATAGGCGTCGTTGCACTGACCGACGTCGAGCAGGCGCGGAATGCCGCCGATGTCGCCGAAATCCATCTTGTTGAAGCGGTACTTGCCGCAGGCCAGGGTGAGGATGACCGTATCCTTGGGGGCTTTTTCGGCGAACTCGGTGTAGTAGTTGCGGCCCGACTTGGCGCCGTCGCAGCCGCCGACCAGGAAGAAGTGCTTGATGGCGCCGGACTTGACCGCCTCGATCACCTTGTCGGCGACGCCGAGCACTGCGTTGTGGCCGAAGCCGACCAGGATCTCCTTGCCGGGGTTGTCCTCGAAGCCGTCACAGGCCAGGGCGCATTCGATCACCTCGGAGAAATCCCAGCCGTCGATGTGACGAACGTCGGGATACTGCACACGCCCCCAGGTAAAGAGCCGGTCCTTGTAGTTGTCGGCCGGACGCTGGATGCAGTTGGTGTTGAAGATGATGGCACCGGGAAAGTCCTGGAACTCCTTGTACTGATCCTGCCAGGCGCCGCCGAAGTTGCCGACCAGGTGGGCATATTTTTTCAGACCGGGATAACCGTGGGCCGGCAGCATTTCGCCGTGGGTGTAGATGTTGATGCCCTTGCCTTCGGTCTGCTTGAGCAGTTCTTCGAGGAAACGCAGATCGTGGCCGGAGACCAGGATCGCCTTGCCGGCCTTGGTGCCGAGCTGGACGGGGGTTGGTACCGGATGGCCGTAGCGGTCGGTATGGGCCTTGTTGAGCAGCTCCATGGCCAACAGGTTGATGCGGCCGGTTTCCAGTGCGAGTTCGACATAGTCCATCAGCCCGAGGCTGTCGTCGAGCAGCTTGCTCAGGG